>PFDB01000011.1 GCA_002763075.1 Candidatus Pacearchaeota archaeon CG10_big_fil_rev_8_21_14_0_10_34_76 | reverse complement strand
ATTATTGCCTAAGTTTGGTGGAAGCGGAGAGGGCTTCCTTCAAATAGAAAGAGCTTGCAGAGAATTCAGAAAATGGGGTTTCGGAGTGATGCTTGTTTCCCAAGTGTTATCTGATTTTGTTGGAGAGATAAAGGCAAACATCAATACTGAAGTTCAGATGAGAACAAGAGATGAAAGTGATTTAGAAAGAATAAAAACAAAATATGGGGAATCATTTCTGCAATCTCTCATAAAAGCCTCCGTAGGGACTGGAATGTGCGTAAACCCTGCACATAATAAAGGAAGCCCTTATTTTGTAGCATTCAGGCCGATACTCCACAGCACCAGACGTCTACCTGATGATGTCTTAGATAAGTATAATGAATATGGAGAGAAAATAGAAGACTTAGAATATCAGATAGAACAACTTGAAACAGAAAAGGTAGATACATTTGATTTGAAAATGGAACTGAAGCTTGTGAAAGATAAGTTAATGACTGGTAACTTTTCTGTTGTAGATATTTACTTAGAAGGATTATTGCCAAGATTTGAGAAACAATGGCAGACAATAGGAAAGAAGCCTAAGAAGAAAGAGCTTGAGTTGATTGAAGAGAAAGAACTAAAACAATCTTTATCAAAGGCAGCTGAAGAAAGAAAGAAGTGGGAGAAAGAACAAGGAGTGAAAGAAAAAACAGAAATAAAAGTAGCTCCGGAGAACAAGTCTACAAAAATTGTAAAGCCCCTGACATTTGATAATGGAATGTCTGTATCTTCCCTGAAAGAATTAAAGGAAGTTCTTCCAAATCTGGAAGAAGATGTATTAAAATCTCATCTGAACGATAATAAAAACGATATTGCTGATTGGGCTGGAAAAGAGATTGATGAAGCTCTTGGGAATATCTTAAAGAAAGCAAAGAATAAAGAGTCTATACTTAATGAAATAGGAAGATTTGAGAAGCCTGGCCAAGATAAGGATAAGAAATCAGAAGGCAAGGAACAAGAGGATAAAAAACAAAATATTAAAAAAGATGGTATGGAAAAAAAAGATACAAGTATCATTAAGACAAAACCAAAGAATAAACAGGACAAAAATCAAATAGCCAAGATAAATAAGAAAAAATAAAATGTATAAAATTTTAATAGTTTTAATAATTGCAATAATCTTTATAATATCTATATTGATATTTTTGAAAAACAAATCCAGATGCTTGGAGGATGAAAAAGTTTCTTCAGGATTTATAGGAGATAAGTTAGGAAATATTTGGATAGGATTTAAGAAAAAAAACAAACTGGCTACAAAAAATAGTGAAAATATTGAACAGACTAAAAAAATTTTAAATATTGAAAAACAAGGATCGAAAAAGAAAAACAAGGGGAAAATTGAAAAACAAGTGGAACAAAAAATTGAAAAAGAATCAGAATTATCTCAATTAAATGAAGTAAATGCGAGCCAGGAGACCAAAAAAGTTGTCACAAAAAAATCCAAGGAAAACTATAGTTCATTCATTACGTTATTAGAATCGAAAGATGAAACAAAGCTTATAAATTTTCTAGAACGCCTAGCTGAAAAAGATATCATTTTGATGTTAAAAGCAAATTCATCTATGAAAATAGGATTTAAGACTTCTGATATGAGCACAATATTATCTAGAGCAAAAAGCAAGACAGAATTGATAGATTTAGTAAAGGAAGGGATATTGAATAACTTAAAAGAAAAATTAGATGAAATAAAATCTCAAATAAGCGAATTAAGAAAAAAAGGATTAGATGTTAAGGAAGAAGAGTTAATTGTCCTAAAGGTACCTCCTAAAATAAGAATCTTTGAATCCACATTTGACAAGAAAGATCTTGAGCAGACTAAAAAAATTTTAAATAATTTGGAAGAATCATTAAAAGAAAAGAGGAAGAACAAGGGTGACTAAAAAAACAAAATGAAGGAGAAAAAGAAGAAAGACAATAGTTTTCCAAAAAATGGAAAGAAGAAAGGGAACAGAAAAAATATCAATAAGACAAGGGTGACTAAAAAAACAACAGAAGACCTTGTGCACCACCTTAGTGATTCCGAAGAATTACTTTACCTCATTAGTATATTGGATAAAAGAGAAATAGACACCTTTCTGGGTCACTACTCAAAGTCAAAGATAAAAACAAAAAACAAAAAACTTAATCAGATGCTTAAAAAAGCAAATAACTCTGAAAAATTATTAAAAAGCTTAAAAAAGCACATTATTTCATCTATCAATGAAAGATATTCCTCTATAATAAAAGAGCTAAAGAAAAAGAAAAAAGAAAAAAAAGAGACTTCAATAGAACAATTAAAGCTTATAGTCATTCCTTCTAAGATAAAGCTCTTTGAATCCACATTTGACAAGAAAGACTTTTATAAAATTAAAAGAACATTAGATGAGATATCAATCTCTCTAAAACAAAAACATTAATAAAAATTAAAGGAAATTTTCATTTCTTCTCTTGATAACGTAGAATATTATCAAGCCAACTATTAAAAGAGAGATAATTAGAAGAACAATGGTCACCTTAGAAATTGACTCAATATCTAATTCAAAAGTACCCCTTATTGTATTTACAAGAGAATCTTCTCTTTCTCCATAATAGACTATTACATCAACAAAATTATTCATATCTAAATCCTCATTAGCCAGTATTTCATTTATGATAACCTTCCCTTTTTTTCCCTTTTTGATGTTCTCAGAGCCTTCAGAACCAATAGTCTTTTCCAATCCATCTACTACCAAATCCTTAATTTCAACACTTGCCCAACAATCAGCATCTGCAGTGTTCTCTAACGTCACAATAAAAGAATCTTTTGGTTTCGAATATTTAACATTTAAGATATCCACATCACAATTGTCTATAACGTTCACTCTTTCTATCTTAGCCGTAGCATCTAATACTTTCTCAAGCGAACTTGGAGTATCCCCATATAATGTGAAGATGTTAGCCTCTAAATCTTCTCCAGAAACTTGAAAATCAGGATAAATCACTGTCTTGAAATCTTCCGGAGCCATAAAGATAGGTTCTTCATCACCTATCCTTGACATTTGAGTACCATCAATTATAGGAGTTATAGTTCCAAGGAGATATATTGGAATATTAGATTGGCTCTGATAAGTAACCTGCAATTCCGAATTTGCAGCATTATATTTTACAGAATGCAGACTCAAGGCCATGACTGGATTCGGAACAGGAAAAATATCAAGACCCTCCACCGCCGCAATCGCCCCCGAAGGAACTCTGGCACCCCTAGCAAACTTGACAATCACACTCATTCCAGTATCTCTTCGAATGTTTGTAGCAGTGCCAACCAAGTCAGAGCCAACGAGAACCCCCACCTGAAATGGAGATTCCTTAAGATAATCTTTTATTTGACTAGGGACATTCTCCTTTCCTGTGAAAAGGATAGGATAAGAATCGGACATGATGCCTTTTTCAATGAATTCTCCGTTTGTAAGAGTAACTTGATTAGCCTCTTTGATTTTCAAAAATTCTTTGACTATTTCGATATTATCCTTAAACCTATCTCCAGTTGATATTATCTTTGGGTCGTACCCGGTTAATGCATCCCTTACTTCTCTATCCACATGACCATAAATTAAAACATCGTTCACATCTCGATTTTGCAATATAGATTCTATTTCTGCTATATTGTTCTTGTCTGCCATAAAAACCCATGAATCGGTGAGAAGAGCATATGGATTGACAGCTATAGCATTATACCCATAAATATTTCCAACTATGATAAAATTATTGATTTCAGATAATTCCTCAATAAGTTCAAGATTTGCATTTCTGACATTGATTTCATGTGCATCTGCAAACCCATTGTTTCTAATGATTAAGGGATAGTTAACAACAAAAGATTGGCTATTTGAACTAATAACCCTTATTTCATTGCTCTTGCTAATGCCTAACAACAAGACATTTCCATGTTGTGTACTGACTAAAAAATCATTTCCCTTCTGTAAGAGATTAGCATAATGCATTGTGGAATAAACGTCTCTCCAATTTTCAGAATTAGAAATAACATAACTAAAGTCTTCATTTGATTGAGCGGAAACATAAGAGAAAAAGGTAAATAAAAAAAGTATCGAGGTTAAAACCATAAATTTTTTCATACTTCAAATACTACAAACCTGATATTTAAATCTTACCCAATATTCATATCTCATTAAGGTTTATTTTATGTAAAAGGATTTAAATAAATAGAAGCATAGAAAACAAGATGGAAGAAGAAGTGCATAGTTTTCTAAAAGAATATATTAAAAAATCTGAAGAAGAAGAGAAAACTAGAAAGAGCATAAGACATGGCGCATTGCTTTTCATGGCATTGCTCACTTCGGGTTTTGGATTATTCATGGGAAGCACAGCAATCACAGGTTTTGCGATAGGCGCAGAGTATTCTGGATTAGTTTTTCCAATCTCTATTATACTCATACTCGCTTCATTATCCATATTGTGGTTAGATTTAAGGAGGAACTAGAATTCTTAAATTATATAAATAGCCAAAATATATATTAAAATGTTCAGACTATCAAATCTTGTTCTAAACCCTAAAAATGCCAAAAGGCACCCTATTGAAATGATGTTTGTGGGAATTTTTTATACTTCAATTTCCATATTTCTAGGACATTGGGTTTTTCCTGAATATTCCTCTATAGTAATGATTTTCCTCACAGTGATTTCGTGTATGTATGTAGTGCAAGGAGCAATAATACTGGAAGAGAAAAAAGAGAGGGGCTTAAATCCTGAAAAAAAATTGATGAAACAGCACATAAGAACCCTTAACTTTTTAATTTTCCTCTTTATAGGCTTCCTACTCGCATTTACATTTTGGACAATCGTGCTTCCTGAAGATATTTCAAAAGAAATATTCAGTTTTCAAGAACAAGCCATACAAGATATCAGGTCTCTTACAGGAAAGAGCATTTCTCCTGAAAATCCATTCTACCTAATAATGGAAAACAATCTGAGGGTGCTCTTTTTTACAATCATATTTTCAATATTTTACGGTGCTGGGGCCATATTCATACTTGTCTGGAATGCAAGCATCCTTGGATTTGTAATGGGAAGCATAGCAAAATACTCTCTCTCGTTGGCACATCTTCCAGTAATTTTTCTTAAATATCTTTCCCATGGAATCCCTGAAATGCTTGCTTATTTTGTTGCTGCATTGGCGGGAGGAATAATATTTGTTTCTATCTTAAAGGGTGACTTTAATGGGGAGAAAACAAAAAAGATTTTGTTAGATACGGGTTTGCTAATAATTATATCTATCTGCCTGTTGATACTTGCAGCAATAATAGAAGTATATTTATCTGCTAATATTTAGAAATTATATTTCACCTTGAGTCCAGTTAGTTGTCTGGCTTACAGAAATTTCATATCCTTCTTCTAATAAAATTGGGAAATTAGTTCCAAAAAAGATTTCTCCTATTTTTACATACCCTGCTGAAGTCTGTAAGAAAGGATTCCATCTACTAACACTCTCCGAATTTGTTACATTCAAAAGCAAACTTCTTGCATCAGTAAGACTGCTGTTCCCGTATATGGATATCCAATTTTTTCCAAATCCTGTTTGATTCTTTATAAGAGTAATATTTATTGGATCATGCACTTTCCCCACTAAACTCCAGTTAACTTGGCTAGGGTATGAACTATTCAAATTCACCTCATATCCAAATCCAAGATTTAAATCAAAATTACAATTTGTATCTGTACAGCTAGGAAAAGCAGGACAAGAAAAACCATTACATGTTGATTTCTTTTGCATTGTGGCATTCCACATAGAAATTGCGGTGGCTCCGATGATTTCATTAAGAGTATCATTGGCATTATTTAAATAAGAAGCATTACTAGCAAACCCTATCCAATTACGAGTGTTGCCATTATGGGCTAATGTGTAAACCTGTGCGCTAAAAATGTCTGTGCTAACATTTTCTCCTGTCGGATTCAAAGCATTCACCCTGTAAAATCTTCTCTTATTTCCTGCAAATGTATAATCAGTAAAATTAATTTCAGCAGTTGTATTCAACAATATAAAGTTCCCACTTAAATCATCAGAATAATAAACATTATAATTCAGGGCATTAGAAACTTCTCCCCATGATAAACTAACATTTCCAGTGCCATTATTGGAAGTTTGGTTTATGTTAATAGAAATCGGAGAGTTGTAAGGTAAATTAAATGCTGCAAAACTAAAATTAGTCAAATTATTTCCTTTATTTCCATATATATCAATACATTCCACATTCCATTCATAATATCCATCAACTCCTACATCTACTGAAGAAAAATTAATGGTTGTCTCTCTTAAAGGATTTAATTCTGTTTGATTAATGTGCCATCCTCCACTCCAATTGCCTAAAAGTGAACAATTCAAAATACTATTTGAATCAGAAACACTATAATTAAAGAATTCTACAGAAAGTCCAGAAATGTTAAATCCATCTGTGGGATAAAACAAATTAATAGTGGGAGGATCTAGTTCTATTATCTCAATAACTTGCCACTCTACAGTCTGTGTCTGGGATGCCGCCCCCTTCAAAAATTGAAGATTGTTAACACTAGTTAAGGAACTAGTCAAGAAGGCATTAGCATTTGTAGTCCCACCCCCTGTACTGCTCCAAGAAGGAACATTGAAGCTTTTATTTAGGAAGAACAGCTCTTTGATAGCTTGATTCACAGCACCGCCACCAGAAACTATTATCTGACCCCTTTCAACAATGAAATAAGGCCACTCCACAACAAACCACTCTGTCCACATATTTCCAGAAGTTGATTGTCTTGTAAATGTAATTGTATTATTATTAGTCAAATCTCCAGCAATATTATATGAAGTTAAAGAAGTTCCGCTATCTAAACTCTTAGAAAAAATCAAGAAAGAATGATTCATACTGGTGGTGCTCACAAGATTAGCAGTTCCTGAAGTTAACGCAGTGGTAAAACTTCCATTTTGTACTTTCGCTCCAATTAGACTAATAACTTGATATGCAATTTCCCCTGCCGTGCCTGTAGATTGCCTTTCAAATCTAATTTGACTAGCATTATTAAATCTAGCAGTCCAAAATCCTCCGATAATCTGATTACCTGTACCTGAATTAAGTCTGCTCTCAACAACAATAAAAGAATTTGAAAGATTAATTTCTGAAATATTCGCATCTAATATAGCGTCCGTATTAGAAAATGCCAAAGTTCCCTTTTTTACATTTATTCCAGGTCCGGTAATCAACTCCCATTCAACAGTTGCGCTACCCCCTGCATAATTTTGAAATCTTATTGTGCTAGAATTGATGATTGTCGCAGTCACCTTTAGTGTATCTGGTCCAGAATCAGCAGAACTTGCAGTATGAATGACAAATGCCTTTGTTATGTCCGTATTATGAATAGGTACATCAATCTGGCCATTCACTGAAACACTGCCCCTCTGCACAGAATAATTTTCAGTAAAAACTAAGCTATTATTTACATTAAATGTAACACTATCTAAATTAAAATTTCCTAAGGTATCATTTATATAAAAATAAAGTGTGTTGGAACCTTCAAAAGTATCAAAAGTTGAATTGGCACACCCAGATAAACTAACATTAACTCCCTTATTCAAATTATACCAGCAAGAATCTAAGTTAAAGTCACTAACTGCAAAATTTAGAGGCAAACTTTCATTAAATGTGTATGTCGTATTTTGTGGTTCAACAAGAACTAAAGAGGGAGCATTAAGATCAACTAGAATTATGCTCCTTGTCACAGTTGAATTTAAATTCCCAAATTCATCAACAACACTTACATTGTAATAATAAGTGACATTGCTACTTATCAACCCTGTCCAGTTTATCTCATTCACCTCTGTTTCGAAAATACTTTCATTAACAATTCCATTAGAATCAAATAAATAGTATGTTATGTTAGCAAAATTATTCTCTGTAAAAGAGACATTTACATAAACAAAATTTGTCTCAACTTCCGTTCCATCGTTCACAGTCCCTTCCCCATAACTTACTAAAGGAATAATAGAATCAACAAAAAAAGTGACACTGTCTGAATTTTCATTTCCTGCAGAATCGTTCATATATAATATTAAATTTGTACTTCCTTGTAGAATGCTCAGAGTAGTATTAGAGCAATTACTCAAGGAGAAATTTGTAGTTCCCCCATCAGTTGTATACCAACAAGAATCTCCATTTATATCAGACACACTATAATTAAAATCTAAATTATCTGACGTATATGTAATGTTCTCAGGAGACAAAATTTCAATCAATGGAACGGTTGTATCTAAAAGAATAATTCTTGTTTCTGTAAAGTTATCATTCCCTGCCAAATCAACAACTGTAACATTATAATAATACAAATCATCTAACAAAAACGTCCAGTTAATCTCCCTCGTCCCATCGCTAAATGAATTTTCTGAAACAATCCCTTCTCCATTATATAATCTGAAAGTAATATTGGCTTCATTGCTTTCCACAACACTAATATTTACGTAAACATTGCTTCTAGAAAAAGAGACATTGGTAGTTTCAGTCCCAAATCCAAACTCAACTAAAGGAACAAGAGTATCAACATTAAGACTATAGTTTACCAATCCAAAAGCATCATTTCCAAGACTGTTATTACACCAAATATTCCAATTATAAATTCCATCAGCATACCCATCTATACTTGCAGTGAAATTGTTGCTTGTAGCATTTTGAGGATCAAAATTTGTCTGATTAATCTGCCACAGTCCAGTCCAGTCAGAATAAAGGCTACAAACATCTATTCCTTCAGGATGCGTAGGGGTGTAAGAAAATAGAATATCTTGTTTATAATTCAACCAAGCCCCATCAACGGGGGATTCTAAAATAATAGAGGGGTCGCCCGCTGAAATACTAAAAATAACAGATTCCATATTCAAGTTTCCTAAAGTGTCATTACTAAAAAACTCTATTTCATGAGAACCTTCTGAAGTGTTGAAAGTAGTGTTCTGCCCACAAATAATAGTATCATTATTCCCATTATCTATATTCCACCAACAACTATCCACGCCAACGCCCTCATCCAAAACGCTAACATTCAAAGGCAAACTCTCATTATCAAGATATATAATGGACTGAGGATAATCTATAACAATTAAAGGACCAGAGTTATCCAGTCTGATAATCCTTGTATCTGTAGAATTAGTATTCGCGAGAAAATCTTCTACACTAACATTGTATTTGTATAACCCATCAGACAATCCAGTCCAGTTCACACCCCTATTAAAATCTGTATATGTTGAATCATTTAGAAGATTATCTGTTTCATCATATAATCTGAAAGTTATATTTGCCTCGTTCACCTCAACAACACTCACATTCACATATATGTGGTCTCTCGAAAAATTAGTCCCAGTTTCTTCACTTCCAACGCCAAATTCTATCAAAGGAAACACAGAATCAACAAAAAATGTGACTCTGCTTGAATTTTCATTTCCTAAAGAATCGTTAGCATATATACCCCAAGTATTGCTTCCTTGGGAAGATGAAAGTCCAGTAAGATTAACACCACAAGTTACTGAAGCATTATTAGTTCCGCCATCTAATGAATACCAACAAGAATCAAGAGCATAATTATCTCCTACTGTATAATTCAAATCAGAAATAACCTTATTATAACTAATATTTTCTGGATAAATTAGATCTATTGATGGAAAAACCAAATCTAAAACATCAAAACTATCAGAAGACTGATTTTCGTTATTATAACTATCGTTTGCCCATAAATTTATTCCATAAATTCCTATAACTGTTAAATTAGAAGGTTCTAAAATAATTGTTCCGTTTTGATTAATAGAATTAAATAGTGAAGACCCATTTGGAAAAGTTATATTGAAAACTGAACTATCAACATGGTCTACATCGTCTTTTGCCAACCAAGTTATATTTATAGAATCTGTTCCAAACTCAAGAGAGCTCACATTTTTAGTTATCTCGGTATCTGGATTTCCTCCAGATCCAAGGCTTAATCCTAAATCATAAATATCACTAAAGTTCTGAGCAGACACTGCTCCATCATCATTAACACCCCAATAAACAATATCTGCTATCTGTCCCTGGA
>PFDB01000004.1:24083-61901 GCA_002763075.1 Candidatus Pacearchaeota archaeon CG10_big_fil_rev_8_21_14_0_10_34_76 | reverse complement strand
AACAAACTCTCCCTGTTTTATATTTATTTTAATAGAAATAATTACCGCAATTCATTCATTGGCTTGAAAGCCAAGGATTTCTTGCGGAAGGATTAAGAAGTGCAAGATTAGACATAGTTTCTACTTTCAAATTCCTCAGAAAGTCATTATAATCTTCTATAAACATAAATTCTCACCGACTAAAATCATTTAAAAATCACTTTCTCTTCTTGCTTTCTATTCTCTTCAAAACTTCTTTAATGTTCTTATTCAACTGCTCCATGGCAGCGTCAAGTTCTTGCTTGCTTTTTGTCCCAGTACACACAAGCTTCCCATTTGAAAACAGCAAAAATGTAGTTGTAGGCTTGTCTAATTTATAGACGAGTCCTGGGAACTGTTCAGGTTCATATTCCGTATTCTCCAGCTCTAAAGCAAGAATATTGAGGTTAAGATCCACATTGATATTACCCGAAGCAACAATGTTTTGCACAGTTATCTTTGGTTTATCAGTTATCTTAACCCCAATCTTAGCAAGTTGTTTTATGACCTGCTCAATCACCTCTTTTACTTGTGCAACACTTTTTGTTCCGGTGCACACAAGATTCCCGGAAGAGAACACCAAAACAGCAGACTTAGGTTCCTTTACTCGTAACACAAGTCCTGGAAACTGTTCAGGATTATATTCTGTATTGCTCTGGCTTCTAGCAAGCTTAGTTAATGAAACTGGTTTCCCTAAAGAACTAGTCGCAACAATGTTTTGCACCTTAAGATCAGATTTTTTACTTGCCATAATTGAATTAGATATTATTTATAAACGAAAATCCTTTATAAAGCTTCCGACAATAAACTATTTATCGTCATCGTGACGGACTATATTCTCTAATTTTGCAATTGTCTCCCTTAATCTTGGATTATCGGTTGAGACCGCCTCTTCAGGAAAGATTTCAAAGTGAACATTGTCTCCATATAAAGAACCTTGAATCAGAACCTGAATTACAGAGGTTGCATCCACAGGGTCATTACCCTCCTTGCAATAATATATCTTTCCCTGAAAATCCAATGCAATAGTCTGTATATCGGTAGATGGCCTTGCATGAATGCCAAGCCGATTTCCTACAGTTAAACTTAACCTATACGGACGTTCACTATCGTATATTACCATAAATGTTCAGAAAAAACTTAGTTTAAAAATTTATCCTAAACCGCCTTTCCGTCGTTTCTGCATCCTGAGAAATTCTTTCTTTATGTCATCTAGAGTAGCAATATCATGCTTTCCCCTTTCAGGACGGTAATGGGTTATTCTCGGAAATCTCATGGCATACCCTGAATTATAAGTAGGGCTTGGTTGAACGTTTTGATAAGTCACAGAAACAACGACATTAGGCTTCACTTGAACATAACCTTTTTCTTCTTTGATTATAAGAGGCTGTAAAATATCATTTATCTCCTTGTATGTAGTTCCATCACTTCCCTCTTTCTCTTTCAATCCAGAAGATGCTTTTCCAACTTCAACAAGCTCTCTGCTTCCAGCATTTTTCCTGCACGCAAGAATAAAGCTAGTTAATCCCCCAGCCCTCTTTCCTCTTCCATATTCCGCCCCGACAATTACCAAATCTAAGTCTTTTGCTTCTGGCTTCATCTTGACAATATAACCCACTCTTCTTCCAGGTCTATACGGAGAATCTAACCTCTTTACCATAACTCCCTCCTCACCTATTTTCAAAGCTTCCTTATAAAATTTCAAAACTTCCTTTTTATCACTAGTTATTATTTGCTTTGAAAGTCTTATCTTCCAAGGCTCATGGTTTACTATCTTCTCTATAACCTTTCTCCTTTCTATAAATGGCATATCAATTTTGCTCTCGCCATTTAAATAGATTACATCAAATACATTTATTTCTACAGGTAATTTTTTCATTAGCCTTTCTATTTCATGTTTTCTCCTAATCCTTTGACTAATTGCTTCAAATGGCCTATATCTCATTTTTTCGGGATCATACCCCACAACCTCTGAATCAAGAATAAAATCATTCCCATGTATCCTTTCCTTCACAATCTTCACGACATCAGGAAATTGATTTGTAACATTATCTAACCTTCTAGTAAAAAGACTTACATTTCCCCTTGAATCCTTGTTTATAAGAACTCTAAATCCATCATATTTATGTTCTACAGCAACTTTATCTCCACAAATCCTGAATGCCTCGTCAATTTCTGTAACTTTTACAGGTAACATGACCTTCAACGGCCTTCCTGGAACAATTCTTACACTATCAAGACCCTTTTTTCCCTTGGAGGCCATTGCAAAAACTTCCGCAAAATCATTCACTTTATCATAAGTTTCTTCTACCTTATCCCTCATCTCTCTATCCTCTCCAAAAAACGCAACAACAATTCCATCTCTTAGAATAGCATCTGCAACCCCTACACGCAAATCATTAAGAAGAGTCCTTATGATATATACTGATCCATCTCCCGCTGCAGAACTTAATAATTCGATAACATAACTAAGTTTTCTATCCACTGCACCATTTCCAGTTATATCTACAATCTTCCTTAAATTATCAAATACCCTTGCAACATCAAGCTCCTTAGAAAATAATGTAGATTGTCTCTTCTTTCCTATAAGCTCTGCAGCCACATCTCCTAAATCTCCAACCTTATGGAATTTCTTCACAACTTCTTTTGAGTCTACTGCTGCAGCCCTTGCAATGGCTTTTATAGCAAGTTGTGTGGATATGCCAAACTCTCTTTCATCATAATCTGGCAAGACTCTTCCCCTAAGTAGATATATCCATTCGGGATGATCTTTCAGCCTTGGTAAAAATTTAGCAAGAATATCTATCTTCTCTATCTTTTTTGTAGTTGCGGACAAAGCATCATACACCTTAACAAGTTCAGAATATTTCATAATCAATTAAAAGTTTCTTGCTATTTAAAAATAACCTATTTGTCAAAATTCACAATATTTTTTATAGAAAAACCTTATTTAACTTCTGCTGAATATAAAAACTTAAAAGAGAAAAAATAAAAAATAATTCATGAGAAATAAAGAAAGCGATATAGTAAAAATAATCAAGTTTTCTGGACTTTCTGTTGCCGCAGTCTCTTCGACAGTATTGTTTCCAACAGGACTCTACTTAATGGGTCACGGAATAATAGAAGCCGATGCTCCAGATATATGTTACGGAGTATTATCTGCTGCGGCAGGAGTTGGCCTTCCTTTCTTATTCGGAAACACAGCAGTTAATTACTACAGGTCATTAAGAGATCAAACGTATAGAATTTGATATCAATCAAATCCATTAGCAAGAACTATAATCTCATCTTCAAGCAAAGGCCTGTGATACATCCTAACATCATCTATACTGCCCCAATAATAATCACTATATCCGCTTTCAGAGTTAACATTTGTCTGAGCTCCAATTATCAAATTGCTCTGAATATCGGCAGGTCTGACATCAACAGCATTCTTAACACTCTTTCTCTCTCCATTAATATATAATCTCAACTGCTCCCCATCATAAACAACAGCAACATGATTCCAAATAGTAGTTGGATTGTCTAATACAGAAGACACAAGAACCTCTCCGCTTCCATCTGCATCAGGATAAAACACAAAATACAACCTATTAGCAGAATCTAAAAACATAGCATAACTCTTTTCATCAGGCATATTATTTTTGCTCATTACAACATAATACTCTCCTTGAGCAGGAGTTTGCTGTAATTTCATCCAAGTTGATATAGAAAATGCATTGTACAAATCAAAATCACTTTGAGTATCAACATAATCTTTCTCGCTTCTCTTAAAGAACAAACTATTTCCAACTCTTCCATTGGCTACAATAGCTCCGTTCACAAGAGCTTCTTCCTTTTGCATGTCAGTAATCTCTTCAGTATATTGCTTTCCGCTTTCATTATAGATTGAATCAAGCGGCCAGCGAGCCCATTGCCCAACATCAAACTGGCTCCTCAATACAGGATACGTTTCTCCTTCTATCATTGTCCAAGTATTATCAAAATCCCAATTCTCATACGTTGATTGCTGTTTCATTTCTGCTGTTAGATGGCCTTCTGCCCCAGAACAATTCCCATATTTATAACAATTATTTTGTCCAGAAGCTTGAATATCAAATTTTGAATCAGAAATTTGAAAACCTTCTTTTAATTCCCCTAAAAATCCCCCTATTCTAGAACCGTCAGTTTCAACAAATCCCCTAGAATAAGAATTTTTAATAAATCCTTCTGGAATCCAAATTGCTCCCCCAAAACCTCCTACTATAGCATTCCAATGATATCCGCCCCTTCCATATGCAATTAAATTTCCAGAAGAATAAGAATCAGAAATTCTACCTTCATTAAATCCAAAAAATCCACCCTCTTCTCCTTGTAAATCATATGAAGTAATTTTAACAGAAGAACTGGAAGAAGAAATAATACCTGGTCCTACTAATCCTGCTAAACCTCCTAAACTAAAGGACGAGTCATCTCCAAAAGATTCAATGTTTCCAAATGACATACTATTAAAAACATTTCCCAAAAAAAGGCCTCCTACTAATCCTCCTGTTGACGCCCGGGTTCTAATATTTATGATGGAAAAGGAATTCTCAACCTTATTTCTAAAAAATCTATCAGTCCTTCCGACCAATCCTCCTATATACTCAGTTCCTTCTAATGAACCCTCAAAAAAGGACTTGTTGATCAAATTTTCGGAAAATTTATCAGAACCCATTTGTCCCAATAGTCCCCCAGATGTAGAATAGCCAGCTAGATAACCATTAATAACGTAAGATGAAGAAAGTTCCCCTCCGAAAAAATATCCGGCTAAAGTTCCAACATATCTTCTTCCTGAAACGGTAGAATCAATTATCTTAATATTCCTTAATATGGCAACCCTACTAGCTCCAAATAAGCCTACATAATCCTCATCAGGGCGATTAATTTTCAAATTCTTAATTTCAAATTGATTTCCATTATAATTTCCTATAAATGGAGAATCATAATCTCCTATTGGTTCCCAATTATTATACCCTGCTGCAGCCAAGTCAATATCAGCCATCTGAATATAACAGCCATCGAGATCGTTTCGAACATTACTCAAATCTTCAGCTGTCCAAACTTCAATATATGGAAGTTGACAGGCAATATCAGAATCTATTGGGAGACCATCTGGAAGCCGATTAGAATCCTCTGGCCAAGTATCTGGATAAATTTGTTCTTGAATTTTTTTGTCATTTCCTCCAGAGCCTATTCCTCCAAGATTTCCACCAGCGTTCTTCTGCAAACTCGGACTAAATTGTGGAGAACTAATATAGCTTAAAATGCCTAAAGAGATAATAACAATTCCGACAACACCAGCTATTGCAACCAATTTATTTCTTCTGTCAATCCTCTGTTGTCGCTTCATCACTCTCTTTTATTTAAATATAAAATTGTAAATAAAGGTAAGACTAACTTTATAAAGATTTACGAAAAATCAAATCCATCCTTTCTTCCTTATTCCGAGATCATATATCTGAAAACCAAAACTCTTCTCTGCCAAGCTTCTATGCTTCCTGAGATAAGCAGTCCTTCTTCCTCTATCATTCTCCAGTTCAATAAGACATTTGCTCCAATACTTCAAGATATCTCCTCCAACCATCTTTGTTTCATTATCCCAATTATAAACTTGATTTGTCACAAGCACTGGAATTCCTCTCTTGCGAGCAATCTCTGCAATCAATCTCATCTGCCTTGTAAGCTCAGCATTGACCTTTTGAATATGATGAATATCATTCTTCTTATCAACATTTCCATTCTCCGCCTCCTCAATTCTCTTTTCTCTTGCATCAGCAAACTCCAACCTGTAAAGCATGGTCATACCATCAACAATTATCAAACTAACTTCATTATTCAGATATTTCAAAAGCTTATCAAATGCCTCTTTCTGTTCTTTAAAATTTGTAGGCTTCAATAATAATATGTTCTCAAGCACTTTATCCAAATCTCCATTTCCATTTCCATTATTGGCTCCTATAAGCTGTTTAACTCTTTCAGAAGAGAATCCTCCCTCCGTATCTATGAATATAACCTTATTCCCCTTCTTTGCTTGGGAAACAGCAGCACATAAGCAGAAATTAGTTTTCCCACTCCCAGGTCCTCCATAAAACGTCGTGATTATGTCAGAATCGTATCCTCCATGAAGCCATCTATTCAAATCGTAGCTTCCAGCTGAAAGTTTTCTTTGTCCCAAGCTTCTAGAGTTCAGAGAAGTTGTCTTGTTTTGCTCATCTGAACCCTTAGACTCCTCTTGACCTATATCCTTAGAATCTGTATAGGTTGTAGCCATATATCAGCAGAATAAATCAAATATATAAAGATAATTATAAAAAGAAAAATAAAATTCTAACTATCTCCTTCTTTTTTTTGCACTTCTTGCTTTTCTAACAGGCATAGGTTTTATCTTCTCGACCTTACAGCTCTTACAACTCCATGCATGTACTAACAACAAGATTGCTCCAATAGCAATTACCCATGCTGATACTACCACGCCCAATAATTCAGGCCATACAGCCAGCACAAAAATAATAACTGCTAAAACAGTTTCTGTCCACTTACAATTACAATTCATTTAACACCTCCTTTTTAGTTTAAAATCTAAACTAGATAAATATACAAAAAACCATTAATAAATCTAACGTTACTTTTTCAGTTCAGCCATTACCTTCTCAGAATCTTTTATTATTGCAACAATGGCTTCATTCATTGCTTTCTTTACTGTCTTTCCCGAACTTTTAATCTTTAATAGTGCAGGCTTAGAAATATGATCCCTTCTCCATGCTACAAAATCTACCCCTGAAGTTTCACTTAGATAAGCCCTTAAGATTTCTGCAACAGTAAGATTATCAATTTTCATTTCAATATCATCTTTTTGCTCATTCAAAATTACAATTTCCATATAACTCATCAAGAAAAGGGCTTTTTAAATCTTTTTAAGAACTCTAAAAAACAAGCAAACTTATTAACTCTTCCAAACAAAAAATTTCATGTTAATTTTAAGGATTTTAGGAGCCATAGATCTGATTGCAGCATCTACTTTCTTAATGTTAATTTTCGGAATAAGCCCATTCACTCAGTTAATTCTCTTCTCTGCAGGACTTCTTTTCCTCAAGGGAATGTTCATAATTACAGGAGACTTGCTAAGTGCTATAGACATTATAGCCTCCCTCACACTAATCGTTGCGATATTTTTTACAATACCCTCATTTCTAATCTGGAGTCTTGCCTTAATTCTTACAGCAAAAGGATTTGTTAGTTTTATCTAGAAACCTTCAAGATCAATATCATTTCCTATCAATGATTGAGCATCAGAATTTTCAACTTTTCTAATAAATTTTTTCTTGTCCTCGGCAACTCTTTCTTCAACCTTCTTGGCATCAATCAATTTCCTAGCAGAATCAAATCCCTCACTATCTTTCCTAAGACTTATATTAAGATAATTTTCCAGCTTTGTCACAAGAATATAATCATCAGATATTAACTCGCCATATTCTATTTTCTTTATACTTTCCTCACTCTCTCCAATTGCCTGTGCAACTTGCTTCCTATTTAATCCTTTTTCCCTTCTCACCCTCATAATCTTCCAATGAAAATTATCTATCAAAGACTTAGCAACCTTGTTCTTAAGATCAACACCATAATGTGTCTGAGGCAACCTCTTAGAGCTTAAATCCACCCATTTCTCTTCAACAGACCCCCCACTCTCTATCATTCCAGGTTTTCTCAAAACAAATAAATCCTCCTCTTCAGCCTGCATTCTAGGAACTTTTACAATCTGTCCATCCTTTATTGCTTCTACTATATTGTCCTCGTACATGAAAGAACTACATATTTCCCCTTTAAATTGTTTATTGTTCATTTATTCCTATGAATTTCAACTAAACTGTTTTCCTAGAAATCACTCAAACACAATTTTCTCAAATTCAGATTTAGTGACTACCTCGCTGACTTTGATTTCCCCATTGATTACCACAACTGGAAAATCTGTTATTTCATAGTTCTCAATAATCATCTCCAAAGAAGATAGTCCAGTATCAATTGCAATAGGAATCAAAAGTATATCTTCAGGATGTTCATCTTTAATTTCCGCAAGAAGCCTTGAGAAATAAAGTTGTTTAGCCCTCACCCCAGTATTTGTTGTTTCAGACTCATACAAATAAGTAAGCGTATGAAAATTATCACCACATAATTCTTTTATTTCATTACTCTCTACCCATAGCATAGTCCTCAGCAAATCATATCTCTTATGTAAAAGGTCAAAAGTTTCTTTATCAAACTGACTTGATGAGCTTTGTTCTTCAAGTTTTAATGCCTCCGAATAAATCCTATCTGCAAACTCAAACAAACCTCTTTTTGATTTATCACAATCTATATCAAAACCTCCTATTGCTCTAATCCTCACCTGCTCATCTAAAAGATTAATCTCTGACTTTGCAAGACTATACTCTATCTGGCCTGCAAGATAAGACTCAATAAAGAACCCAAATATTAATCCTATTACAAATATAATTATCGTAAAAACTAAGGCCTGCCAAAAAACATGTTTGTTCCCTACCATGAATATTTACCCCTCGCCAACTTGTAAAATGAAGTTATAATTACAAGCGGAAGTAATGTTAAATATACTATCATATAGAATAGAATATTAAAAATGTTGTCCTTGCCCTTCTTCAGCCCCTTCATGACACCTAATCCAAAAAAGGTGAATATTCCTCCAAGAAGAAGTTGAATAGCCCCAAACATGTTTAGAACAGAAGGATTAAAACTAACATCTTGTAATGTAAGTATTGCTGTATCTGCATATATAGAATACCTTGTGGCTAAATAGGAAATAAAAAGCCTTCGCGTGATTAGATAAGCAAATAGTCCAAGTCCTAACATTCCAAGAAAAAGTGAAAATGCAAAGAATGGGATTATGAAAACCCCAAGCATTCCTTTCCTTAAAAGAAGATGCTTATATTTAAGCAAAGTCTGTATTCCTCCAATTGTCCACCTCACTCTTTGCTTCCACCACGCCCCTATTTTTTTAGGAGTTTCAGAATACACTCCAGTTGCAAGAGACATTCTTGCCTTGTATCCATGAGAAAGAAGTCTCCATACTATCTCTATATCCTGAGTCAAGTTCTTGACATCGAAGAGTCCAACTTCAATTAGTTTTTCCTTTTTATATAATGCAAATGG
Organism: Candidatus Pacearchaeota archaeon CG10_big_fil_rev_8_21_14_0_10_34_76; assembly: GCA_002763075.1. Lineage (GTDB taxonomy): Archaea > Nanobdellota > Nanobdellia > Pacearchaeales > GW2011-AR1 > 1-14-0-10-34-76. The sequence goes on along the minus strand of PFDB01000004.1, from coordinate 52,700 downwards.
CCCTGGAGTCACATATACGGAATCAACAAAATCAAGAAGTTTTCTTGTCCATGCAATTATGGCATACTCTATTCCCTGCAACTTCTGCATGAATGTCTCAGGATGTTCAGCAAGAATTGAGCAGGTTACAGCAGCAACATCTTTTTCATTCTGCAAAAATCCAATCATCTTTCTTAGCGCATCCCTCTTAGGAGTAGAATCATCATCTGCAACAGCAATATAATCATATTTAGCTGCTCTCACTCCTGTATTTGTTGTTGCAGCAGCACACCCTGAATTTTTTTCATGCTTTATTAACCTAATATTATCATACTTAGCAACATATTTCTCAATTATATTTACAGAATTATCCTTGGAGGCATCGTCAACAATTATAATCTCCATCATTTCTTTTGGCCAATCTAAATTTAGTAATGATTCAATTGCATTTCCAATATTCTTTTCAGCGTTATAACAAGGCATCACAATACTAACAGGTTCTGGCTTACCAGGAGGATATTCAAATAACAAATCCTTATTCTTCACATATAATAATACAAAAAAGATAAGCATGTAAAGTCCAGTAAACATGTAAAAAAAGAAAATGAAATCAACAATCTTAACCATCTACCCTTTGAACCCCTCTCCTTTTTTTAGATGGAAGTAATCATAGAATTCATCACTTAGTGTCAACTCATGGGTATGTCCAGTCTTTTTCTTCTGAACTAATCCCATTGAGACAAAATTTTTTATATGGTCATACGCCTTATTACCTCTTATATTCACAAGTACACTCTGCTTCATTGGCTGCTTATACGCTATGATGGCAAGAGTCTCCTGTTCAGCCTTGGAAAACTCACTTGTGCCTGTAGCTAACTTATTCACCATTCCGGTATATTCTGAAGAAACATCCATCTTCCACATCTCATCTTTTTTTATAATCTCAATTGCAGAACCAGAATATCTGTCTATCAAATCATCAAGAAGTTTTCTCAACAATATAGGATTTATATCTGTTAACCCCATAAGTTCCTTAAGAGACAAGAATCTTCCAGATATAAAGAGTGCAGCCTCAACCTTCCTAAGATTTTCATTCTCTCTGGCACTATCTTGCTCTTCTATACTTTCTTTAGAAAAATCTTCTTCTGCCATAAACTTTCCAAGCAAATCATATTTTTAAACAATGTGCTAACTTCCTATCCCTATTAATAGCCCTTCAATAATTGCAGCAATAATAAGCAATGGAAGAATAATGAACACAACAACCTTCAAACTTTTATCCAGCCTATATAACAATTCTTTCTTGACTTTTCCCTTTTCTGCAAAAAATGCAAATCCAAACTTGATTCCAATACCAATTGCGATGAATATAGCAGGAAGTTCAAATATTCCATGTGGCAGAAGTCTCCATAATGCAAAGAAACTCTCTTGACTGCTCACAATAGCTGCAACATACCCCAATATTGCACCATTTAAAATCGCATTGAATATTGGAAACACTCCTAAAAATACTCCTAAAAATACTGTGATTATAGAGCTTGAAAAATTATTCTTAAAAATAAATACAATCAGATCAAAAGTTCCAAGTCCGGATATCTGAGACATAAGATCTGCTATTAAACTATTGAATATCCCTCCAAGATATGGGGAAAATATGAATCCCAATAATGAGCTTGCAAAGAAGATAATCACCCCAGCCAATATAAACATCCTACTTTCTTTGATATATTCAATAGATTCATTGAATAAATTATTTTTCTTTTTCACTCCTCTCTTTTTTATTTTCCTCATTTATACATTCTCCTAAGCATCTTGACTTTTTTGTTATATCTCTTTCTAAGATAAAATCCATAAGCAAGGCCAACAACAAGACCTCCAAAATGTGCGCTATTTGAAATTGGAAGTGAAACAAAATAACCCAAGATTATCAATGGAACAATTGCGACAATAGGCAATAGCCACATAGGCAATTGTATTGGAACGGCAAGTTTCCTAATGGAAGGGTTCCATGAGAATATAGCAAAGATCATAACAATTACGAGAATATTGAAAATGAAATTAAATGTAGCTAGAATACTTGAAGACAAAACCTGGGACAATATAGCCTGTATTAAAAGCACAATCAATGGCCCAGCTATAAGATATATCCTTGAATATGGGATCAAAACAGCCAATATTCCAACAAGCCCGAATATAGCTCCACTTGCACCAATACCTGGAATATCATTGTTAAACAATATTCCTCCTATAACGAAAAATGCCCCTCCTACAATTCCAGCAATGATGTAAAACCACAACATCCTTTTCCTACCAATTATTTTCTCAACAAAATTTCCCACAAAGAACAAAGAAAACATATTGGCAAAAAGGTGAAAGAACATCACATGAGAAAACATACTTGTTAAAAATGTCCAAATAGTTTGTCCAGAAAGAACAAGCATAGGGCTTAATGCAATATTATCTAGAAAAAATTTTTCACCGTATATAGTAAGAATTAATAGAGATATAAAATAAGTTACAACATTTAAAATAATAAGAGAGTTTGTTAAACTAAGATTACTAAACCAATTTCGCTTATTTACCTTTTTAACATAATTTCTTTTGTAGACGGCCATCTTAGATTATTTTCTCCGAGTGTGTGCCTTTGGAGAAGAACGCTTACTCTTTTTCTTTATGGGAGTTTTTTTAGCTTTAGTCTTAGGGGTTTTTTTTAGCTTCTTCACACCACTCTTAACTTTTGCTGGAGATTTTTTTGCCTTGCCCTTGATCTTAGGTTTCGCATCATCTGTTTTTTGACCATCTTTTTCTGCCTGTTTTTCTTTTTTCCTTACAGCCCTCTTTGCAGCTCTCTCTGCAGATTTTTTCTTTTCTGCAGTCTTCATCTTTCTCTTTCTTGCGTTTTCTCCTTTTTTCTCTATTACCTCAATTTCCCGATTTACAACATCAAGATCAACTCTCAACCTTTCTGATCTCTTCCCTAAATCTTCCACAAGATCCTTACTCTCTCTCAACAACAAAACCTCTCCACATTCAGGGCATGTAAAATCATGAATAAGGGCATTTTCTTCACTCATTTCCATATCACATTCCGGACAAATATAAAATCTCTTTGTTTGTCTGCTCTGAAGCTGATCTTCAAGGCTTTTAATCTCAGAAATCAAAGCATCCCTTAATTTGTATAATGATTTACCCACATCAAAGGTCCAAAAATAAGTATACCACCCTCCATTCTTCTTATCCTTTTTCCTTATAAAGCTCACAAGCCCTTCGTCAGAGAGCCTATACAAGATATTTCTGGCCTGATTTATATTGAGATTTAATCTTTTTGCGATGATAAATTCATTCACATTTTTCTTTCCATATAGTATATCTACAAGCCCTTCTGAATTAGACCCTGCAATTGCTACCACAATATTTTTTAGAAATTTTATTTGCATATACACCCTTGAAAAAACAGGAATAAAAACCTTTCGGCCACATAAAATCCAACATATAGTTTTGTTACCATTATATAATTTATATAAACCTATAAAAATCAAAGTTGAGAAGGGGATACATGTTGTGGGATAAAAAAAATAATACTAAAAAACTTCCTGATCTGCCAAGACCATCAATTTTAAACAACCCTCCTTCATTTAGAGATTACCCTGAAATGCATGAAGAAAGAGAAGAAATACCTGGCCTCCCTTCATTTCCAGACTCTCCCATGAAAAAAGGATTTAGTCAGACAGCCATAAAAGAAGCAATTACTACAAGCGAGGTAGAAAACCAAGAACCCCTTCCAGAATATCCAAATTTCCCAGAAGATGACCACTTAGATAAATACAGATTAAGCGAAATAGAAGAATGGGAACCTGGGATGAATTCTCAGATTACTCCTCCACCAGTTATTCCATCAAGAAAATTAGCTGAAAACAAGCCAATATTTGTAAAATTAGAAAAATTTCAGGAAGCAAGAGAATCTCTTGAAAAGATTAAAACAGATTTAGGAGAGATAGAAGATCTTCTAAGACAGATAAAGGAAGTCAAAATGAAAGAGGATAAAGAACTCCTTTCTTGGCAAAAAGAGATTGATAATGTTAAAGCTCGCCTCACAAATTTAACTGCAGATATATTTGAAAGGGCAGATATATGATGGAATACATAAAGCTTGATATCTCTGAACAGACGTACTCCAAAAAAAATCTTTTATATTCTCAGTTAGAAATGCTAAACATAAAAAAGGCACATCAAAACTTTCAAAAACTCCGAGAAAAAGAATTCAAGTTAAAATCTCTTGCAAAAAAGAAAATATCTAAACTCAAAGAGGAAATAAAAATTTTAGATTCATTACTGCCGAGAGTATCTCATAAGATTAGAGAAACTTCTAAAATTAGGGCACGTTATTCTCGAGGCAGAGATGATTTAGAAGATGAGCTGGACGAGATAAAAGCAAAGCTTGCAAGATTACAATAACCTTAAAAAACTCTATGTTCTAGATTCTTTTATGATCTCACGTGAGCTATTAATAAAAAAATATGTTGATTTCTTCAAAAAGAAAAATCATAAAGAGATTCCTTCATCCTCACTTATTCCTTCGAATGATCCTACAGTCCTCTTCACAACCGCAGGCATGCACCCTCTTGTTCCATATCTGACAGGACAATCACATCCCTTAGGAAAAAGATTAGTCAATGTTCAAAAATGTCTCCGTACGGACGATATAGATGAGGTCGGGGATTCCACACATCACACATTTTTCGAAATGCTTGGTAATTGGTCTCTTGGAGATTACTGGAAAGAAGAAGCTATAGAAATGAGTTTTGAATTTCTCACAAAAGAACTAAAGATTCCAAAAGAAAAGTTAGCAGTCTCATGCTTTACAGGAGATAAAGATTCTCCCAAAGATGAAGAGTCTGCAAAAATTTGGGAATCTCTCAAGATTCCAAAAGAACACATAGCATTCCTGGGTAAAAAAGATAATTGGTGGGGTCCTGCAGGAAACACAGGCCCATGCGGCCCTGATACAGAGATATTCTACTGGAATCATCCTGGAAAGAATAATCCTCCTCCAAAAAAATTTAATGTCTCTGACAAAAACTGGGTAGAAATAGGGAATAACGTTCTAATGCAATATAATAAAGATAAAAGATTAATATTGGTCGATGGAATGCATTGTTTGTATAATGAAGACTTTGACTTGAATAGTGAACTATTGAATTTTCTTCATAGTTTTAACACACATTATTTATTGGCAGTAAATAAGTTTAGAGATGAAGGAAGAAATTTAGTAAAGAGCACGAATTTTCCTGCAAACTGGGAAGCATTCTCCTTAGAAGAACATAAAATAAAAAAGGATGATCCTAAATATTTTGAAACTTTATTAAAACAATTTAATCTTGTTCCAGAGGAAGTTATCTACTTTGATCATGATAAAAAAAATGTTGAGACTGCTAAAAAATTAGGGATTTTATCTAAACATTATGATGGAATAAATTCAATAAAGAAATTTATCACAGATAACATCTATGCATTCATTCCATTAAAGCAAAAAAATATAGATTTCGGAGGTGGAGTTGAAAGAACAATTTCTATCCTAAATGGATTAAATGACAATTATTTATCTCCAGTCTTTCTGCCAATAGTAAAAGAAATAGAAAGAATCTCTGAAAAAAGATACGATTCTGATGGGGATACAAAAGCCTCGATAAGAATAATTGCAGACCATATCAAGGCATCAACTATGATACTCGCTGACCCTCATCAAATTAAGCCATCAAATGTTCAACAAGGTTACATAATTAGAAGGTTAATAAGACGTGCAGTAAGACATGGATTCATGTTAGGTATTAAAGAAAATTTTACAACAAAACTTTTTGATTCAATCCATAAAATCTATCCCGACTACGAAGAACTGAAAAAAAATAAGAATTTCATACTCTCACAACTTGATGAAGAAGAAAACAAATTTAGAAACACCTTGGAAAAAGGAATTACAGAATTTGAAAAACTAATAAAAAACAAAAAATATCTTTCTGGAAAAGAAACTTTCTTGCTTTTCCAGTCTTATGGATTTCCTATTGAAATGACTGAGGAACTTTGTGTAGAAAAAGGAATAAAGATGAAAAAATCAGAATTCCAGAAAGAATTTGAAAAACACCAAGAACTTTCAAGAACAGCCTCTTCAGGAATGTTCAAATCAGGTCTTGCAGACAATTCGGAAAAAACAACAAGACTTCACACAGCAACCCATTTATTAAATGAATCTCTTAGACAAGTTCTTGGTCCAGATATCAAGCAAAGAGGTTCTAACATAACTCCTGAAAGGCTTCGCTTTGACTTCAATTTCCCAAGAAAACTCACATCTGAAGAAATAAAAAAGGTTGAAACTCTTGTAAATAAAAAAATATCCTCTTCTCTAAAAGTTGAAAGTCAGGAACTTCCATTCAAGAAAGCTCTTGCAGAAGGAGCACAAGCAGAATTTGGCCATAAATATCCTGAAAAAGTTTCGGTTTATACAATCCAGGATTCAACAGACAATCGCAGATGGTTTTCAAAAGAGATATGCACAGGCCCTCATGTAAAGAATACAAAGGAAATTGGAAAATTCAAAATCCTAAAGGAAGAATCCTCTTCAGCAGGTGTAAGACGTATTAAAGCAATCGTGGAATGATTGCTCAATCATATGATGATTATTCGTAGTTCTTTGAATCCCATCTAGATTATCCTTATAAAACTAATCCTGAACTCCTCAAAATTCCAAATATATAATCTTCCCTGCTGATACCATCAGGCCTATAAGCATCAATTCCTTTAATAAGTTCTCTTGAAGCACTATAACTTTCATCATCATTAAGATCCCTCGGCCTCAAATGCCCTTGAACAAAGCCCCACACACCATCAGAACTCCTTGGAGAACCAACCATTAGATTATCAAAATAAATTATAATCTGTCGTTCAATATCATCACGCAACAGCCCATTATTCATATCTAATTCATAATTTAAAATTTTTTAAAATTATCTGCTAAAAATTACCCAAGAATAATCCAAGTTATAAGCCCCACAGAGAGGATTAGACAATAAGCTGCAAACCATATAAGATTCTTCCTGTGTATCAAGATATATTTGAATAAAACATGAATTGTGGCCAAGCCGACTAAAAAGCTCACAAAACTCGCCCAGATAAGTTCAGGAGCAAGTGTGCTATTTCCCACAATCAATATATTTGCTCCAAATATAACTGGAATAGAAAGTAAGAATGAAAACTTCATTGCGCTCTTCTCCTTTAATCCAAAAAGAATTCCTGAAGACAATGTTGCTCCGCTCCTTGAAATCCCAGGGATTATTGAAAGCGCCTGTGCAATGCCTATAATAAATGCCTTCCCATATCCCAGATTTTTTACTCCTTCTCCCAATTTCACCCTATATGTTGCAGCTATCAATAGAAAAAGTCCAGTTATTCCAAATCCTATGGCAATAACCACCATATTACTTAATACGCTATCAAAAAGATTCCTTGCAAAAAACCCTACAAAAACTGCAGGAATTGTACCAACAATCAAAAGCAACCCCAACTTCCCATTCTCGCTCCTCCATCTCCCAAGCAAAATATCTTGTAATATATCTGTAATATCTTTTCCAAAATAAACAAAAACAGCCATAAGAGTTCCAAAATGTAATGCAACCTCAAATTCAAGACCCCCTGAAAATCCAAGTAATCTCTCAAGAAGTACTAAATGTCCCGAACTTGAAACAGGAATCCACTCTGTAAAACCCTGTACTATTGCTAATATTAGAGCTGCAAACAAATCACCTTGAGCCATGACTCGTAAAGAGTTAAATGGTTAATAAATTTAATTATAGCTATTACTAATAAATAAAAAAGAAAAAAAATAAAAATTAAGCTAACATTCTCTTAGGAGCAATCTGACTCCTTAAAGCTCTCAGCAATTCCCTTTCAGACTCAGTTATACCATAAGAGGAATATGTATCCTCAATATAGTTCTGTACGGTCTCTTGCCTCCTATTTCTAGCTTTTTTTTGCTTCATACTATCCTAATCACTCTGTTTATTTATATATAAAATCAAAATTCAAAAGCTATTTTTCTCTCCCATTATTCTTATATAGCAAGTCACTTTCAAGAAATAAAACATAGATTTATAAGCAGTTTCACTCCAAATCCAGACTTCTTCTTACTAAATCTAAGGAGTAAAAATTAATCATTCAATATAAATCCCTGGTCTTCCTGGCTTGACTTTCTTGCTCTTTCCTTCGGGATCATGCTTCTTAGGATCATTCACAGCATAAACCCAGACTCCTCTTCCTAATCTCTCTCCCAATTTTTTCTCATCATAGAAAGCTTTTTCATTAGGAAGAACATAAATGTAAATCCTCTTTCCTTCTCCCCCATTTCTCTCTCTCATTATCTTTAATATGTTCTTCACATCTTCAATTGTCTTATCCACCGCATCAGCTTTTTTCTCTAACTCGATATCGATCTTTTTCCCATCATATTCTGGCCATTTCTCCAAACTTACAAATTCTTTCTTTCCAATCTTGCTCCAAAGCTCTTCAGCTACATGTGGGCATATTGGCGAAAGCATTTTCAAAAATATTTCCAAGCTCTTCCTATCACATCCTTCTTCAAGCACATCAAATAATTCCCTAATTTTTATCACAGCAATATTATAATTGAAATCATCTAAATTTGAAGTATATTCTTTGATGATCTTGTGCAACTTGCTCTCTTTAAGTTTGTCCATTTTCCCAGACTTAAATGTACTAACAAAATTAATCACTTTCAAAATAAATCTCAAGCTTCCTTCAGTTCCTTTATCACTCCAATTAAAATCCTTGTCTGGAGATCCATCTGAAACTAAAAACATTCTTGCTGCATCAATTCCAAATTTCTTTGAAACACTCTCAGGCAAGACAACATTCCCCTTAGATTTGCTCATTTTCTGACCATCGTAAGCATGCAACATACCTTGATTGAATAAATTCAAAACAGGCTCATCAAATTCCAACAATCCCATATCTCTCAAAAACTTTGTAAAGAACCTGAAATATATCAAATGTCCCGTAGCATGTTCTTTTCCCCCTATATACTGATCAACTGGAGCCCAATATTTTACTTTTTTTGAATTAAATATTTTCTTATCATTCTTAGGATCACAATACCTTAAAAAATACCATGAGGAATCCATAAACCCATCAAGGGTATTTGTCTCTCTCTTCCCATTCTTCCCACATTTAGGACATTTAACTTTCAAGAATTTTTCATCTTTCTTCAAAGGACTCTCCACACCTTCAAATTTAACATTATCAGGAAGCTTCACAGGAAGATCCTTTTCAGGCACAGGAACAGTCCCACATTCGTCACAATATATTATTGGAATAGGACACCCCCAAAACCTCTGTCGAGAAACAAGCCAATCCCTTATCCTAAACGCAGTCTTCTTCCTCCCAAGTTTCTTCATTTCCAATGCATTGATAATATGCTCCTTAGCCTCAGAGCTCTTTAAACCATCAAATCCTTCGGAATTCACAAGCGTACCAAATCCTGTAAATGCTTTCTCTCCCTCAAAAAATCTCTCAATTCCAATCAAATTATAACTATGAGTTGTTAATTTTGCAACCTCTTCCCTACTTAACCAACTAACCTCATGCATTGAAGACTCTTCTTTATTCAATTTTTCAGGATTATCAGAAATAAGTTCCAATAATATTGGCTGATCTATCCTATGTCTCCAAACCTTTTTATTATCTGCATAAAAATGTGCTTCAAATGGTAAACCTAATTTCCCAACTGCTTTTGCTTTATATCCAGTCTCTTCAAAAACCTCTCTTTCTGCCGCACTTTCAGGAGTTTCATTACCATCTATTCCCCCAATAACTGGAGCCACCCATCCAAACTCCTTCCATTTTAAATATAAAAATTTTTTATCTGATTTTCTTTGAACAACAGCTGAAATAGTAAAACGTTTCTCTTCATCCTCCTTGGCCTCCCCAAAAGATTGTCTAATTACCTGCTTTATCTCCAATCCATATTTCTTAGCAAACTCAAAATCTCTCTCATCATGTGCAGGAACCCCCATAACCATCCCACTTCCGTAATCTGCAACAACAAAATTCCCTGTCCATACAGGTATTTTTTTCCCAGTCAACGGATGTATTGCGTATGAACCAGTGAAAACTCCTTCCTTAGAAAGCTTGTCCATATCCTCTTCCTTAGTGCTTCTAATTTTCTTCAAGAAGTTCTCAACTTCCTTTTTTTTGTCATTAGTAACTAAACTCATCAACTCTGGATGCTGTGCAGAAACAACTAAAAAAGTAACTCCAAAAAGAGTATCTACACGAGTTGTAAACACTCTCCACGGATTTCCATCAACTAAAAAGTCAACTTCTGTTCCCTCACTTTTTCCAATCCAGTTTCTCTGCAATGTCTTTATGAAATCAGGCCACCCATCAAGTTTATTCAAGCCCTCATAAAGCTCATCAGCATAATCAGTTATTTTCAAAAACCATTGTTCTAAATGTTTTATTTCAACTTCCGTATCTTCATGCCTCCAGCACTTCCCATTCACTACTTGTTCATTAGCCAAAACTGTATTACATTTCCCACACCAATTTACAGGAGCTTTTTTCTTATATGCCAAACCTCTCTCAAACATCTTCAAGAATATCCACTGATCCCATTGATAATACTCTGGCTTATGGCTTTGAATCATCCTGCTCCAATCATAAGAAAGCCCAAGCTCTTTCTGTTGCCTTATATAATTCTTTATGGCTTCTTCAGTGAATTTCTTTGGATGTGACTTCGCTTTTATGGCAGCATTCTCTGCTGGCAACCCAAATGAGTCATACCCCATAGGATAAAGAACATTATATCCTTGCATCCTCTTCAATCTTGCCTGAACATCCCCTATAGTATAATTAAATGCATGTCCCATATGCAACCCGCTCCCAGATGGATAAGGATACATCTCTAAGATGTAATATTTCTTCTTGCCTTTAACATTGTCCTTAGCCAAGAACGCCTTTTCTGATTCCCACTTCTTCTGCCATTTTTTCTCTATAGCGGAAAAATTGATTATTTTATCTGCCATATTAAACTTAGAACAAATGCTTTTAAGAGCTTTTCTAATCAACAATCAAGATGCCAATTTTTTAATCCTGGCCAAATAATCTTTTCTATTACCTACACTAACAACGGGGAAACCATACTTTCTTGCCTCCCTCTTGATAAACTCATTAAATTCCATCACCCATTCGACCTCTTTTTCTTTAATTTCATTTGGATATTTATCAGCATCATCCCACAAACCTCTTGTAAAAATTGTCTGTCTAACCCTATCAATATTTTCATCTATCAAGAATATTGCCCTGACTTCTTTATTCGTCTTTAATTTATTAACAAATTTGGGCAGAACAGCTACTCCTTCAATAATATAATTTTTCCATACATAGTCTGTGTTGATAATTGCACTAACTCCCTTCCAAACATCCTCACTCTCTCTATTTACATGATCAACAATTTCCTTAGCACTATTATGATTTAAGAATTCAGAAGCCATTTTAGAATCAGCATTGGCATGTAAAAAAAGAGAAGGATAATCTTCCCTTCTAACTATTTCTCTCATCTGTTCCCTCACTGTATCTGTAGAGATCCATGGCATTTTCAAACTTTCTGCAATTTTCCTTGCAGTATAGCTCTTTCCTGCAGTGGGGGATCCTCCAAGAAGAATTATTTTTTCCATATCTTAATAATCAGAAACATCAATTTAAAACTTTCCAATTAGAACTTCTTAGTTTTCAAAGCCAAATACAAGTTCTTATAGAACAATACGGAAAGAGGTATTGTCACAAAAAACGATGCATTGTCTATCACTTGAGCAATTAACTCTGCATGTAACAATTCAAAAACTCCAGCTACAATACCAAATGGTATCCATATTGCAAAGTATATCAAGAAGAACAGAAGACTATACCCTAGAACCTTCCACCATCTGCCCTTTACAAGATTAAAACTTCTTTTAAGAGATGCTATTATTCCCTTCTTCTCGGCAAAAAACACATAAGAAGAAACACACCAATAAACAGAAAATATAATCCCTGGAACAATCAATAACAAGAAAAGCCCAATTAAAAATATCCCAAATACGACGTTAAAAAGCAAATATCCCCAATACCTTTTTTTCATATCCTTGAATGCTTGCTCAAAGCTGAATTTTTTATGTTTTACGGATGCATTGACCAACATCCCCGTTGCAAATATATACGCTAAAAAGCCAAATACTGCAAGAAATATTATGTATATGAAAGAAATAGCACTATCCAATTCTGAAAAGATAGATATTCCTGCAAAGGCCAATGTTCCCAGAAGATATACCAGCATGATCAAAACTATGCTCTTAAAATTTCTCTTATAATCTTCCCAACTCTCACTGAATATCTTGCCAAAACCCATGTATCTAACAATAAAAAAGCATTTATAAAATATACTTTCCTAATAACTAAAATGGAATCCTTAAAGATAGTCGTTTTTGTACCTTCTACTCACTCTAACAAAGTAAGAGAGTCTATGGGAAATGCAGGAGCAGGATTAATTGGTAATTATAGCGATTGTAGTTTTTCAAGTAAGGGCATTGGAAGATTCAAGCCTCTTAAGGGAGCTACTCCATTTATAGGCAATATAGGTGAACTAGAAGAAGTTGAAGAAGAAAGAATAGAATTTACATGTACAAGGAATAAAGCTAAATCTGTAATTGCTGCCATGAAAGAGTCCCACCCCTATGAAGAAGTTGCATTTGATATTTACCCATTGATTAACGAGGGAGACCTAAAATGATTCAGGCACAATTTTCCCCAACAAAAATATCTTCTAACTCCCAAGAAGCTTTTTCTCTTTATGAACGCTCTCGTTTTGGTGAAAAAAGACAAAATAAGATTGAATACTCGCTCCCAGAAGCCCTATTCCTTGTAGAGACAAACAGGCTAAAAGTATTTTCAGGGAAAAATGAAATCTCATTTGATGATTTTCTAAAAAAAGCAAAACGCATAGACAAAAGAATAGAGGTAAAATACTCTGTCTTTTCAAGTTTAAGAAAACGAGGTTACATCTTAAAAACTGCGCTTAAATTCGGGGCAGATTTCAGAGTCTATAAAAAAGGGTTCAAGCCAGGTCAAGATCATGCATTATGGATACTTTTCTGTGTAAGAGAATCAGAAGCAAATTCATGGCAGGACTTCTCAGCAAAAAACCGTGTAGCTCATTCGACAAAGAAGAAACTCCTCCTAGGGATAGTTGATGATGAAGATTCAGTCACATTCTATGAAGTTGCATGGCTCAAACCCTGATAGATTCACCTCAGTAATCTTTATAATAACCTTGGTTTTATTCATCTTATGCCTGATTTACAAAAACTTCACGCTGATAAGGAGAGGATAGTCTCAACTGTAAAGTTAAAGGGCCCAAGTTTCCCTGCAAGAATTTCTAGAGAGGTAGGTATTCCTCCTTTATTCGTTTCTGCCTTGCTTTCTGAACTACTTTCAGAGAGAAGACTCAAGTTAAGTAATATGAAAGTTGGCAGCTCTCCAATATATCTTATCCCTGGTCAAGAAAAAGAATTAGAAAATTTTTCAGAATTCCTCAACCATAGAGAAAGACAAGCATTTAACATTCTAAAGGATAGTGGTGTATTATCTGATGAATCTCAAGAACCCGCAATAAGGGTAGCTCTTCGTTCAATAAAAGATTTTGCAATTCCCCTAAATGTAAAATTTGGAGATGAAACTAAACTCTTCTGGAAATATTTCACAATATCTGATGAGATAGCTAGGCAAAAACTTCAGCATGAACTAACTCCCAATAATCAAAAAAAACAAGAGATTCCTGAAACTAAACAAGAGATTAAAAAAGAAATTCCTTCTCAACTAGAATCTCCTATGCCTGCCACTATTCCAAATCCCTTCCTGGTATCTACTCAGATAAAAGAAACACAAAAAGAGCCTCCTCAAAAAATCCCACAAGAAAAGTCCAAAGAAGAAACGCCAACTTTACAAAATAGTACAGAAAACTTCATTTCCAAAAAACCCCAAAAACCAAAAAAAGAATTTGAATTTCCCTCTCAAATAAAAGAATATATGACTGCAAAAGATATAGAATTTATTGAAGAGATAATAAACAAGAAAAAAGAGTTCACATCTAAAATACGAATTGACACTCTTTTCGGAAAACAAGAATATCTCCTTATAGCAAAAGAAAAAAAGAAAGTCAATGAGCAAGATCTAGCAATTGCTGTTCAAAAAGCTCAATCAGAGAAGATGCCAGCACTATTTGTTGCTCCAGGTGAACTAGACAAAAACGCAAAGGAATACCTGAAAGAATGGAAAAACCTCATAAAATTCGAAAAACTAAAATTATGACAGACTACAGACATCCAACATCCGAAAGGCGATTAGAACGCCTAGCAAGAGGAGTCCCTGAAGATAGAATAAACGACATTATTGAACTAGCCCAAGCAAGTGAAATAAATAGAAAATTAAGAACTAAAAGAATGGAGCCTCCAATGTGGCAGATAATCCGTGAATATTTAGGAGAAATAGGGTTAGCTTCTAAGTACGAGATTCCAATAGTCTATCTAGATTCATAAAAACATTTAAAAACTGATTTTATCAAGCCTATCTATGGGAAGAATAAAATCCACACTAGTGAAGAGAACAGCACATCAACTAGTAAAGCATAAAGGCGATAGTTTTACGCCAGACTTCGAGCATAACAAAAAAATGCTCGCAGACACAATGCCGAGCAAGAAGATGAGAAATAAAATAGCAGGTTACCTATCAAGGTTATCCAAGGTAAAATCTACTAGCCAAAATCAATAAAAAACTTTCTAAAAAATGAGAAAGTAAAGTCCAATAGAACTAAAAGTAACAAAAAAAATTAAATTTTCTTCTTAAGGATTTTATCTAACTTTTTCTCAACTCTTTCCAAATCCCTATCAAGTTTCTCCATAAGTTTTCTTCTCTTCCTATTAAAATAAAGTGTCACTGCTTGAAAAATAATCCAGATTATAACAACCAAGCCAACTGCCTGAATCCACTTTCCTAAATTTCCAAGCTCAAAAATTAACTCTGCCGGAACGCTAATAACTTCACCCACCATATTAATCACAAGAATTTCAGATATATTAATCTAACCCAACTTTTAAAAACGCTTTTCATTTCCTAATTCCGGCTGCGTAGTTCAGTGGTGGAACGCCTGTCTCATGAGCAGGAGGCCGGGAGTTCAATTCTCCCCGCAGCCATAATCTTACCTCATAAATCGGAAGAGCTTACATTAAGAAATCATCCTCAATCTATCACCTTCTTTTCTTGGTATAATATGCAAATGTGCATGCATCACAACCTGGTCAGCAACATCAAGATTATTCATAACAATATTAAATCCATCTCCTAATTTTTTATCTAATATTTCAGAAGCCATTTTCTTTGTGAATTCTAGCATCTCATTTCCAAGTTTCTCTGGAATATCCAATAATGTCACATAGTGTTTCTTAGGCACAATTAATACGTGTCCTTCCGCCCTAGGATGAGCATCTAGAAATGCAAAGAAATTGTCACTCTCTCCAACTTTATCAGAATCAACCTCTCCTCTTACAATTTTACAAAAAATACAATCTTTATTTTTTTCCATACTCATCTCCTGAACATACTTTTATAAAAATCTTGCCTAAGCATCTCTCTATTAACCTCTTCCTTATCCATGTCCAAAAACATTACTTTCTTCCATAACGCTCTCTGTTCTTTCTTTCCAGATAGTATATACCCTAATTTTTTTATTTCCTTTCCAAAGGAAGAGCTTCTCCATACAAGATTGGCTGGCACTCTGTGATACAATCCCTCATGCACAATCTTTTCCTCTTTTATTGTTGCAATAACTGGAATTCCAGTAGATTCTTGTATTTCCTCAAGCCCAACTGATAATTTTTTATCTACAACCCTATTGACTATAATTCCACTGCTACTTCTATTTCTTTGTCTTGCAAGTTTAGCAAGTTTCATAGCACAACTCAAGGAGGCATAATCAGGAGTTGTCACAATAAAAGCTCTATCTGAAGCCAATAACGCAGAAAGTATTTCATCATTCAAACTTGGAGAAGCATCAAGAATAATAAAATCATAACTCTTTTTTGCATAAGCCAATTTTGTTCTTAGCTTAAGTGGACTGTAATCTTTCCTGAAAAGAAAATTCCCTGGAATGACATCCACCCCATATTTAGAATGAATTGCAGAAGATAGTTTCTTTCCAGATAACACGTCCTGCACACTTCCTTGAGGAGATATGATATCCATATGTATCCCAAGATTTGGAGCAGAATAATTTGCATCAACTAACAATATTCTCTTGTCATGTTTCTCAGCAAGCTCAGACGCAAGTGCCGCAGAAAGAGTGGTTTTTCCAACACCCCCCTTCAAAGAAACAATTCCTATCACCTCTCCCATTTTAATTTAAGCTCATTAACCATTTTAAACATTCCCATAACCCATCATTTTTTCATCAATCCCTTAGAATTATACAACTTGACAACTATCAAATACACTAAAGCTCCAATCCATTGTCCGAGAACTATTATCACCAGCCAAAGTATCTTTTCAACATCGTTCTTGAATTTTCTTTGAGCACAATCCACAATCATCCATATCCAAAAAGCTAAGACGATAATGGAAATCAAAATAGCTAGACCTACAAATGCTACAGTAAAAGGCCAGAACAAAATCTCAAACATCCCCATACAATAAAAAGAAATCTTTAATTTATAACTCTTTTCCTAACTACCTTTCTCTCCGAGAAACTTCTTTTGCGTTACTCAATAAATCTATAACATCCGCCTTCCCACTTTCTCTAAAACCCTTGGGAGTTATAATTATATGATTTTTCTCCCATTTTTCTGCATTATCTATCCATTCGTTTACTGCCTGAAAATCAAACTCCATGAAATTAAGCATTTCCAAACCAGCAATCTCTCTTAATCCTCTGGCAACAACAGCGATAGGGGAAATTCTTTGAGAAAACTGCAATTGATATTTACGAATGCCTATAACTGGAGTTAAAAATTCTGGATCAATCCCTCTATCCAACCATCTAATTGTTGTATTAATATAATCTATCCCATATTCACAACTCACTGAGTGAATTGCTCCAAACAATTCTCCCTGACATTGGCAAAGTAGATAAAGAGCTCCATTAAAAACAAAAGTTTCATTAGCCATCAATAAAACTAAAATTCATTCATTAAAAAGTTTTCTAAATTACTTAGCCTAATCTCCTTTTCCAGCAGACTCAATCCTCTCTTCACCATCAAACAATCTTTCCAGAAAATCCCTCAATTCACTTATCTTAACTCTAACTTGTTTTTCGCTATCTCTATCTCTAATTGTAACATCTTTCCCAGTTAAGGACTCATAATCAACAGTGATAGCATAAGGAGTTCCAGCACTCGCACTCCTAAGATATCGTTTTCCTATACTTCCACTTACATCATAATCGACAATAAAATCCATTTCCAACAAACTCTTAACATCTTTTGCAAAGTTCACAAGTTCGGGTTTCTTCATCAAAGGAAAAACCGAAACATCAATGGGCGCCATATGATAAGGTACTCTAAACGCAGTCTTCCCTTCTTCACTATCCTTCTTTTCATAAAACAAATCTATCAATGCATATGTCGGTCTATCTGTACCAAATGCAATTTCCAAAATATGTGGAAAAAACCTCTTCCCATCTTCACGAACAGCTTCCAACTGCACACCAGAACCTTTAGAATGTTGCTTCAAATCATAATCTGTCCTATCATGCACTCCCGCAAGCTCAGTCCAACCATAATTATTCAAATTAACTTCTATATCCCAAGCATCATCTGCATAAAACGCTTTTTCATCTGGCCAATGTTGTCTTAATCTAATTTTCTCTCTAGGAATTCCAAAATTAACAAATTGCATATATGCAAGCCACAAACACCAGACATATGCCTGACTCTTAACAAAACCTTTCTTCAAAGCCTCTTCAATTGGAATTTCTTTAACCTCTTTCACCTCGTCCTTTTGTTCCTGCCAAGTCCAAAAAGGCATAAACTCATCTTTAATTTCTTCATATTTTTCCCAATCATTCTTTTTTTCAGGGTCCACGAATATCTGTCCTTCTGCTTGTGTAAATTCTCTTCCTCGTAAAACATTTTGCCTAGGAGAAATTTCATTTCGATACGCCTTTCCAATCTGATAAACACCGAAAGGTAGTTTCCTCCTAAAATAATTATAAGTCCTCAAAAAAGGAAGATAAGTCACTGTTGCAGTTTCAGGCCTTAAACTAGCATCTTTTCCTGCAACTTTAGTTTTCATCATTAAACTCTCTCTCCCTATTTTGTTTTCAAGCTTTCCAGAACATGAAGGGCATACAATTCCTTTATCAGAAATGAAATCAAGTATTTTTTGATCTGAAAAAGCATCTGCAGAAATATCATGCTTTTCCTCAATTAATTTGTCTGCTCTAAAAACACTCTCACATTTTTCACACTTAATAACCCTATCACTGAATGTTCCTAAATGTCCTGAAGATTCCCAAACAACATCAGGCAAAACAGTTGGGCCTTCAATTTCTCTAAAACCATTTGAGTTAAAAACCCTCCTAACGCTTTCTTCAACTTTGTTTTTCAACAACTTTCCTAATGGGCCATAAGTATAAAATCCAGCCACTCCTCCATATATTTCAGGGGAAGGTCCCCAAATCAATCCAGATTCTATAACAAAACTCGCAAAATCCTTGCTTTCAACTCCATTATCTCTGATATTTTCTTTTTCGTTCATGACATTCTGTTTGAATTCTGGCTTTTTAACCTTTATCTGTTTTTCATCCATTTCCTTTATCTTCTTCCTATACTCCCTTTCAACTCTGTTAACATTCTTCTCAGCTTCTTTCTTTGTCTTGCCTAAATATCCCAAAGTCACTGCCTTCACCTTTCCATCAACCCTCTTACTTTCTCTCAAATAATAATATGTCTTTCCAGAAATATTTTTCTTTACTATAAATGCCATATACCCACTACACAAAAGAATTATATAAATCTTTAGGCACTACTTGAATACATTTCCATAAAACAGTCATATACCTCTCCAGCATTCTCACGAAGATTTCCCCTACTCATCGCCCTACACAACTGCTCCCTTCTCATCCCTACAAATTCAGAAGCCATCTCTTCTCTTGAACCTGCTACAATTAGATTCATATATACCTTTTGTAAATGCATTTGAATATATTCTATAAATCCACCCTCATTTCTCCCACTGGTCATGTCAAATTAAGCGCGGAGAGAGATTCGAACTCCCGCATGGAGGCTCTGCAGGCCTCTGCCTTACCACTTGGCTACCCGCGCATCTTTTATCAAACAAGAAATAACTTATAAACGTTTAGTCAGACACAAATATTCATAAACTTCCTAAATTATACAACAATATGTTAAAACGATTTGTTTTATTTTCTCCTCTGGTAGTCATGATTGGCTGTACAACTCCAGCAATTCCTCAACATAAGTTGACTAGTTATGAAATGAAACAAAGACTAACTGGAAAAGCTCCTAAAGAAGTACATCCAGAAAATTATCTTCCAACATACTCGCATGAAGTTGACTTAAATAGACGATTCTTTTCAGATATTCTAGGCAGTGAGTTTCCAACACCAAATCCTGGAAAAACATTATTTAAATTCGTAGATGAAAATTACTTCAAAAATCTCCAACCAGAAGACATTCTTTATCAACCGGTTCAAACAGGAAAACATATAGGCAATAAAATAGAAGAATGGACAAAATTCCAGTTTGAAGACTGGACTATGAAATCAGAAATAACTGAAGATTCAATAGGACTTTCTGCTTCAAAAAGATTTTAACGGCCCCGACAGGATTTGAACCTGCGACCCTCAGATTACTTTCGCGGAGAATACCTCCCGAAAGTTCCGGGAAGCCTTGCTTCACGATAGAAGTCTGATGCTCTATCCAGGCTGAGCTACGGGGCCCTAATTAAAACAAAAGAAATCCGTATTTAAAAGTTATTACTTAGCTTTTTAAATCTATTTTGATAAATCCCCTTCCTTTTTGATGATGAGACCTGCCAATCCTCTTATTATGCTTGTATAGGAACTTTACAGCAAAGAACAGTAAAACCAACGCAAATAGAATTATTCCAACCATTCTGAGAGTTCTTGCATTGGCATCTGAAATAGCCAATCCAGTCAACCCTCTTGAAGATAATACAACCCTCTGTACAACATCATAAGAATCTGAATCTGACTCCATATGTATATGCAATCTATGTTCTCCAAATGCATTTTGTGGAAGTTCAAATTCTAATATTTTTGTTTCAGAAGATCCCGCAGCAAGAAATATGCTTTCATTTCCCTCCACAATGTTCTTTCCATCAAGGGTGCTCAAATAATAGCTCATCTCAATATTTTGGTCTATGCCTGTAAGTTCTTCAAGGATATATTCTGTCAGAAATTTAGTCCCATCTCTTTCTGTGTTCAAGATTTTAAAATCAAAATTACTTGGCAATACAATCACTTTTAGAGGTACATTCACACTTGTCTCTTCACACACTACATCAATCCCAATATCATAAGTTCCAGCATCAAAAAGTTGAGGAATTGCAAGCTCAAACACAAAGTCCACCTTCTGTCCCAATGCCAAATCCTCTACCTGGCTGCTAGCTATCAAATCTGAAAATGCTCCTCTTGGGATCATTTTACAATTATTTAAAAATAAAGTTCCAGAGTTCAAAACGCTAAAACTTACTATAGTACTCCTACCCTTCTTCAAGGTTAACTCGGGAAATCCTGCATAGGTTAGAGCAGGTTCTCCAGGAGAAGTAATGCCAGATCCTCCGCCTCCTCCGCCTCCTCCGCCTCCTCCGCCTCCACCTCCAGAAGAGCCTGAGGAAGCCACACTAAAACTAGTATCGCTCTTTCCTTCATTACTTGCCGCATCAAATGCAGAAAGATCTAAATTATAATCTCCATCACCCTGGACAGTAATCTGTGTATTTTGACATGCAGTAACTATGTACACATTCAAATTTTGACCATTCGTTAGATAAGTCAAATTATAAGCACATGAATCAATAGGACTAGAATCATTAACTTCAAAGGTCAATGGTACAGTCTCACCATCGTAAGAACCATTTGGTTCAAAAATACTAACATTTGGAGGAGTATAATCTATATGCAAAGATCTATTGCCACTCAGAGCGTAATTTCCATCATCATCCAAACAACCAACAGCCCAGATATAACTTCCCTCTGTTAGATTAGTGAGATTAAAATTATTCAGCTCTCCCGAATTAATGCTAAGGTCAGATTCATCCAACCCGAAACTTCCCTCGACATCGCTCCACAACTCACATCTGTTAATGATAAAATCAGAGCTAGGAATATAATCTAATGTCATTTCACTAGAATTTGAATAATAATCTGTTTGGGGAGAAATTAAATGAATATTCGGCTTAGCGTCTCTTACAAAGAACAACACGCTATAAAGACTTTCCAAACCTGCATAACCCTCAATAGCATAAAGGGTAAGATTATAGCCTCCATCAGAGCCAACAGAAAACTGAGTATTTTGACAGTTTGGCAAGCTAGTATTAGTTAATCCAAAATCCAAACTATATTTACACATAACGCCCTCATAGAAATTAAGGGTAAAATTCAATGGAACTGAACTATTATCTCCATATGTAGAAGAATAACTAGGATAACTTAAATTTATCTCTGGATAACTTATACTATCATTAACAAAAAATTGTAGGCCTTCTTCAGAAGAATTATATTGTCCATCAAACGCA
Organism: Candidatus Pacearchaeota archaeon CG10_big_fil_rev_8_21_14_0_10_34_76; assembly: GCA_002763075.1. GTDB lineage: Archaea > Nanobdellota > Nanobdellia > Pacearchaeales > GW2011-AR1 > 1-14-0-10-34-76. The sequence goes on along the minus strand of PFDB01000004.1, from coordinate 30,851 downwards.
ATGACTTTCCAAACATGTAATCCATCACTAATATTTTCCCAATTATAACTCACAGAAGTTCCATTTTCGACTTCAAAGAAGCTTTCCAAATGGAAATTATCTCCATAAACAAAAACACTAAGATTGTTTCCATCTGAATCGAAAACACTAAAGTTCAACTCCACATTTCGCGTGGTAAGATTAGTATTATTAAAGGGAGCTTCCAAAAACACATTAGGAGCCCTATTATTTTGCTCAATAACCTCTACAAAATAACTCTCTCTACTAGCACTATAATTTTCACTTTCTTCATAGATAACACTTACATTATGAATACCAATGCTATTAAAAACAACAAAACCACTAACTTCCGAAGAAGTTTGGTTTATGAGATTCTCATCAATATAAAGTCCTAATAGAGATTCAGGATCTCCGTTAATTAGTTCTCCCGTCAACAAAACTGAACTACTCTCATTAATTGTAATATTGCCTTCAGCCCCATTAAGAGTTAAGTTAACCTCACTTGCTCCCCTTTCAACATTGAGCAAAAATTCAGAGAGCAAAGGATTAGCACTATAATTTTCTCCAGAACTAGCATTATAATCATAAGAATAATTTCCAGCAGACAAAACAACCACATCTGGATTACTCACCAACGTCTCTTCCCTAAATAAACTATACAAAACATCTCCATCACCCCCATTTGTTTCAGTACCTTCAACATCTCCAGAAGTTCCATAAAATATAGGGTTACTTCCAGAAACAATTCCTGAAATCAAAGCCTTGTTAACAGTATAAGAGATCAAACTACTTGAATTCAAATTACCATTAACATCACTAGCCCACCAATAATAGTTATAATTTCCAGCAGAAAGTCCATCAAATTCTATCCTATACACTCCTCCGACCTCTGAAACACTATAATTAACCCCGTCAAATTCTATTCCAACTTCGTTAACACCCTCACTATCACTGACACTGACATTAAACTCATATTTCTGTCCATAAGAATAAGAACTTCCACTTGGCACATTACTAGTAAAATTAGAAAACAAAGGAGGTTCAATATCGGTAGATATAGAAAAAGTAATCATTTCAGTGTTATTCAAATTTGAAAAACTATCTAGTGCATAAACTTCAAGAAGATAACTTCCATCAGGAAGAGAACCCTGAGAATATCCAAAGTTTATTCCATCACTACTTTCCATACTAATATTTGTAACTCCTCCATCCAAGCTAAACTCAACATTTCCAACTTCGTTCAACGAAACATTAAAGTCAATTGGAAAATCTCCATAAGTTAAATTTCCGGGATTGGTTATTACAACCTCTGGAGCCAAAGAATCTACAAAAAAAACAACATCGTCAAAAGATTTCTCTCCAATACTATCATTCACCCAAATGTTCCAATAATTTGCTCCCTCATTAGAGCTTATTCCAGAAACATTCTCACCACAATTGATGCTAATATTTGTAACTCCTCCATCCAGACTATACCAACAAGAATCCAGATTTCCATCACTATCACTAACAGAATAGTTTAATTCGCTAACAACTTGCCCATAACTAGAATTTTCTGGATAAAGCAATGAAACATTTGGAGCAGAGTTTTGAACCTCATACTCTACCTCAAAAAAATACAATTCAGGGCTGGTAAAGTTATTCTCATTTGTGAAATTAAAAAGATATTGAAAATATCTATTATCAATAACAGAGATGTCCTGGAAGGCTTCTTCCCCAAAATCAACGAAACTTTCTCCAAAACAATTTGGATCATCACAACTTCTAACATTCAAATCAATACTCGCCACTCCCCTTTGATATCTTGCATATATTTCATTAGCAGACAAAGCTCTTTGATATAATGCAACCTCATCTATTCTTCCATCAAAATAATAAGACCTTAAGTTTCCAGCCCATCCGGCCCCAATAAGAAGATTTTTTGAATTAGAGCTAGGAATTCCACTTGCAGCAGTTGCATTTTCAAGAATACCATCAACATACAACCTCAACTCATTTCCATCATAGGTAAATGCAACATGGTGCCATTGAGAAGTTTCTTGGCTATTATTCCCGATCAAATCAAAATGTCCATTGCTTGTCTCTAAATCAACAACAACATTACCATAAACATTGAAATACATTGAATATTGCATATCAAATCTCTTGTCAACAATGGAGGGGAAATTATTTCCTGCAAAGTTATCATACCTGTTTGGATTTACCCATGATTCAATTGTGATTTCATTCAATGAATTAAAATCAGTTTTATCACCGAAATCACCCCTATCATTATTCCCATCGAAATCAAAAGATGTATTAAACCTGCCCGGATTTCCATAGGAAACACCTCCAAATCCTGCACCATGATTAGCTTGGCCCGAATAATCCACTATTGTATTAGAATTTTCATTTAGATGGATTAAAAGCACATTACTACTCATTGAAACATTATCTCTAAAATAATTAGACTCACTTTCCTGATTGTTGGGCAATTCACATCCATAACAAGTCCCAAGTCCCAATGTAATATTATCCCAATTAGCCACGCCACCCGCATCAAAAACCCTACTCAAAAAACTTCCCATCAACAAATTATCTGAAATGTTCAAACTTACAAAACTCCCTGGCAAATCATAATGGGTGTTATCATAAGTTCCCAAATTAAAATCATCCTGAGAACTATCCTGAAAACCTGCAGCCGAAACCCAAGCAACTAATAAAATGCCTAAAAAAATAAAAATCAGTCTTGCCTTAAGCATTGATCACCCCTAAAGAAGAATTTGTTTTTGACTCTTCTGAAAAATTTAACTCATCTGTTTCAAAACCATCCTTATCTTCTTGTTCTTCATTAGACTGAATTTCATTAGCCTCCTTTCCAATCTCTCCTCCGTTATCAATAGATTTTTCTTCTGAATTGCCTTTTCCATCTTCAAGGAACTGATAAACTACATTCAATCCTTCAATAGAAACCTCTTTACCTGAAACTTCTAATTTATACTGAAAATATCTTCCATTGAGGTTTATCTCAGTTAAATCATCAACTTCAATAAATTCATTTTGACATTCAATTTTCTCACAAGCCCTAACATAAACTTTTATTGAAAATTCCATCTTTTCCACCAATTGACTTCTTGTTCTAGCACCCAATACTCTTTGAACTATTTCAGAATCTTGAACTAGACTCCAACTCTCTCCATCATTATCAGAACTTAAAACTTCTACAGAATTTTCAACCTTATACATTCTAACTCTTTCAGGAAACTCCCCCATTAATTCTATTTCTTTTAGTCTAACTATTCTCCCAATATCTTCTGTCCCGCTAGTAAACTCTCCCTTAGAATACCCTTCTTCAAAAATAATTTTTCCAGAATTAAAAATTAATCCCTTATAGATTCCATTCGATACATCTACTTCCGAATATTTTTCAGAAATGCTAAATCCCGTTATTCCAGGAAAGGATCCGAAATGATTATATTGGATTATTGCCAACAAAGTACCAAAGACTAACAATAAAACAAAAAACTGAATCACCTTCCTTTTTCCCATTCTATCCTATATCAGTTATGCATTATAAAGTTTGCTCAAATTTAGCAACACTTATTTAAACATCTCAAACTTACTCTAAAAATGGCAGAAAAAATAAATATCACTTTTCTTGGAACAAGTGGAGCAAAGCCCTCTGCTAAAAGAAATCACACAGGAATATTGATTAGTTATGCTGCAGAGAACATACTCTTTGATTGCGGAGAAGGCATCCAAAGACAATTCAAGATAGCCAAAGAAAATCCTTGCAAATTAACTAGAATTTTCCTTACTCACTGGCATGGAGATCATGTTCTCGGTCTTCCAGGACTTTTAGAAAGTCTGGAGATGTCAGAATATTCTAAGACATTACATATTTATGGCCCAAAGAATACAAAGGAAAAAATAGCTCTGCTTGAAAAAGTGTATGGAAAATTCAATATTTCCATCCAGATACATGAAGTTTCTTCAGGAACAATAGTTAAGGAAAATGGTTTCTCAATAGAATCACACCCGATGTCACATGGAATTGCCACAAATGCTTATTCATTCATTGTCCCAGATAAATTAAGATTGGACAAATCAAAATTAAAAAAGCTAAAACTTCCAAACTCCCCCCTGATAAGTAAATTAGCACAAGGCAAAGACATAATCCATGAAGGCAAAAAAATTAAGGCAAAATCTCTAACATATATGGAAAAAGGCAAGAAGATTTCATTAGTCTTAGACACATTGATGAATCCAAATGCTCTTAAAATATCAAAGAACTCGGATATCTTGATTTGTGAGTCTACATTTTTAGCAAACTCTCCTGAGGGAGAAAAACTAGCAAAGGAACATAATCATTTGACATCAAAAGATGCTGCGACATTAGCAAAAAAATCAAAAGTAAAAACTCTCATCTTAACCCACCTCTCAGAAAGATATGAACATGATCCAAAACCACTATTAGATGAAGCGAAAAATATCTTTAAGAATACTCTTATTGCAAAAGATTTTGACAAAATTCAAATTTAAAATCCTTAAGTTGAAGAAGGAGAGATAAATATTATTGTATCCCCTCTCAAAAAAGTAAGGCCCAAATTCTTTCTAACCTCGCCATTCTGCATTTCCTTTGTATTGTCCAACACAACATTGATATGGATATCAAATGCCTGTAGAACTCCTACAAACTGCTTATCGTTCTTTAACTGAACAATAACTTCTTTGCCTTTTGACGAATTTAGTAAGTCAAGTGGTCTCTCAATTCCGTTAGCCATAATGCACTTCATTGAATTGAGTTTATAAACATTGCTATGATTATACATTGTTACCTTAAAGGTTGGTGGATAAGTTTTTAAGTTTCCAAAACATATTATTTTTATGTTTAAAATAAAAAATGCAGAGCTAATAAAAGAGATTTCTGGAGAAGCCAAAATCTTCCCAAAATACACAACTCAAATAATTAATCTCGCTAATCAAAACTCTCAAGGAACGCGCCCAAAAGTTGTTGGGCAACTATCAGAACTTATACAAGAATGTCCTCATAAGGAGTATTCTAAATGGAAAGAATGGTATTTGCAGAAGCAACCTAAGGCAATAGATAACGCAACAGATAAAATATTTCCTATGATTGAAGAATTAAAGAAAGCGATTAATCAAATTGATAAGAATATGGTTAGAGAGTGGGTTAAGGACTTAGTTATTGATAAAACATTTATCGGTTTAAAATTTCAAGAAGCAATTTTAAAGAGAGTTGCCAAATTAAAGAAAACAACTTATAAATTATCTAATCCTCAAGAAGAAAGCAAAGGAATAGACGGATTTATTGGAGATGTTCCAGTTTCAATAAAGCCAATAACATATAAAACTAAAAATATGTTAAGTGAGAAAATAGAAGTGAAGTTTATTTTCTATGACAAGAAAAAAGATGGTATTAATGTGGATATTTCTGAATTAGAAAATTAATCAAATCCTGCCTCAAATATCCCCTCTTCTTTTTGGTTAAAATATTTTAAGATAGGTAATTTTATTTTTAATTCCTGTCTTGTCATAACTGGAAAACCATAATTTTCACTAATATATTTTAATTCCCCTTTTTCTTCTGTCCTCTTTTTAACAAATTCTTTATGATTTTCTATTCTTTTATTAGTTATATCATTAACTACTTTAGAAGTTTCAATTATTCTTTCCTCAACACTTTCTTTAAAATTTTTATCTATCTCAAAACCTATACTACTTCTTCCAGATACAATGGCTCCGATTGTAGTCGTTCCTGTTCCTAAATAAGGGTCTAAAACTACATCCCCTTGAATAGAGAACATATTGATTAATCTATAAACCAATTCTAAAGGATATGCCCCACTTCTTGCTCTTAAATCTTTATTATTTAATCCTTGTATAACTCCATTAATATCTTTCCACTTATCGGAAAACCAAAGGTTTCTTTCTTCCCAGAAAAAAGCACTTTTTCTTCTCAATTCTTTTTCATCCTCTTTTTTAAAAATCCTTTTTCCATCTTTTCTTAAAATTAAAATATGTTCGTGTTCTAAAGTAACATAAGCACCAACGGGCAACATACCAGAACCCATAAATTTATCTGGTTTATTCGTTTCCTTAACCCAAAGAATTTCTGGTAAAGCGTGAAAACCTAATTTTAAACAATGATTTAAAATTCTTGCGTGGCTCGTGTAAATTTGAAAAACATCTTTTAGTGTTCTCGTTGCATCCCCAATATTTATACAAGCAATTCCCCCATTTTTTAAAACCCTAAAAGTTTCATCCCATACTTTATCTAATTCTTTGTGCATTAATTCAAATGCTTTTTCTCCATCTTCTGCTTTTAATGCTTTTGTGATTTCTGGATTTTGTTCTCCAAACATCTCATCCCACATCTGAATCATCGGATAGGGCGGGGAAGTTATCATTAAATCAACACTTTCATTTTTTATTTGTTTCATATCTCTGGCATCTCCAAAGATTATTTTATGCTCAGTTTTCATTTTTTCTCTCCTTTGTTAAATTTAGTTTTGGGTTTGTCCCAATAAGGACTTTTACATTTTGGACAGATACGAGGTTTATCTTCTTCTCTTTGAGTCCATTCGTGTTCGCAACGATAACATTTATTTCCCTTAATGAAAACATCATAACCAAATTCTTCATTCTCTTTTTTTCCAGTCATAAGAAATTAATATCTCTTTTATTTATAAACCTTTTGATATATACTTAATCATATATACTCAATAACCTAAAGGTTTAAATAGGTTATATACCTATTAGGTATAT
>PFDB01000004.1:0-24068 GCA_002763075.1 Candidatus Pacearchaeota archaeon CG10_big_fil_rev_8_21_14_0_10_34_76 | reverse complement strand
CTCTTTTGTTACCCACGATAAAATGAATAACAATATAGATAAGAAACAAGAAGTTAAAAATATTTGTCCTATTTGTAAAAGCGAAAATACAATTAAATGGACTAAAAGAAAAACTCAAAACAGAGGTTTAATTCAGAGATATAAATGTAAGGATTGTAATAAAACATTTGTTATTGATGATGGATTTTTTAGAATGAGAAACCATCCTAAAAAGATTACCTGTGGAATAGATTTATTTTATAGAGGTGTTTCAACTCGAAAAGTTCAAGAACATTTTAAAGCATTTTATCCTCAAAATAGTTCTCATAAATCTATCTATAAGTGGGTTGTAAAATATGCAGATATGGTTTCTAACTTCACAGACAAATTAAAAATTAATTCAGGGAAAGAAATACAAGTAGATGAAATGGAATATCATAGACGAGCAAACACAAATAAAAAAGGAGTTAGTAAGGATTGGTTTATTGATTCTATTGATTGTCAAACTCGTTTTATGGTTGGCTCAAAATACTTTAAATCAAGAGGGAAAAAAGAAATAAGAGAAGTTTTAACAAAAGTAAAATACAAAACTGAAGGATATGTAACCACAATTACAACAGACGGACTTTTAACTTATGAAAATTCTATTAAAAAAGTGTTTGGATATTACAATCTGAAAAAAGGATTAATTAAACATAATAGAGTTAATGCTTCAAAGGGCGAAGGTTTTAATTTGTATATTGAGAGATTACATAACTCAATAAGAGAACGGACAAAAACTTTTCGTGGTTTTCACGGATGTATAGAAAGTGCCGACTCAATTATGAAAGGTTACTCAATATTTTATAATTTCATAAGAAAACATCAAAGTATAAAATGCTGTCCTTATGAATTGGCTACTGACTTAAAACTTAATTCTGAAAATAAATGGTTGGAATTAATACAGATTAGTAAAAAGAATTAATATCCTTGACCATAAAAACAATCGTTTATGTATTTCATAAATTCTTTTTTATCTTTCAAATATTTATTTAATTTATCCATTGTTAAAACAGGAATATTTCTAAAATTTGTATTTCCTTCATATTTATCAGAAATGATAAATACTTTTTCATGTAAAACTTCAAGGGTTTCAAATAATGAAATAGTATCTTGTTCTTCGGTTGTATCTGAACTCTCTCCAATATCTCCTTCCTTAACCCAATTTTTAAAATAAGCCAAAGATTCACCATCATTAATCTTTAATTTAGAAGTTATTTTTTTATATATTGAAGGTATCATAAATGCTTTTTTGTTATGTATTCTATAAGAAAGATATTCAAAAAATAATTGTGCATTCTCTCCTTCATAATATCCCTCTCCTTGAGATTCTAATAAACTAAACTTATTTAGTATTTCTTCATCTATGATAAATACACATTTATCTTCCATAAAAAAATTAGAAAAAAGCAGTTTATATATTTAATTAAATAATTTTTTTACCAGAAAAACCTTCTTTCTTTAATGCTTCTTTAAATCTTAATGTTGGAGATTGATTTTTTCCCAACTTCATAATCTTTGGTTCTGCTGGAGAATTTCTCTCAACTCTTATTTCAACTAAATCATCTCTACTTATTCCTTTTGTAGCCCTTGCTGTTTCAGACAATTCAGAACCTCTAACAATATTTATGCTTATTACCTTAGGGTTTTTTTCTTTTGTTTCCATAATAATATTTTCAGAATCCATCTTTTAAACCTTTCGGCTACCTCTTTTCATAACATTATTATAAGTAAGTAAGTTTAAAAATCTATTGCAAAATAAGAAAGTAGTTTTAGTTTTCATATTAAATTAAAGTACAACTTCTATTTATATTTATCTCTTTTTCATTTTAATTTTTTAATAGTGAAAAAAGGGCTCGCCAACCTTTAAGGTAACAATGTACTATGATTATGGTTATACAGAAAATGTTCAAACGGATTATTATCTTTGGAGGAACCGGAAGCGGGAAGACCACCCTTGCTAGAGCTTTATCTTCCAAAACAGGAATTCCATATTATACAACAGACTATATGGTCTACAAACAGATTGGAAAACAAAAATATTCAGAAAAAGAAAGAGATAAGATTTTAAAAGCAATCATTCAAAAACAAAAATGGATTATTGAAGGGGTTCATGCAAGAGAATGGATTCTTCCTGCTGTTTCCAAGGCAGAGTTTGTTATATTAATTGATCTAAACAAGTTAACTTTGTTCAAAAGAGTTACATTAAGATATTTTAGAGAAAAAAAGGTCCATTATCAGAATCTTAGAGATCTTTTCAAAATGATTTATTGGGCAAATATCTATAAAAAAGATAGTCTAATACTTCATAAAAATCATATTGATTACTTTAAAAAAAAGCACATAATCTTAAAATCAATTAAAGAGGTTACTAAATTCTTAGATAATTATAGACCAAAAGGTTTAAAATCTTAATTTATCCAACTTAAGCATGAACAAAGGAAGAAAAATTTCAGGTGGAAAATATCATTCAAATAGAAAGAAAAAGTTATTTGAAAAACCTGGAAACGAAAGAACTGTCTCAATAGGTGAAACAAAAAGGAAAACACTCCGTGTCCAAGGTGGAAATAAGAAGAGTGTTTTGCTTAGATCAAACGAAGTAAACCTGATAATAAATGGAAAATCCCAAAAGACAGGAATAAAAAATGTTCTTGAGACTCCTCAAAATAGGTTCCTTGCAAGACAAAACAGGCTTACAAAGGGCGCAATAATTCAGACAGATAAAGGTAAGGCAAAAATTACCAATAGACCTGGTCAAGAAGGCAACATCAACGCTGTTCTAATAGAATAAATTCAATTCTATCCTAGCCTAAGATTAGCCATTTTCATTTGGTTCTATTACCCATCTACATTCCTAAAAGTTGGAAATAGATTATATTTATAACTTCAAAGAGAGAACATTTAGGAAAAACTTAAATATATCAATTTTCTAAAAAATTAATGGAAGAAGTCAATACAGGAGGACTAAAAAGAATAGTCTATCCAAAAGGACATAAATTCAAAAAGCTTACCAAAAAACAAAAGAAAGAATTAGAAGAAGCTCAGAAAAAAGCAAAAAAACGTGAAGAAGAAGAGGATTTAGAGCTCGAACAAATACTTAAAAGAAGTAAAAGAAAACACAGGATGAAAATAAATTCAATTTCTACGATTGTTTTGATTATTTTACTTTTATTAATCATAACTGTTTCAGATATAATCGAAAGCTCAAAATTAGAATTATCAGAGAATTATAATATAGCACCCACGAATAATGATGGCCTGCAGACAAATTTAAATAATTCGGAGTCATATAAGCATATAAAATATTCAGAACTTGAAAAATGGAAAATGCCAATACATTATTTTATTGATGTTGGAGATACAAGTCAGGAAATGAGAGAACAGAAAATTAAGAATTTTCAGAGGGCGATAAAGGTTCTGACAACAGAGATTCCTTCGATAAGCTTTGTAGAAGTTAATAGCTCTAATGAAGCCGAGATGATATTTGCGATTCAATTACCTAGAGAACACTGGGAAATTGCAGGAGAGGATCCTTTTATGATGACTATTGGATTAATGGTTCCAGATGAAGACCCTGACACGCGAATCTTAGCTTATGTATATGATACTCCAAACAACAGATGCAGAGATTCTCAAACTGCTCTACACGAATTACTTCACGCATTTGGAATAGGACATTCTCAATATGATTATGGTTCCCTTATGTCTCCAAACTCAGGAGGATGTGGCGAGAGTTCTCCAATAGAACCTGAAAATATAGAATTCTTAAATAAAATATACAAATAAATCATTAATCCATCAAAATCTTAAATTATCCCAACCCAAACATTTAAAAACCTTCTTCGGCCTATTTCTTTTATAAACCTTTCGCCTCCTAAAAATAAAAATGAGCCATATTAAAAGATGCCCAGAATGTGATAGTATAAATCTTACGTATGACGATCAAAAAGGAGAGATAATCTGTAACGACTGTGGCCTTATCATTGAAGAAAAAATGGTTGATTCTGGCCAGGAAACTGGAGGCCAATTTGATAAATCAGAAAAAAAAGGTCGTGGTGGAGCTCCATTATCAATGCAGAAATTCGACAAAGGCCTCACAACAAATGTCGGAGAAATCTCAGACATCTACAAATTAGAAGCAGGACAAACACGTAAATTCTTAAGACTAAAAAAATGGCAAGAGCGCGTCTCTACCTCGATTGAGCGTAATCTAAGACTAGCAATGGCAGAATTAAGAAGGGAAACAAGTTTCCTAAATCTTCCATCAGTAGTTAGAGATGAAGCAGCAAGAGTTTACAATTTTGTTCTCCAACGTGGTTTAGTACGTGGAAGATCAATGGAATCAGTAATTGCAGCATGTATCTATGCTGCTTGCCGTTCATATAATATCCCAAGAACCTTAGATGAAATTGCAACAACATCAGACGTTCCAAGAAAAGAAATTGGAAGAACATATAGATTTATGATTAGAAAACTTGGCATTAAAGTAAAGCCCTCCTCTCCAAAAGACTACATATCAAGGTTTGCCTCAATCCTTCACCTCTCTCCAAAATCTCAGAATGAAGCTCTTAAAATTCTTAAGAAAGCAGATGTCTCTGAGCTTACATCAGGAAGAGGCCCAGCAGGAATTGCTGCCGCAGCATTATACGTTGCAGCACTCATGAACAATGAAAAGAAAACGCAAAGAGAAGTTGCAGATGTTGCAGGTATAACTGAAGTTACAATAAGAAATAGGTACAAGGAACTGATAGATAAACTTGGCATAGAAGAAAAACTTAAAGAAATTGAATCAAAAGCAAAAGCAGCAAAGAAAGCAGCTGTCTAGTTATTCTCCTTGCCCCTCCTTTTCAATGATTAATCTAAACATTTAAAATACTATAAATTCTTTAAAACACATCTTAATCTCTTCTAAAAGGAAGGGGTCATAGGGGAAACCTTGGTTTCCATATGCGGGGATGCCGGAGTGGTCAAACGGGCGGGATTTAGGCTCCCGTGTGCTTAGTGCCTACCTAGGTTCGAATCCTAGTCCCCGCATTTCTATAATTTGATTCGAACGGGTTCGAATACTACAACTTGTAAAAGTTGGAGTTACCGCGGAACTTGTTCTGCGAGTACCTAGTCCCCGCATTTCTATAATTTTTCCAATAGTTGTATTTTTATCACTACAATAAAATTAAAACACAATCGAAATATTTATAAAACCAAATAATCCATTAATAACATGTCAAGATTAAGAAACACAGCAGCTTCTGGATTAGTTGCACTAGCAGCTCTATCAGGATGCGAATCATCAAGCCTATTTTCTCAATCCGATAGAATAGAGACTTCTCCTTCATTCCGTCTTGGGACAGGAAGTTATGCAACAGATGAAGCCAGAAAAGGACAAAGGATAGGACATGTAGACAACAAATCAGGAAAATATACTCTATCCGGCCCAATCGTACTCGGAACTCCATACTATGAGCTTCCACACAACCTGCCTAGGATAAACGAGCTTGACTCAGTTATAGTTATAAGGGATGATGTAAGAATGATTAAAAATGACGAGACCAGAAAAATAAGACTTGAATTTGACAATCTTTACTTACCGACAGCACAAATCAATGATGATGGCACTATAAAAACAAGAGCATATTTTGCTGTGGATGGACCATTCGGTAAAAGAGCAGATATGAAACCATTCGAAGCTGAAAATGTTGACCTTGGTGTTTTCACAGAAACTGAAAAAGACATAAGATATGGCATAAAAATAATTGAACTAAATGGAAGATCATTTTACGCCCCAATAGTTGAAAAAGAATGTATAGGTGATGGAAATCTTCCTTTCTCACTTATGCCTGTAGAATCTTCTTCAAGAGGAGTTGTCTTAGAAACAGGACAGCAGTTTATAGACTCTCCAGAAGGAATATATAGGCCAATAAAAATGACAAAAGAAGAATATGACTCAATGATGAGAGAAAGATGGGCTACTGCTCCAGATGAAATTCCAGGTCTTCACCCAGATCTTTATCAAATAATTGATACTGATTAATTACAACTCTCTACCTGTCCAAGATCACTTAAACCCCCACAAATCAATCCTTGTTCAAGCTCTGCAAAATCCCTTCCATTCAAATACAACAAATGATTTTTTGCATCTGCATCCATCTCTACAGGCAATGTTTCCCTCATTCTAATTTTAGCCTGACCGTCAACATTCCCCACAATTCTAGAATTGCCAGAGATAACATAATTTATTCTTATTTCATCTCCAACTCTCTCAATGATTAGCTCAGTATCTCCTCCCCCATAAAATATACTTCCACCTGAAACGCTATAATTATTCTGATTAACTTTTTCTTCAATCTCACTATCATTTAGATCATCACTTCTAACAATCTCATCTTCTTCTAACTCCAAAGCAGCTCTTCTTACTTCTGGCTCTCTGCTTTCCAATAACTTCTCAACAATCAACTTCCTTGCCTTAGCAGCCAAAAGAAGAGTCATTGCCTTATGATGGTTGAAATACAATTTATCCAACACCAAATCTGTATTTTTTATCAAGTTTCTTGCATCTTCAATATTATTTATCCTTCCATGTTGTTCATTCAAATTTCTTATTTTCTGGTTAGCTTCATCGACCCCATATATCTCTCCTCTCTCTACCAAAAACTCTACCTCTTCCTGCTCTAACTTGCTAAGAGTTTCATTCAACACTCCTTTATTGCTTGCAGAAATTGCACTCTCTGCACTCTTCTTATCAACCCAACATATCAAATTATTATTTCCACAATTTCCTACCTCTACAAATCTAGAAGGATCTGTTCCTGCTCCAGGATTGCTTGTTGCACACACTCTCACAATCCCCCTATTGTATATTTCAGGAGATAATGCCTCTTCTGCACCAGCTTGTATATTTGGATTCAACAATGCGGCAGGACTAACACTTCCAGATATACATTCCTCAGCACTTGTTATATCAGTCCTTGTTATTTCATTTCCTACAACTTTATCACTTAAGTAATTCAATGCAAAGCTTGTAGTTACCTCCTTAAATCCACATTCTTCCTTTCCATTAACATTTACACAGAGCTGTTTATAACCCTCTGGAGCTGTAAAGTCTCTTGTTTCTGTAGCGAATTGTCCTTGCCCAACAAATCCTGAAGCAACATCTATACTTCCAGGAACATTGAAGAAAGATCCCGCAGGAGGATCCTTTAGATACACTCTAAAAGCAGATCCTTGATTATCTCCAGCAAATATATGATAAAATACCTTATACTGGGCTGTTGCAGGCACAGTCACATCACTGTATGTACTTGAACTGAACCAAGCATGAAATTGTGGAGGACTATCTGGTTCTAATATTGATTCAAAATTGGTAGGCACATTCACAGATACAAATGCCCTACAAAACTCTGTTCCAGCTTCTTCTATAGATCTTGCCTTGAACGCATCAAATGAATTTACTGCATAACTTTGAGTAAGATAATTTATAGAAGCATCTGCATTATCCCATGAAGACTTAACATTTCTATATTCTCCACCCCCTTTAGCATTTCCAAAACCTCCATAAGCTCCGCTCACCAATCTCGGCAAGACCTCCCTAGCAACTGGAGTCACCTGTCTCCAAAAGAAGTCACACATATACACAGAATATATTTCATCACATATCCCAATTGTCCTACCAGTTTCAAGATTTTCTTGAAGACATTGCTCATGAGATTGCAATATTGAAAGATATCCGTCTATACCTGCTTTTATTCCAGATAAACAAACTGGAACATATATCCCTTCTCTATAATTAGGCAAGCACAATAAGGCACTTCCCACAATACCAGTCTGTATGACATCTGCAACTGGATATTCTCCTCCAAGGTCACATCTTGTAGCAGGACATATGACGGGGTCACAAACATTGAAAAGAAGCTTACAATCATCAACACTCATAAAATCCTGGCACTGCACAGACTCAAACTGTGAAGCAGGACTTCCTAAGGCAAAGGTCTCGTCCAAAACTCGTATAACCTTATTTCCCCTCTGCGAATTAGCATCTATCAATGCTTGTCTTGAGTCCTGGAATAGTTTTTTAGATTCAGCTTCACCAAGCCCTAATATAGGAAGATTATCTGAATATCCTGTAAACATCGTCTGACACTCATCACTTCCATCAACTCTTCCATCAGGCCCAACATTACATATCTGCCATGTTCTTGGCAGTCCAGAACTTTCATAAGAAGGCATGCTGCTACTAAAACTTGCTACTCTTGCATACCATCCTCTCCTCACATCAAATGGAACAACTCCAGCAAGCCCCTTGTCAGGACCAGTTTCAAAATACCTTACTTTCCTATCAGATGGAGATATCTCATTATTGAAACTACCCATCACCTTAAATCCACTTACCTTATTATCAGCAAGGAATTTTGATGCCCCACTCTCTCCCTCATAACCCACAACAGTAGATAATTCAGGATTCCCATTATTTTCCTTGTACCCATATACTGCACTCGGATTTCTTATGCTTCCTCCGCTTGCAACTCCTGTAACAAGAAAATGATTATTCTCTGAATTTCTCACAATCACTGCACTTTCTCCGCTCTTCCCACTTAAATCAATTTCACTCACTCTCTTCCCTTGTAACTTTCCTCCTTCAGAAATACTCAAAAATTGTGCTCTAATTGTCTCCCCCTCATTCCCAATGCTCTCAGCATATCCCAGCAGTCCACCTTCATTTCTGCTCCTATCATACTCTATATATGCTGCCTTATTCAAATCAGCTCTCGCTTTGGACCTATCAAGATTCTGCTCAGCAATATAGCTATATTGTGGATCTTTCTTCAATTCCAGATTATATGCTATATCCTTAAGATCTCTGCTTGATACATATTTTGCAGCATCTGGATCATTTCCAATGTATTTCTCAACCTCTGCACTACCATACTTATTCTTTAATTGCTTTATCATTTCTCCAGAATACTTCTCACCATATACTTCTAAATCTGGATTATTGTTTCCTCCAGAGCTACTCTGTGCTGAATCATCTAATACATTAGTGCTTTTCAAAGCATTTGTCCTTAGCTTAACTTCTCTTTCAATACCATCTCTTTCCCCATTAAAGCACTCAGTTAAAGACTTATACTTGACACTCTCACTACTACCATCGCTTCTTACAATCACTCCACTAGAAACAGCATCATCACATCTTCTCTTCCATCCATCAATTCCATCCATAGCATCATTCCTTGCTATTGCGCTTCCATCTGTTCCTGAAATAAAATTCTTAACAACTAATGCAGCAGATGTAGCGAAGCAAGCAGCCCTCATTCCCTTTACAACTTCTCCAAGATTATTAGATATGCCTTCCCATTTCTGAATAGATTTGTTTAGGTTCTCAAGTTTTTCATTTATCTTATCAGGAGATAACTGAATAGCTCTCTTCTCTATTCCAACACTCACATTAAAACTAACTTCACTTCTTGCATTATCTGTTCTAGGTGTGATTGTGACCTTAGCAACAGGCTTGAAATCACTTATTCTTTCTAATTTAATAGCTACATTCTTACATACATCTACTGTTCTGCCCCTTGTTAATATGAGCCCTTCTCCTGGAGTATTCTGCTTCTCATCATTACAATCAATATCAACCCTTACCTCCTCTTCATTTATTATCTCTCTCAGATAAATATCGTCAACATCATTATTTTTTGGCTTCTCATGCTTTCTAGATTCCACATTGAATGATTCATCACCAATTGTAAAACTTGCAGAAGCCTTCTTCTCTGGTCCTTTATCCAAATCCAAAAGTCTCACAGTCTTAAAACTATTATCTATTCTTATTACATCCCCCGAAAGTGAAGAATCAAACTTATACAAGCTATCCAATTCAATCTTATATTGGTATGCAAATTCAGATTCTGGATATCTCTCTAAAAATTTATTTATCAGCCTTGCCCTTGTTTCTTGCTTTTTTCCTGCTGCTTCATTATAACTAGTCAGCTCAATTACATTGATTAATGCCTCTTCTCCATAATATCCAGACCCAGCAACATCTGCCTTCTTTTCAAATGGATAATCATCTGCCACTTCTTCAAATGCAGTTATAGCTTCATTAAATTCAGCCTCCAATCCTACATCACCAAAAGACATATCCGTTAGTATAATCTCCTCTCCACCTTCCTCGATAATTCTTGACTTCTTCTCAACAGATATTTTTTCACTTCCACATCTTAAAGAAACGCTTCCAGTAACACCATCCTCATCCACTTCTATTTCATCAACATAACATTTTCCATTAAGAAATCTGCTTCCTTCATAAACGTAGAATGTATCAAGGCCTGAATCATCCCCTATTTCTATTTTGGCCTTCTTGTCATCAGCTTCATATCCATCATATCTTACTTCAATAGCAGTTTGACAATATGATCCTGGAACATAAACATTTCCAACCTCTCCCCTCTTAAGACTCACTTTCGAATATTGATTATCCCCATAATATATTGCTACATCTGCTTTATCTGGATCTATACTTAATGCTCTCACAAAATATCTTCCCTTCCAGAAGCTCTGCATATCCTTAGCATTCTCCCATTCATCATTATTTTGTTCAACAAGCTTGAAATCAGCTCTCCCCACCCCCATTGAATTCCCTGCTTCATACTCTATCTGTGCATTCAAATTCACATTAATAGAATCTGGCAGTTCATCCTCAATTGGATTTTGCCTTAATACAACTACAACATATCCGATGTTATCAACAAGAGGGCTTCCTAAAAGTTTATCTCTGCTTCTCAAAGCAGCCCTGGCAGGATGAAATGCAGTTCCAACCACCTCCTTAGGATAATCACTAGTAAATCTAATATTCCTTATACTTTTTACATCTATCAATGGATTTATCAATAAAGCATCTAGTTGACAGAATACCGGAACATCTTGTTCGGCAAGAAGATCACTCCTCACAAGAGCAGGCTGGCATCCAAGAGGAGCTACATTAAGTAATATATCTTGCCTAACTTCACATGTAGTCCTATCATCTAAAACCGGCCAATACAAAGAAGCATCTCCCCCATATACTTGCTCTAAACTTCCCATCTGTTGATAATTCACAAAACTAGCCTGTGCACTAACAATCCCAATTAAGAAAATGACACTTAATGTAAAAAAGATTATTTTTAATTTCATTTGAATTCTATATCTACTCCCTGATTATCTAATGCAGCATAATTATATTGCAATTGATCTAATGAATCCACTACTGGAAATCCACTAACTTTTATAACTGCCTTCCCTTTAACAAGCTCAGATTCTAGAAGATATGTAGTTTCTTTCCCTCCTCCAATCAGAGTCTGATCAATACTAGTAGACGGAATTTCTATATTAAAACATTGTTCCTCACTTCCTCCAAAAAGACCCAACACTCCTGAACGTGGAACATCTTGACATTGAACCTTTGTACTTGCAGGAATATTTATTTCACTTCCTCCATAAACAAAGGCACTTACATCATAAGTCCCCTCACTTAAACTTAGGTCATTATTTCCAGGAATTACAGCACTAGTTGTCCTTCCATTATTATCAATGAAATGTATAACTGCTTGCTCTTTTTCCCCTAAAACCTTTCCATTTACTTCAAGAGTGATTTCAACTTTATGCTCTTTCTCAAGAACTATATCTGCAACACCCTCAGAGTTAGAAGAAAACAATTGTTTTTTCTCAGCATATCCTTCTGCCCTAGCAATAAGATACCCATTCAAACACTGAGGTATTTTTGCATCAAGGATTGCTTCTCCCCCTTCAAGTTCCGTCTTTCCTAGCACACATTTATTTGTTAAGCACTGATAACTTACATCTGCTTCAACAGGATTTAGAGAATTATCAAATGTATATATTGTCGCGTCTCCCTCCATGAATTCACAAGAATCAAACTCTGGATCGGTTGAATCTCCTCCAGATGGTATATCTGCCTGACGTGCCACATTATTATCTATTATCACAGCTACAGGGAATTGAAAAACATCAGTCCCATCATGTATCTGTATCATCACAGGAAAACTAGCATCGTATATGAAATGATAAGGTATGTAGCAGAATCCCATTGCCCCAAGCCCCTCTTGATTTCCTATTGGCTCTGCTATCATCAATTCTTGTTGAGCAGGAGTTATCTCAATCTTACTTGGCCATTCTCTAGAATATAGTATCTGGACTTTCTCATCCACATCTAAATCAACAACAAAGTATTCATTCTCTTTTTCATTCAATCTATAATAATCTCCATTAAATTTTAGTTTAGGAAGATTTGCCTCAAGCCCCGATTGAAAATTATCCAAAACATCTCTTGTCTTCCATATCATTGGACTACATTGGGCTTCAACACCATCTACTGGAGCATACAATCTCAGAACATCTATTGAATACTCCTCCAAGAAGGCATCATTCTTCTGCTTATCGTATATTCTCCTCGCATTATCATAAAATTTCCCTATCTTGCTCTCAACCTCTATATTATGCTGGCTCTTCCTCGCACTGATTTCTCCCTTTAACACAGATATTGGATTGCTTACCTCCACGATAACTTTTTTATCTTCTATTCTCACATTAGCTCTGGGTTCTCCCATCTCAATAAAAAATCCTTCTTCATAATATCTAGAAAAATCACATCCATCAGCCCTCTCCGCAATATAATTCTCTAACTCCTCTTCCATCTGGCTCTTGCTTGGAATATTCTCTTTTACTATCCCATTACCAGATATGTAATACCAATAAGGTACATTGAAACCCAAAAAATTCAGATGTGATGAGAAGGGTGCATAATCACTTCCAAGAATATACTCTCCAGTGTTTATTCTTCCTCCTTGACTTTGCAAAAGACTTATTCCATTTTCAACTTCTTGATTTAAACATTCAGAATACAGACTATAAACTGGAAGTAACTCAGAGGGAATACCCTCGGTTCCAAAACTTCCCCTAAACGCGAAGAACAATACAATCAATCCAACAATCACAACCGCGATGATAACAAACACTGCTATCTGACCTTTCCTATTCATCTCTTTTCCACTCCCTTCTTCACTTTCGCCACTTTTTCCTTAATTAGCCCAATAATTTCGCTATTAATATCCTTTTCTATACTATTCTTGAAACTCTCCCATAACCTTTCATCCTCTATTAATAACAAATATTTTTTCATATCACCCCTTCCTCCCGGAAGAAAAACACTCTTTACATTCCTAATGACAATGAATATATAAATCTTATTACTAAATTACTAACTTAATAACTTAGTTACTAAGTATCTTATTTGTTAGACATGTAATAAATAATTAAGATGATGATGGCCCCGGCAGGGATCGAACCTGCGATCTCTCCCACGTCAAGGGAACGTCATAACCACTAGACCACGGGGCCATCTTAAAAACCAACAAAACCATCCCTTAAATACTTTTCAGCAGGATTACTAATCTTTAAAAATATCCTCTTCTTAGACTATCTATGGGAATTCTAAAAAAGAGGCATAGGCAAGACTATAAATTCTGTCCTGTCTGCGGAGCAAGATTAAAAATAGAGGATGTATACTGCACTCGTTGTGGCTATTCTTTCGAAGCTCGTCATAAAAAAACAAGAAAGAACATCAAATGGAAAAACATAATAATATTAATTGTTGCACTAATCTTAGCATACCTTGCATTCCGTTACTTCTCAGGCCAGCCAATAATACCTTCCTCAGTTATAGATATTTTCAATTCTACCTCTAACCAGACTAGATAAAGCCATATTTGCAAAAGCAAATCTTTAAAAAGCAAATCTTCTCAGAATAATTAACGCATTGACCTTTGCACCGACAGGCCGGTACAAAGCTAGCCATTCAATCTGCCCTGTATAAAATATGAAGATACCACCACAAGTAAATAGATACTGCCCTTATTGTAAGGCAAAGACAAAGCAAAAGGTTAGCGTAGCTAAGCAAAAAACTCGTTCAGCAACACATCCCCTTTCAAGAGGATCATCTGCAAGGGCAAAATTACGTGGATTAAAATCAGGTTCAGGTAACAAAGGAAAATGGGGAAGTAAGCCTCCTGTTGGAAAATGGAAAAGAAAAACAAAATCCACAAAAAGACTATCTCTTATGTACACTTGCTCTGTTTGCAAAAAAGCAAAAGGAGTTAAAAAGGCAATGAGAGTTTCAAGACTAGAAATAGGGGATAAAGTAGCAAAGTAATATGGCAACACAAACAAAAAAAATACCAAAGGGAGCAAAAAAGAAATTCTTTGAAGTAGATATTCCATTAACCGCCACAAAGGTAAATTTATACAGTTACACTCCCGAGATGCTTATAGGAAGTATGATTCTTCTTGACTTATCAAAAAAACTCAGAGGAAAGAATCTTGAACTGAAGGCAAAAGTAAATCTAGAAAATGGAAGACTTGTTGGAGAGCTAGTATCACTTGAAATCAACAAGCAGTATATCAAGAAAACAATAAGAAAGGGGACAGATTATGTTGAAGATTCATTTGAAACATCTTGTAAGGATGCCAAATTAAGAGTAAAACCCTTTTTGATAACAAGAAAAAGAGTCTCCCGTCAGATAAGAAAAGCCCTCCGAGAGAGTGCAAGAAAATTCATTGAAGCAAGAACAACAACTAGAACATCTGAAGAGCTATTTACAGAATTGACTACAAATAAATTCCAAAAAGAAATGTCTATCAAACTAAAAAAAATCTATCCACTTGCTCTTTCAGAAATAAGGTCTATAAAAATCCTAGAAAAAGTTGAACCGAAACAAAAAGAGAAAAAAGCAGAAACCGCTGCTCCTGTTGAAGTTTCAGAACAATAGAAACTTTTTTAATACGTCTTAATTCTACTACCATAAGCCTGCATAGCTCAGGGGTAGAGCATTAGTTTTGTAAACTAAGGGTCGGGGGTTCAAATCCCTCTGCAGGCTTTCACCAGTTAGTGTAAAGCCATCGTCTTCCCTAGGAAAAACGTTTAAAGTCAGAAAAATTAAAAGAACAGGGTGAGAATGATGAAACTATTCAAAAAAGGAGAGTTCAGGTTACTATGGCCCTTCTATCTTGATGCATTAATCAGTCCTCTTTTCTTTTTTGTTCCAGCTTTTCTAGTTCTTTATTTTAATGGAATAGGTCTTACCTTTTTCCAAATAGGAATATTAATGGCAGTATCCAACCTCACTTCTTTATTGTTTGAAGTACCAACAGGAGCTATAGCGGATTTATATGGAAGAAAATTCTCTGTACTGACGGGTTTCGCCTTGGAAGGAATAGGGTTTATTTCACTCTTTTTTATTCAAGAATATTCTCTAATGATATTGGCCTTTGGATTTTTGGGAATAGCCTCTACATTTTCTTCGGGAGCTAAGGAAGCATGGGTTATAGATTTAATTCGTTCAAGCAAAAAAAATCTTCAAAAGGGCTACTTTACAAAAAGCCAGAGTATTGATGGAACGGCCCTTATTCTTTCAGGATTTATCGGAGCATATGCTGTTAAAACCTTCGGCCTATCAATAATCTGGATTGCCACAGGAATTTCATATTTCTTAGCATTTTTCATTTTGCTACTTGCCAAGGAAAAAAAGATTCCTAATAGAACTAAGGATTTTTCTGTCATCAAAATAACAAAAAATAGTTTGAATTCAATTTCTTATAGTAGAAAGCATAAAATATTATTCTCTTTTCTTCTTGCTGCCGCACTTCTCATTTTTGCTAGCAACTTAGAAGGGCAACTAGCTTGGATTACATTTTTACAAGATTTGGGAATGCAAGAATATACTTTCGGTTATCTCTGGTCGACTATGGCTGCCATGGCTGTAATAGCACCATTAGTAGCCTCGAAGCTAATAAAACCTAAAAAAGAAAGACAAACTATTTTACTTCTTATAATATTAGGGGCCATTACCCTCTTGCTTGTTATTTTTGTGAATCAGATGTTACCTGCAATAGCCCTTCTTTTGACAGTAGGGTTCTTTGCACATGCTAGAAGGCCAGCAGAAAGAGTTTATTTCCATAGGTTTGTGCCAAATAAACTAAGAGCCAGCGTTGGGTCTGTAGAATCAATGATAATCTCTCTGACTGGAATTATTGCAGTTCCAGTAGCTGGTTTGTTAGTAGATCATGTCGGAGCACGTTATACCATCATGAGTTCAGCTGTTGTCATGCTAATAGCAGCAATTGTTTATTACAAGATTAAGGAGACAGTAGAATGAGAGTCGTCTTGGTCTATTTAGTAACTGCATAGCCCCATCTCGACAATGCTTAAAAATCCATTCAGTCTAAGAACAATAACAAAAAGCTAAAGAAAACGAGAAATATGTCTCGGTTAGAACATGACTCTGCAGGCTTCTTGTATATCGAGCGAAGGCGAGATTTCCAGACTGCTGAGGTATGAGAACTTCAATTCGAATAAACCTCTGCAGGCTTTCCACACTTAGTTCAAAGCCCTAAACTAACTTCGTCTAACTCCCACAAAGTCCCATCCATCGCCATAGATAATAGATCTTGTAAGCAACCGCCTAAATACAAAAATTTATAAACATTATAAATCATTATAAAATATAATAAAATGGTTCAGAGCATAATTGATATAGGTGAGAAAGAAGATAAAATTCTTAATATAGTGAAAGCTCAGCATGGGCTAAAGAATAAATCCCAAGCAGTTTCTTTAATTGCAAAAATATATGCCGAAAGCTTTCTTGAATCGGAACTAAGACCCGAATATCTAGAAAAGTTAGTTAAAATTAAAAGAGAAGGATACAGCAAGTTAATTAATTCTGTCTCTGAACTGAAAAAAGAGATAGAAGTATAAAATGTATCCTTACAAGATAAGCGATAATCTTAAAAGAATTCTAAAAAAAATATCTAGGAAAGATAAAAGGTTGTATGAAAATATTCTGTCCAAAATTGAAGAGGTATCAAAAAGTGAAAGTGTTGAACATTATAAGAATTTGAGATACGATTTAAAAGAATATAAAAGGGTGCATGTTGGAAGTTTCGTGCTAGTCTTTAGATATGAAAAGAAAGAAAACCTAATTTTCTTCGAAGATTTTGATCATCACGATAAAATATACAAAAGATAAATCCATATATTTCATCTCTACAATAATTAAAAATCCCCAGCATCTAAGACAACTAAGAAAAAGCTAAAGAAGTCGAGAGATGTGCCTCAAGTTAGGACATGACTCTGCAGGCTTTCAATTATTAAAAAACTAAGCTACAGCAATCTTTTCCACATCATCCAAATTAGAACCCTTGTAATTGTTCCTTGCTGGACGAAAAGGTTTCCAAGATGAAAACCCATTTGTTTTTGAGGGCGGTTCTAAAGGAAGACTACCTTGGCCATACCATTCTTTTATTTTAGAAATAAGTCCATTACTGGGCGGAGAAAAATGAAATATATCAACACCCATCCATGAAGGGTCACCACGATAATCTAAAAATTCTCCATGCCATTCAGACTCCACATTATGAAAATTATTATTTTTGACATCAAAAAGACGCGTTGGATGTCCAGACCCATCGTAAACTCCAAAATCAAAAACATCCTTAAAATCAAAATCCCACCTAGCTGCGCAAGGTGCTCTCTTAAGAGTCCTAGCAATCCTAGGATAATCTTCCTGGAGAATTAGCTCATCAGCATCAAGAATTAAAGCCCTTTCTGTTTCACAAAATTTAAGAGAAAAGTTCCTAGACTCAGCATACCCATTAAATTCATAATCAAAAACCTTCAAATTAGGAAAATCCCTCTTGGCTCTTTCCAATAACTCTCTTGTTCCATCAATAGAACCAGTATCAACAACTATTCCTTCAACAACATGGGGCATAACACTTCTCAAAAATCTCAAAACTCCTCCAGCAGGATTCATGACTTCATCTCTAACAATAGCACAAAGTGTGGTATCTGGCAAAACTACGTCTTCCATAAAAAAACAGCATAAAAGTTCTTTTTAAAACTATTCATCTACCATCTTAGCCTTTCCATCAGAAACAAGCATATCCGCTATCCTTCCATCAATGTTAATTAATGCTCCCTTATTAAAAGGACCAATTAACTTACCTTCCATATCAACAAACTCTTGCATATCATCTTCCATCAAGACCATTTTATGCTTGAACTCCTTTTCAACAGCATCCTTTCCAATAAGCAAATCATTCAAGCTCTTATCTGCCTCATTCACTGAATTTATCAGATTATCAAACAATTCCTGCTCAAACAAAAGCAAATTTCCAAAATCTTTCTTCATTATTCCAGTTTCAGAAGCCACAAATACCAAATTGAGTATTTTCTTCTTCCTCCTCAGCATTAACTCCTTAAATATAGAAATAGAATTTTCAAATTGCTTTTTCTCAGAAAGTGAATCATTAGAGAACATATCTCCTTGAACAAGACCCTGCTTCTTCTCCCTAAAATACTCACCTAGCTCAATAACAAAATTCTTTGGTAATACTTGCAATTGTTCACTATATTTCTCTTTCCTAAGATATTCGTATAATTCATCATAGTTCATATAAATAGAGTTTCAGCCCAGTTTATAATGATTACGCTTCCTAAACTCACAATTTAGCAAACAATGTCTTTTCCAGAAGTTTTCTCCCCATTATCTTCTTTCCTTTTAGACCATCTTCCTCTCTAAATCTTTGCTCTTTCTCCTTTCCATTTCCAGAAGCATAGAACATCACAGGCACAGGCTTGTCTGTATGGGCTTTTAACCTACATGAAGTTGTATGATCTGCAGTCACAACAAGTTTACAATTATTTTTCACTACAAATCCCCTTAAAAAAGAGAATAACTGCTTGTCCAAAACTTCAATCATTTTCACTTTATCCAATGGCTTATTATCATGTCCTGGTATGTCAGTCTCCTTTATATGGACATAAAAATAATCATACTTCTTCCTATTTTTTCTAATCATTTTCACACTCTGTTTTATTGCCTTTCTCAGTCCCGCATGAAGATGAGAATAAGCATCCATTCCCTTGAATTTAGGATAGCTAAACCTAAACACATCCATTCCTGCAGCCTTTGCAATTCCCCTCTCAAGAGGCATATACCCCAAAGCCATCCATTTTCCTCTTAATTTCTTGAATCTCACTGGCTCATTTCCCGCCTCTCTGCATATAAGCACATTTGCTGCATAAAGTCCCTTCTTTGCCCTTGTAATATTTATGGGATGTTTATCCAATACTTCATGACTTTTTCTGATAAACATATTCACAAGATCTGCAGCAAGCTTTGAATCTTCTTCATCATCTAACGGTTTAGAGAATACAAACTTAGGATTATGTACCCTCATAGCATTTCCATTGCTATAAAATGGGTTTGCATTAGAAATGTTGTCAGAAAACCCTCCCCTGAAAACAACAACTCCTCTGTGCTGTGAAGTTGAATAAAAATCAAATTTGAAAGGCAATTTTACCTTTTGATTTATAGCCCTTGCCAATAGTTTAGCTTCTCTCGTAGTCAAAGTCCTTCCAGCCCTAGAATCAAGTACAATTCCATCTAAACTATCTACACTTGCAAAATTAACTCTTAATGCCAAATCTCCTCTTGTCAATTTTATCCCATATCCCTGTGCTTCTAATGGCCCTCGTGGAGCAAGATTAGGATCATACCCTAACAAAGAGACGACAGCATTAGAAGATTCGGGAGCAATCCCTTCCTTTACAGAATAACAATAATCTAACTTACTCTTTTTGGCTAAATAATCTAAGTTTGGAGTTTTTGCAGCATCCAATGGAGTTTTCATTCCCAATGCTTGACACCCCTCATCAGCTACACCATCAAGGATAACAAAAATACCTTTCATTACTCCTAAAACCAATAACCCTTAATAAATATTATCAACCTAAATTGAAACTAATTAACAGAACTAATCCATTTACATTTTCTTCTTACATTTTATTCTCATTCCCTCATAAAATACCCTTAAATCAAACTCTATACATATCCCTCTAACCACAAACTTCTTAACTCTCCTTAAACTAAGAATTTTATGTTTTCAAAACTTAGAGACAAGCTAAAAAACTTTTTAGGTTCAAAAGAAACATTAGAAGAACCCAAGCCAAAGAAAGAAATATCTAAAAAAGAATCTAAAAAAATTAGAGAAAAGCCAGAAAAAACCTCTAAAAAAATTACAAAATCAAAACCTGTAAAAGATAAGGAAATTGAAGAACCCTTACAACAAGAAGAAATTTCAAAGATAAAAACTGAAGAACTTAAAGAAGAAGAACTTGAGAAAAAACCTTCATTTCTATCAAGATTCGCAAAAAAAATTTCCTTATCGACAACTACTCTTGAAAAAGAACATATAGATGAAATATTTGAACCCTTAGAATTTATACTTCTAGAAAATAATGTAGCTCTAGAGGTTGTAGATAGAATAAAAGAAAACCTCTCTAAAGATTTAATAGGAATTGAAGTTAAAAAAGGTACCATTGAAAAAACAATTTCAGACTCTCTAAAAGA
Organism: Candidatus Pacearchaeota archaeon CG10_big_fil_rev_8_21_14_0_10_34_76; assembly: GCA_002763075.1. Lineage (GTDB taxonomy): Archaea > Nanobdellota > Nanobdellia > Pacearchaeales > GW2011-AR1 > 1-14-0-10-34-76. Next base: position 3,597 of record PFDB01000004.1, on the reverse strand, counting down.
GTCAATTTCATCTGTCCTGGTAGAAGCCCCAGACTTAATAGAAGAAATAAAGAAAAAATCAGGAGTCTACACAATAGTTTTCTTTGGGATAAATGGATCTGGAAAAACTACTTCTCTTGCAAAACTCGCGTATAAACTAAAAAGCAATGGCATTTCCTGTGTTTTTGCTGCAGGGGACACTTTCAGAGCTGCATCAATAGAACAATTAGAAAAACACGCATCTAATCTCGGATTAAATGTTATAAAACAGCAATATGGTTCAGATCCAGCGGCTGTGGCATTTGATGCAAAAAAATACGCAGAAAAGAACAAAATAAAATGCCTTTTGATAGATACTGCAGGAAGAATGTACACAAAAGAAAACTTAATTAAAGAAATGGAAAAAATCATTAGGGTAATCAAGCCAGACCTAAAAATATTTGTTGGAGAATCAATAGCAGGAAATGATTCCATTGAACAAGCAAAAACATTCAATGAAGCAATAGGAATAGATGGAATAATCCTTTCAAAAGCAGATGTTGATGAGAAGGGTGGCACAGCGTTGTCTGTTTCCTATGTCACTGGAAAGCCAATATATTTCCTCGGTGAAGGACAAGATTACAAAGATCTCATAGAATTCAAAAAATCAGCTATATTAAACAGTCTTGGACTTGAATAGATTCTTCAACAATTACCTCCCTGATTTGAGCACCCGAAAGAGGTGATTTTCTAGCAAACCTTAAACAAATATATTCGCCAACATGATCTCTTCCAGCCAGTCCAAAAAAGGCATCTGCTCCAGAATCCCCAATTTCTTGCAATACTTCTACAAAATTTCTTGGCATGTCTCCATCATAGGCAGGAATTCTAGCAACGTTTTCAAGGTTTTCCAAGGGGATAAAATTAATATCTCCCCGACAATCATGATATTGAACGCCAGTTACTTGATCGTCGTCTAATCTTGCAAAACGTACCCTATAGAATATATGGTTAGAAGAGTTATTAAAATAATTATCATGTACGCCTCTTTGAATTGCCATTCATTAATGAGGAGTAGAAATCCAATTAATAAACATTGTTATCCTACAAAATAGACTATAACCCAAAATCTTTAATACTTGCTATATCCTCGCTTTCCAATGGTATTAGATAAATTATCAAATACACTAAAGAAAACGACAGATAAGATAGCTAATGCTGTATTCCTTGATAAAAACCTCGTTGATAGCATTGTAAAGGATCTTCAGCGTGCTTTAATAGAAGCAGATGTCAATGTCTCTCTCGTACTTGAAATCACTCAAAAAATAAAAAAAGCTGCCCTTGATGAGAGAATAAAAGGTATAGAAAAAAAAGAGCACGTAATCAAATTGTTGCATGAAGAACTTCTTTCAATTCTTGGAGAAAAAAAAGAAATCATCCTAAATTCTAAAAAGCAAAATATTTTTATGATGCTCGGTCTCTATGGCGCAGGTAAAACAACTACAATCTCAAAACTAGCTCTTTATTATAACAAACGAGGCCAAAAAGTCTGCACAGTAGGACTTGATGTGCACAGGCCTGCAGCATCAGAACAATTAAAACAACTCTCAGATAAATTGAACATTCCATGTTTCATCTCTCCAGAAGAAAAAGACCCTATAAAAATATGGAAAAAATATAAAAAAGAAATAGACAAATTCTCTCTTGTTCTTGTAGATACTGCAGGCCGTGATGCTCTAGACTCCTCTCTTTTAGAAGAGATAGAAAATATCTCAAAAACCATCTCTCCAACAGAAACATTCCTTGTGATGCCTGCAGATATAGGCCAAACCGCAAAAAAACAAGCCCAAACATTCAAGGAAGCAGTAAACATCACAGGAGTTATAATCACAAGAATGGATAGCACTGCAAAAGCAGGAGGAGCTCTTACTGCCTGCGCAGAAACAAAAGTTCCAGTTATATTCATTGGCACAGGTGAAAAGCCTCACGATATTGAATTATTCAATCCAGAATCATTCCTTTCTCGCCTTTTAGGAATGGGAGATCTCTCATCTCTCTTGGAAAAAATAGAGTCTATAACAAACAAGAAGGCTCTTGAAAAAACCCAAAAAAACTTAGAAGAAGGAAAACTTACACTCCGTGATGTCCAGGCACAATTAGAATCCATGGAATCCCTTGGTTCAATGGACAAAATAATGAGCATGATTCCAGGTCTTGGAAAAGCAAAAATCCCAGAATCAGCAATGGTAGGACAACAAGAAAAATTAAAACACTGGAAAAATGCAATAAATTCCATGACTCCAGAAGAAATAGAAAATCCAGATATTCTAGAAAAACAAACATCTCGTCTTCAAAGAATAGCAAAGGGCTCAGGAACAACTACAAGTGATATAAGGATGCTTTTAAAACAATACAAAATGCTAAAAGAAATGATGAAATCCCATTCAGCAATGGCAGAAGGCAAATTAGATCAAAAGACAATGCAGAAACTCGCAAAGAAACTCGGCAAAAAACGTATGATGAAAGGATTCTAAAATGAAAGCAATAATAGATGTTCAAGTTAAAGACCTAAAAAGAGCGATTGAATTTTATACAGAAATATTAAATTTATCTTGTAGAATCCATGAAAAAGACTGGGCAGCAATACAAGTAGGAGATGCTGAAATACATCTTTATTTGCATGGAGGAGTTAATCACGGATTAGAATTTTATGTAGAAAACATAGAAAAATCTGTTAAAGAGTTTAAAGAAAAGGGAGTTGAATTCTTCTTTGATAAGGACATGCCAAATTTCATAAGTGTAGATGAAAACCACATAACAACATTCCCTTGGGGGGAAATTGCATTTTTTAGAGATTCAGAAGATAATCAATTAGCATTAGTCAAAGATTTCAAGAGATAATTCATATACCATGAATATCCCCAAAAATTAGTTCTTAAACCCTAACTTTTTAAATTCTAAAACCATATTAAGTTATGGAAAACAAATTCATAAAAAATAGAAGGGGTCAAAAAATAAGTGTACTTGTTGAATTTCCTAAAAACCCAAGAGGTTTAGCATTTATCATGCACGGCCTAGGAGGCTTTAAAGAAATTCCTATGATTGTAGCCATGGCTGAAGCATTTCTAAAAAAAGACATTATAGCATTCAGATTTGACACAACAAATTCCTTCGGAGAAAGTGATGGAACCTACGAACTAGCCACAACCACAAATTACTATGAAGATCTAGAAGATGTTATTAACTGGGCAAAAAAACAGCCCTGGTATGTTGAACCATTTTACTTGATAGGCCATAGCACTGGAGCAGTATGTCTAGGCACCTATGCAAAAAGGCATCCTGAAAAAATCAAAGGATTAGCACCACTAGGTGGAGTATCCGGAGAATTATGGTTAAAAAACGAGCCTAAGGAAGGATTAAAAAAATGGAATAAGACAGGGTGGAAAATAACTCCTAGCTCAAAACCCGGAACCATAAAAAAACTAAATTGGCACAACTACCTAAAAGATTCGTTGGATTATGATTTATTAAAAAATACGGAAAGAGTGACTACTCCTTGCCCTAAAGGGCAAGGCTTCTACGAGTGATGCACATCCTGATTTCTCACATAATCTATTGCTCTCTCAACTTGAATAAATC
>PFDB01000008.1 GCA_002763075.1 Candidatus Pacearchaeota archaeon CG10_big_fil_rev_8_21_14_0_10_34_76 | reverse complement strand
CGCAAGAACTATTGAGCCTACAGATCCTAAGGCTAGAATTACAAGAAAAAAATTAGGGAAAATTTATCAACCTAAGGAAGAACTTGTTAGTGTTTAATTGTTTTAACTATTAGGGAGTTACAAAGAGAAAGGTTTAAATATAGTTTTTGAGTGGAATTTTTATGGATATATTAAGGAGAATAGACCAAGTAGTTGGAAGAATAAATACTCACCCAGAGTATTCTAAATGTGTTTATAAGGAATTTACTAGAGCATTAAGGGAGGAGGCAGGCAGAGAATCTTATTTTCTTGAATTCACGAGAGTTATGGATCCTAGAAGTATTCCAAAAGAAGATAAGGAAATTTTTGAGTTAAGTGAGCCCCAAATCAGGTCAAGATTAGGCAACGCCTGGGATCTTTTGGCTAGAAATGGGATAGATCTTTTTTCTCTTTCTAAACTTGGTGAAATATTATTGCCAGAGAAAAATAGTGGGGGATTTAGAAATCGAGAAGTTCAAGTTTTTGGATTCGCTCCACCTGGACCATTAGAGGTGCCTCAGGGAATAGATAATCTTGTTGGTTTTTTGAATGCTTCAGATATACATTCTGTTTTAAGAGCTTCTGCGGCACATCTTGATTTAATCAGAATTCATCCATATGCTGATGGAAATAAAAGGGCTGCTCAATTGTTGCAAAATTTTTGTTTGGCCAAGACAGGACACCCTCCAGCCATAATTCCTCTTACAGATAGCGAATTGTATTTTAATCTTCTTAAGGGGGCATTGTCTGATAGGTATGCTTTTAAGAGTACAGCTTTTCAACCTTCTGAATCTGAGAGGTTGTTTACAGAATACATAGGCTCTAGAGTTTTGGCTTCTGCTGAAAGATTGGAGGCTGAACTAGCTAAGAACAGAGCTTATGATGTGCTTCTTACGAATGTTGATCAACCTGGCGCAGTCCATTCTACTGCTAATGCTCTTAGAAATATAGGAAGAAGAGGGAACAGAGGGGGAATAAAGGTTAAAATAGAAAAGAATAATCAAGGTAAGAAGGGAGAGAAACTTGAAGTGATTGGAGATATAGGGGAAAGAGAATTAGGTGAGGTTCTTTCCATATGTGCCAAGAGAGCTCACTTAAAATATCAAATTGTTAATAGGTCTTGCGGGTGTGATTGATTAGCTAAATTTATTAAACTCTGTTCTTATCGTTTTATCATGAATAAGGATTATACTAAAATTGGGTTTAAAGCAGGTTTAGAGATACATCAACAACTAGATACTCCTAAGCTGTTTTCTGGAGCGCCGAGTTATTTGAAAAATGAAGAACCTGATTATGTTATAAAAAGAAAATTGCATGCGGTTGCTGGAGAAAGCGGGGAGGTTGATGTTGCTGTTGCACATGAGGCTGCACTAGATAAAGAGTTTCATTATGAAGTTCATAAAGATGTTGTGAGCTTAGTTGAATTGGACGAAGAGCCTCCACATAGTGTGAATGAAGATGCTTTGAATGTCGTTTTACAGATTGCTTTACTTTTGAATTGTGAAATATACCCTGTTTCGCAGGTAATGAGAAAAACAGTTATCGATGGAAGTAATACTTCAGGTTTTCAGAGAACTTTGCTTATTGGGTATGACGGGTTTGTAGAAACTTCCTTTGGAAATGTTCCTATAGAGACAGTTATTCTTGAGGAGGATTCTGCTCGTACTATCAAAAGGGAAAAAGACAAGGTCATTTACAGGCTTGATAGGCTTGGAATTCCTCTTGTTGAAATTGCAACTGCTCCCGAAATGAAAAATCCGGAACAAGTGAAAGAGTGCGCTTTGAAGATTGGAGAGATATTACGGGCATGTAGAGTAAAGAGGGGGATTGGGACTATTAGACAGGATGTAAATGTTTCTATTAAAGGACATGATAGAGTTGAGATAAAAGGATTTCAAGATCCTAAGATGATGGTTAAGACTATTGACATTGAGATTGAAAGACAATTAGAAGATATAATGAAAGAAAAGGAAAAGGAGAAAATTGTTGGAGAGCGTGCAAAATGGACTGAGGGAGGGGTAAGAAATGCACTTCCTTCTGGAGAGACAGAATTTTTAAGACCTCTTCCTGGAAAGGACAGAATGTATCCTGAAACAGACCTACCCTTATTGAAAATTGGAAGAGAAAGACTTGACAAATTAAAGAAAAATCTTCCTAAGCTCAAGACAGAGATAAAATCAGAGTTGAAGAAGAAGGGATTAAATGATGAATTGATTAATTTAGTTCTTGATAATAATGAAGACTTAGATGAATTTTTAATTTTGATTAAGGTTTATAGCAAGGATGCAAATTTAATTGGGAAGATGGTTTCTCTTTGGAGGAATGAGTTTGCTACAAAGATGAAGAAAAGCATTGATGAAATAAAGAACGTATTGAACGAAAGAGTTCTTGAAAAAATACTTGAAAAAGTTAAGAAAAAAGAGCTCTCTGAAGGGGATGTAAAAGAGGTCATGCAGAGAATCTTAGAAGGGAAGAAGGTTGAAGAAGCAATTAAGATTGAGAAAGCAAGCGATGATGATATTGAAGCTGAGATAAGAAAAATAGTGAAAGAGAAACCTGGATTAAGACCTAATGCTTATATGGGATTAGTAATGGCTAAGTTTGCCGGGAAATTAGATGCCAAGAAGGCTATGGAAATCCTGCAAAGAATCGTAAGTTGATTCTTCTTGGACATTCAAAAATCCAGTTGGAAATTTTTGCCTGTTATTAATAGGGTTGTTGGTTAAGATTAAGACAATATTCTTTTTTTCAAATCATTTCTAATTTTATACGCTTTTTCGGCATCTTTCAAAATAGCTGTATCAACTTCTTGAATAAACATTTCTTCACGATTATGTTCAAGCTTTTTTATTGCGCCCATAAACGGAACAGCAATTTGAGAATGTCCGAGTAATTTTCCTCTCAATTTCGGAAGAATTAGATTTCCCGCAGGATTGCAATAAACTATTATTATTTCGTTTTCAAAAGCCCTACCAATACACAAAGCATCAACAAGTTTGGCATCCGAATTTTTATCGTATTTCAAACCAACAGAAGCATCTTCAAAAGTCCAATAACTTGGACAGATTAAGATATTAACTCCTAATCTTACCATTTTTCTAAAGATTTCAGGAAACATTAAATCCCAACAAATTACAATCCCAATCTTTCCAAATTTTGTATTGAATACAGAAATTTTGTTTCCTGGATTGATGTATTTCTTTTCTGGGTGCCAGAGATTTATTTTTTTATGTCAAGGAACTTGACAGATTCCTTGAGCATCCAAAAAACGAGTGCCTTTTCAAACCATGCCTTTTAAGGCGTGGTGGCACATCGTTTTTTTGATATTCAGAAAGTATTTTACCATTTGAGTTAATGTAATATGTTGTATTATACAACCCAAAATTGTCTTTTTCAATTATAGAGCCTGGAACAATGTCTATATTATATTTTTTTGCTAATTCTTGGAAAAATTTTACATATTTTTTACTAGAATCTGCGAACTCAACTTTTTTTATCAAAGGTCCCGTAATAAAATCCTCTGGAAAAACTATTAAATCTGCTCGGCTAGCTGCTTTTTTTATGAATTCTTCTGCTTTTGCTAGATTTTTTTCAGGTTGGTATTGATTTATTTCAAATTGGACTACTGCAATTTTAGGATTTTTCATAAATCTTTGAAAAAAGTCAGATATTTAAACCTATCTACTCTAATATATATATTAAATAATATATATTCTATTAATATAATAAAAAACTTGATCTTTGGAGAAGCGTGATTAAATTGAGGGTGCATAAGTTTGAAGAGCACAAGTTTAGTCAATAATCAGATATCTTCAAATCAGGGATTTTTTCAAAATGCTTTTTGTTTTTAGTCACTAGTATTTCTTCGTTTTTTATGCATATTGCTCCAGTCATAATATCTTCAATATCGATTATAGATCCCTCATTGGATAATCTAGCCTCTATTTCTCCTGCTAAGATTGCTTCTTCCTTTCCAAAATCTAACACTGAAAAAAGGGAGATAATCCTTTTTGTTTCTTCCTCTTCTCTAGGTTTTATATTCTTAGAGTTAGATTCTAGATTCAATCCTCTTATAATCTCAAGGATTGTTGGAGATGCTATAAATATTTCTTTCTTACTAAAATTCTTTTCTAAATAGTCTATGCTAATCCTTCCATTAATCAAGTCAATCATAAATGTTGTTTCTAGACAAACCATTTATTTACTCCATTGCTCCCCTAATTTTTTTATTCTTTCCTCGTGCATTTTCCTTCTTAATTTTCTATTTTCAAGAATATTTTTTTCAAGATCCCCTCCTTTCTTGCCTTTGAGGATTCCGTGGATTTTTTTAAGGTTATCAATATCTGTTTTTTTTGTGATCCTATTAACTACGTCTGAAAAACTTTCCCTTTCCAGTTTTAGAGCAGATAGTCTTTTGTAAGCTTCAAGAGTTATGGAGATATTTTTAGTTGCCATATATGGGTGTATGTGTGGGTACTTATAAATTTTTCTGTTTTCTCGGCTTTGAGTAATTTTGATAGTTGATTTTTTGAGATTTTCTATGTAGAAATTTAATCTATAAGTGAAAGAGTAAGAAAATTTTAGATTATTATTTTAGCTATCGACATATGTTGGTAGGCAATACATTTCTTAATGAAATAAAAGTATTTTTAAATCATTTTGCAGTGGTTTTTATATGGATAATGTTCGCCTTATGATTGCAGGTACTGGAAGTTATTTGCCTGAAGGAGTTATTAGAAATGATTTTTTTGCTAATCGGCCATTGAAAATTTATGACTCTAGTGGAAGTGTTATTGGAGAGAAGGTTCTTTCAGAAGAAGATATATTTAATCTTGGAGGAATAAAAGAGAGGCGAAGAGCGAGGGAAAATGAATGCCCTTCAGATATGGGATATAAAGCAGCACTGAGGGCTATTGAGAATGCGGGAATCGAAGTAGACAGTTTAAAGGGAATAATTTTGGCCAGCGTGTCCGAAGACACAAATTATCCTAGCGGGGCAACGAAAATTCAGAGAATGCTCGGTGCTCGAAATTGTCTTGCTTATGATTTTAGTGCTGCATGTGCAGGTTTTCCAGAAGCATTAGCTCAAGCAGATGCTAGAAATTTAAGAAATCCTGGAAATTACTTGGTTGTTGCAGCAGAATGTTTGACTAGAATGATGGATAATGAAGATATAAATTCCTGGATTTTTGGTGATGGTGCTGGAGCAGCTGTTTTAACTCCTACAAATGATCTTGTGGGAATACTAGCCACTTATTCCAGAAGTGATCCTTTTGATGGAAAAGATGGATGGATTTTTAGAGATTCTGGAAGAATTCTTAGAATGCCTGAGGGAAGAAAAGTCATGAAAGAAGCTGTAAGAGGAATGTTAGATGCAGCTTCGCAAGTTAAGAAAATTGCAGGATGGGAAAGGGCAGATGTTTATATTCCTCATCAAGCTAACTTAAGAATTCTTCAACAAGTAGAGGATAGGGTAAGGGAAGAAGGAGCAATTGTCTATAAAAATATTGGAGACTACGGAAATATGTCTTCCGCTACATGTGCTGTTGCATTAGATGAAGCAAGAAGAAAGGGAATTGTAAAATCAGGTAGCAAGGTTGTGGTGGTTGCTTTCGGCTCAGGGTTGATTACTTCTGCAGCAGCTATTCAGTTTTGAATTCTTTTAATAAAATCAAAAATAATCTGAAAAATTAGAGGGCGTAACCTTAAATACTCATTTAGGAGATTTTAAAATATGTCTACAAAAGAAACTATTGAGAAGAACTTAGAACTCTTAGTGGATTCAGGTAATGGAATTAATCATGCAGCTATGCTTGCGAATCCAACTAGCAGAGTGGTTGGAGAGGAGGTTATACTCTTTGAGGCAAGGTTATCTTTCGAGTATGATTCTCAATCAGGAAGTATAAATGAAGTTTTTCCATGCAGGATTATAAAACAAGATGTTGCTTTAGGAACAATTACTTACTCTTCCAGTTATAATAATTCGTTTGTTAGTCGTCTTATTTTTGATCCAAGTACTTCGGATGATGCCAAATTGGTTTTAAGCGAGTCATTTAGTAGATATAATAAGTTGCCTGAATCAGAAAAAACCAAGAAACCTAAAGCGGAAAAGAAGAGATTTGGAATTTTAGATTATCTTGGACTTAGGAAAAGAAATTAATCTTTCAGCCATTTCTTCTTTAGTTGCTGGAACTTTCCTTGTTTTATGGATTTTCTTATACATTCCATAAGAGTCGCCATGAAAAAGATGTTGTGCATTGTAGCATAATGATTGAATAATCTTCTGTCTTTTAGATATAATTCATAGAATTGTTTTCTGTTGAACTTTTTACAAGTTGGACATTTACAGAGTTTGTCTATCTTTTTACTAGTTGAGAAATTTGTTTGATTTACTCTGGTTTTGAAGTGATTGATTTTACTTCCGCCAGATTCTGGAGAGATGTAGACTGAACGGTGTCTTGCTATTCTTGTCATCTCTACACAATCGAAGGTATCCATTCCTAAAGAGACACATTCAAAGATATCATCTACCCAACCAATTCCTAACATGTGTCTTGGTCTTTTGTCTTCATGGAGATCTTGCATTATTATGCTTAAGAGAGAGTACATATCTGATTTTGTTTTTCCAAGTGAGCCGCCTACTGCAATACCTTCGAAATCCTTTGATTTGATAAATCGCGTTGATTTCTTTCTTAAATCTGGAAATGCTCCTCCATGGATTATACCATAGAGTGCTTGGGATTTATTGTGGTGTGTGAGGCTTTCAATTTCCCAAAGATGTGAACGATTCATAGCTTCAAGAGTTTCTTTTTTAGTGTCTCCTGCACAATTGCATTGGTCGAAAGCCATTATTATGTCTGAATTGAGGTTTGATTGGATTTCCATAGACTTTTTTGGAGAGATGAATCTTTTTTCTTTGTTATAAGTGGATGTGAACATTATGCCTTCTGGAGTCATTTCTGCGAATGATTCATTATTCTCTTCCTGAGATATTTCTCTGTCTTTTGGGAAGAATCCAAGTTTTCTCATATTTCTTTGTCTGCCTATTCCTAAAGAAAGAGCTTGGAATCCTCCAGAGTCTGTGAAGATTGGTTTTGAAAACTGCATTGTTTTATGCAATCCTCCTGCTTTCTTTATTTCTTCATCTCCAGGGGGCATGAAGTGTAGGTGATAGGTGTTTGCCAAGAGGGCTTGAATTTTGAGCTTTTTGTAATCTTTTGGAGTGAGAGATATTATGAAACCTCTTGTTGCTACTGGGACTAAATAAGGAGTCTCTATTTTTCCACTTCTAGTGTGAATTATTCCTGCTCTTGCTAGGGATTTTTTATCCTGAGAGAGGATTTTAAATGAGAAATTCTTTTTATCAACCATGAATAAGTATAGAATTAAGAGGTTTAAAAGATTAATAGATTAAGTCAAGACTTCTTTTAATGGCTAAGTCAACCTGCTTCATTGTTTCTCTGTCAAGCGAAGAGACTATTTTTATTATTCTTGATTTGTCTATTGTTCTTATTTGATTGCAGAGGATTAACGAATTTTCTTTTAAGCCTGATTCATTGGATGTGATAAGAACATTTGTAATGTGGGTCTTTGTCTTTTGTCTGGATGTGATAGGAACAACTATTATTGTAGGGCTGTATCTATTAGCTATATCATTTTGAACAACTAGAACCGGTCTGATGTTTCCCTGCTCATGGCCTTTAGTAGGATTTAAATCTGCCCAAAAGATATCTCCTCTTTTAATAATTCCATCTCTCATTTTTGTCCAATCCATCCATTAGTGCTCCTTCCCATTCTTTTGATATTTTTAAGCTTTCTTCAGCGGTTTCTTTGTATTCCTCTATCATCAGCTGTTCTATTTTCTTTTTTTCATTCTCATTCTCATCTATTAATTTTACTATAATCTCTTCGTAAGTCTCATCTTTTTTTTCTTTTAGACTTTCAAGCATTTTTTTAACGCTTTTTCTTAGTTGTATAGTTGTTATTGAATCCATTGTTCTATAGATAAACTATAGTTTAAATATTTTTTTATGGGCGAAGAGTTACTTTTTAAGAGTAGTATATAATAAGAAAAGTTTAAATAGACTTTTTTATTGGATTTTGTATGATTAAAGGGACAATCACTGGACCAAGATTCGAAGTGGAAAGAGGAGTTACAACTATGAAAGTTTATGATTCAGATGGAACCCCTTTAGAATTCAATTCTCAAAGAGTTGGCCCAACAAGCTATTTAGGATTAAGGGAGGCCAGTTATGGGCCTAAAGAAATGGGTTTTGAAGCTCCGACTTTTGGACAACTTGCGCCTCTAGTTTATTCTGCTTTAGCGAGAAAAGACATAGAAGAAGCTAAACAAGTTATTGGTACATTAAGAAATAATTGGATGACTGGAAAAACAATGGCCTTGACAGGAAGAGAAGGAATTTTTGTTGATGATAATCCGGATTTGGCCTTGGTTAGAGGGAATTTAGGCGTATATGAATCTGATCTTAGAGAAAGATTAGGTGAGAGAAAAGAAGGAGATGTTGTTTATAGTGATGATGGACTTGTGAGATTTGTTCCTCACGGATTCCAGTTTAAAGAGCAGTCTTTTTTAGATTTTGCAGAAAATCCAGGTCTTATTGCTTTGGTAGGCAATCCAGAAAGAGCTATAATGCTTGCAAGAGCTTCAGAGAATTATAGACGTAGTCCTTGGTTGGGAGGGGGATTTGCTAAAACAGATTCTCCTCAATTACGAGTTCCTGACGTCAGCGACGACGGCTTCGTCGGCGGCAGGCTTTGCGTCGTCGGTTACAATCCGTACTACGACGGCAGGTATTCGTTTGGGGTACGTAAGGGTGCCGAAGGCACACGCGCCGAAAAACAGCAATAAATTGATTTATAAAAAGTTTTAAAGTTTAACAAAAGGGTTAAAAATAACTCTTTTTTAATCTAGTCATGCTTAGAACACATACTTGCGGGGAATTGCGAAGAAGTAATGTTGGTAAGAAGGTAAAACTATCTGGATGGGTTGATTCTATTAGAAACTTTGGAAGATTGTGGTTTATTGATTTAAGAGATAGGTATGGAAAGACTCAGATTGTAATGACTGAGAAAGATATTGACAAGAAGCTTTTGAAGGAGCTTAGCTTGGAGAGTTCTGTTGGGGTTGAAGGACAAGTCAATGAAAGAAAAGATAAAAACTCTAAGATAGAGACAGGAGATATAGAAGTTTTTGCTAGTTCATTGCAGATTTATACGAAATGTCCTACATTACCTTTCGATATGAAAGCAGAAAGCAGTGAGGACATGAGATTGAAATATAGATATTTAGATTTGAGGGGTGAAAAGATGCAAGGTAATATGATTTTAAGGCATAAGGTGTATAAGGCAATACATGATTTTATGGATAAGGAAGGATTTGTGAATATAGAGACTCCAGTGCTTGCGAAGTCTACTCCTGAGGGAGCTAGAGATTATATTGTTCCGAGCAGAGTGAATAAGGGAAAGTTCTATGCTCTTCCTCAAAGTCCTCAGATATTCAAACAACTTTGCATGGTTGGTGGACTTGACAAATATTATCAGATTGCTAGATGTTTTAGGGATGAAGACTTAAGAGCAGATAGACAACCAGAATTCACCCAGCTTGATATAGAAATGAGTTTTGTCGATGTTGAAGATATGATCTCCTATATGGAAAGACTTTGGAGTTTTGTTTTCAAAGAAGTATTGGAGATTGAATTGAAGACTCCCTTTTCAAGAATGACTTATGATGAGGCAATGAAGAACTATGGAAGAGATAATCCGGATACAAGAAAGAAAGGAGAGAGATTTGCCCTCACATGGGTTTTGAATTTTCCAATGTTTGAATGGAAGGAAGAAGACAAGAGGTGGTATGCAATGCATCATCCATTTACTTCACCTGAAGATAATGCAAACTTTAAGGATTTAGGGAAAATAAAAGCTAAGGCCTATGATTTAGTTTTGAACGGAAGTGAAATTGGAGGAGGAAGTATTAGAATTCATAATAAGGATATTCAGAACGAAGTATTTTCTGCACTGGGAATAAAAGAAAAAGAGGCTAAGGAGAAGTTTGGTTTCTTGTTAGATGCTTTGAGTTATGGGGCTCCTCCTCATGGAGGAATTGCATTTGGACTTGACAGGGTATTGCAGTTGATAACCGAATCTGAATCTATAAGAGATGTAATTGCATTCCCAAAAAATAAGAATGCTGCTGATTTGATGATGGATGCACCTTCATTTGTAAGTGATGATCAACTTAAAGAAGTCGGGTTGAAATTGGAGAAGAAATGATGGAAAAATATATTTCAATTGCTGATGCAATAAAGAAAGGAAAAGGGAAAGTAGCTGTGCGTGGTTGGGTGTATAGAGAGAGGGGAAGCAATAAAATTAAGTTTATTGTTTTGAGAGATTCTAGTGATATTATTCAGTGTGTTTTAGAGAGAGATAAATTTGAAAAAGATTGGGAGAAGATTGATAAATTGCAAATTGAATCTTCTGTAAAGATTTCTGGAACTATCAAGGAAGACAAGAGGGCTCCAAGTGGATATGAGATAAATGTAGATGAGTTTGAACTTGTTGGAGAGAGCATTGATTTTCCTATAAACAAGGATCTGAATGAGGAACTTCTTGGAGATAGAAGACATTTATGGTTGAGAAGTAGGAAAATGACTTCTATTTTAAAAATAAGAGATACTGTTTTACAAGGATTGAGAGAGCATTGGCATAAGAAAGGATTTTATGAATATCATAGTCCTAGTTTGTTGGGAATGCAGGCAGAAGGAGGAGCAACTTTATTCAAAGTGGATTACTTTGGAAAGCCATTGTACTTAGCACAGACATGGCAGCTCCATGCAGAACCTGGAATATTTGCTCTTGAAAAGATATTCACAATACAGCCAAGTTTCAGAGCTGAGAAATCTAAGACTAGTAGACATCTAACAGAATATTGGCATGCTGAGATGGAATCAGCCTGGGAAGATTTTGAGTATTTGCAAGATGATGCTGAAGAGGCTATCAAAGAAATTGTTGCTGAAGTCTTGAAAAAGAATAAGGAAGAACTTGAAATTCTTGGGAGAGATGTAAAGAAACTTGAACCTGTTTTGAAAAAGAAATTTCCAAGAATGAGCTACGACGATGTTTTGAAGATTCTTGCTGATAAATCTAAAATGAAAATCACATGGGGAAAGGATTTGAGAACAATTGAAGAAGACGAACTAAGTAAGTTGTATGATACTCCTATAATTGTTACAAGATATCCTAAGGCTGTAAAAGCTTTCTATATGAAGGAAGATCCTAAAAATCCGAAAGTCGTCTTGGGTTTTGACATGATAGCTCCTGAAGGATACGGAGAGATTGTTGGAGCTTCACAGAGAGAAGAAAGTATTGAAAAGCTTAAGGAGAATTTGATTGCACAGGGAGAAGATCCTTCAAAGTATGAGTTTTATTTTGATACTAGAAGATATGGAAGTGTTCCTCACGGAGGGTTTGGAATGGGTGTTGAGAGAGTTATAAGTTGGATATGTGGGCTTGATACTATAAAAGATGCAATGCCTTTTCCTAGGACAATGACTAGGTACAGCCCTTAGCATTGCATAAGCTGTCTTTAGTTGAATGAATCATTGAGTAAATTAGTTATTTCTTTAAAGTGATAAATAGTAAGGTTTAAAAGGATAGTTTTTTTATTCACCTTGCTCCAAAAAATTAAAATGAGTAGAAGAAGAAGTTACACAGAATTAAGAAAACAACCTGTAGGGGAAAAGATTTCCGTAAATGTAATTACAGGAAGGGAAGTACGCCTTCCAGTTTATTTTGAAGCCTTTATTTCTCCAGGGGTTTATGATAGTAGGGGTTCTGAAGAACTTGTAGCAAAACTTTCTCAAGAGAGAGATGCCGTTAGAGATCATTTAAGGGAACTTAATGGTCATGCAGACCCATTGCACAAAGAGAGACTTGAATTATATTTAGACTGCTTTGACAATGCCATAGGTCTTGTTAGTTAGGTTTATTAATTATTTATCCTTGGGGGTTGCATGAAAATTCTTGCCATTGGAGATCCGCATGGAAGAGTTGACTTGCTTAGGAAAGTTCCTAAAAATGGTGTTGATTTAATTTTAGTTACTGGAGATATTGGAAAAGCAGATTTAGCTCGACAGAGATTTTTTGAGAATGTTAAAAGGAAACATAAGGGTTTATCTGAATTAGAAGATGACGAAGAGTTCGATTATAATGTTAGCATGGAGGTTTATGATTCGTCTATGAATGTCTTAAATTATTTGAGGAAAGTTGCTCCGGTGTTTTTAATATATGGAAATGTTGAACCTTATGGTGGAAGAAGACCTGAGAAAAACAGAAAAGCTCCTTGGTTACCTCATGAAATTATAAAGATGTCTAATGTTTCTGTTATTAACAATAAAGTTAGGAATTTTAAGAGTATTAGGATTGGAGGATTAGAATTTTTTATGGATACTAATTGGGTGAGAGATTTCAAACCAGGAGATTTTAAAAAGAAGATGGCTAGGGCAAGGAAATCAACTGATAAGGCAAGAAGAGTTCTAAATAGATTTAAGGATATTGATATACTATTACATCATCAACCGCCTTATGGATTTTTAGATAAGGTCGGAGGTAAGGCTCCTAAACATTGGCATGGCAAACACGCGGGGAGTAAGGTAATCTTAGATTATATTAAAAGATTTCATCCAAGATATTCATTCTGCGGACATATACATGAGGGTAAGGGTATGACTAAAATTGGAAATACAGAAGTTTACAACCTGGGCGTTGGAGGGTATAAAATAGTCGAATTATGATTAGACTTAAGAATAACTATAATCTATAATTTACATGAAAAAAAGAGTGAACGAAAAAAGAATGAGTCTTGGAAGGAAAAGAAAATTTATTTGGGCTGGACTAAGGATACTTCTGGGAGCAGTATTCCTATGGGCATTTTTTGATAAACTTCTTGGATTAGGATTTTCTACTACATTTGAGAAGGCATGGGTGAATGGGGGATCTCCAACTTATGGATTTTTGACAAGCAGTGTTAGGGGACCATTTGCAGATTTTTTCGGAGCTCTTGCAGGACAAGTCTGGGTTGATTGGGTATTTATGTTTGGATTATTATTAATAGGACTTGCTTTAGTTCTTGGAGTCCTTGTGAATTTTGCAAGCCTATTCGGGGGAATAATGATGTTTCTTATGTGGATTGCAGTCTTTCCTCCAAAGACAAATCCTTTTGTAGATGATCATTTAATCTACATATTGGTGCTTGCAGGTATTTCCGTTGTACATGCAGGAAGATATTTCGGATTTGGAACATGGTGGCATAATCTATCTGTCGTGAGAAAATACAAATGGCTTGAGTGAGGAAGATAAGACTTAAAAACACAATTTATCTATTTTATGAATGGTTAAAATCTACAACTTTAGAAAAGTTCTAGGAGTCAAAGAAGAGAAAGAACAATTTAAAAAAGTTCTAGGAGTCAAAGAAGAGAAAGAACAATTTAAAAAAGTTCTAGGAGTCAAAGAAGAGAAAGAACAATTTAAAAAAGTTCTAGGAGTCAAAGAAGATAAAGAACAATTTAGAAAAGTTCTAGGAGTCAAAAATGAAAATTAAAGCTTCAAAGCCGATTGCACAAGTAGGGAAGGGAGATGTCATAAATGTAGATGGTAAGGCATATGAAGTGGACGCTCACTATGTCTTGATAGATCATGGCACCACTAAGGAAATGGCCATAGAAATTTTTGATCCAAAGGATGATGATAGTGATTGCCAGATTAGGTATTTCGATGATCAGGCTGAAGAGACTATAACTTTCTATGTGTTTAATGGGCTGATGTACGATCAGAAAGAGATTGAAAAAGTTGAGTGGTAATTTACCAGATAATTATTGCAATTGTTTCTATAATTGCCGCGATTAACAACAATGGAATGACTATTTTTGAATAAATTATTAGGTTTTTTCCGATTTTATTAAAGTACTCTTTCTTTTCTTTTCTGTTTTCAAATTTAAAAAAAACAATTATTGCAGGGGCTAAAAAAATTGCACCTAAGATAATTAATATGAGTTTGATTTCAAGGGAAAGTGGGATAAGCATAGAAATAATTGAATTTGACACTATCATCAGGAATCCAATAATTCCTATTGTGAGAATGATAACTCCTTTCTTTTTTTTGTTTTTCTTAAAATAATGTTTTATCCTTTCAAATCCAAGGCTTGTACCAAGGGAAAATGAGATGAGAATGGCAGATATTTCAACTAGGGCATAAGAGGATATTTTTAGTAATGGGGTGATTGAAGGATATTGGGATATTATGTATCCAAGGAATAGACCATTTATCAGGGTCCCGATTATCGGAACTATGCCAAAGATTGTACCAAATATCAATGATAAAAAAGTAATTATGAGATTATGTGAAAAAATACTCATAAATATTCCAATGGAATTTTTGGATAAAATTTCGTCTTGAGAATCTTGAATGAAGTTGTCAAAAAATATGTTTTCTTGAAATACCATACCGAAAAATGTTGAGATTATGAAAAGGGGTAGAATTAATTTTAGATAAACTAGTTTCATTTCCTATTTAATTAATGAATTATTATAAGTCTTTGTAATGTCAAGTAAAATAATCCTATAAAGAGTTTTTTAAATTGTGAATGCTTAATAATTGGATGAATGAAGAACATAAAATAATTATTCTAAGAATTATAGGTGGATTGCTTCTTACTTGGGCAATATTGTCTTTTTTTGTAGGTTATTCCATAGGGGGATTTGAGCAATTATTATGGTTTTCATATATAGGGCTTTTCCTTACTGGAATTGGAGTATTCTTTAGAAAGCCGTATTTGGTTGCTAGTGAACTCGCTATATTACTAATTCCGGCTATATTCTGGAATTTTGACTTTTTTTATCATTTTTTCACTGGCAATTCATTGTTTGGAATAACGGATTATTTATTTATTAGGAGTGAGCCAATTCTTTCAGATATTGTGAGTTATCAACATATATTTCTTATTCCTCTAGCACTAATCTCTCTTTGGTTTATGAAACTAAAACGAAATGATTTTTGGATATTGAGCATAATACAGGTTTCCGCGGTGTTTATTGTAATAAGGTTGTTTACAACTCCTGTAAATAATATTGGGTGTGTGTATGAGAGCTGTCTAAGAATCAGTTTAGGAAGTTTGTCTGTTCTTTCATATGGTCTTGTTTGGTTTTTAATGTTTTTTACAATGATTGGGATTAGCTCTATAATATTAATTAATCTGCCTTTCTTAAAAAAGGTAAATAAGCGTTAAAGAGATATCATCAAATTATAAATTGAACGCTTAAATATTTACATAAAAAATAATATTTATGGAGAGTATGGGGTGGACAATGTATGTTTCTTTGACAACAATACTTAAAACATGATATAAAGAACTGATTATATGAGAAAAGAAGTCAGGTTATATCTTCCCGCATCTAAATTAGCAGATTTTGTTGATTCTGTTTTGCACGATGGGGAAGTTCAAGAGCTTATATCAAAATGCCTATTCACTATTTCAGCAGGAGTGGCTCCAAGAAATGATTCTATGGATGCTTTTGTACAATCTTTGACATCTAATGGGATAAAAGTTGCAAGGCCTATTTCTTATGCTATAGAGATTGCAGAATCAATAGGTTTTGTAAAAAGAACCTATCAGTCTTTAAGAGTTCCAATTACTTACCTAGACGAACCTAAGGATTTTAGGGATCTTTTTGTAAAATATCTTAGAGAGGAAGTCTTGCCCGAGAATATGTGGAGATGATGTATTGGCATCATAATTAACTTTAAAAAATCTGGATTTTTAGGAGATTGAATGAAGATAGGGGATGTTGAAATAAAGTTTTTAGGCCATTCTGGTTTTTTGCTTTCAAATGGAAAAAAGATCGTTATAGACCCATACAACTTGGCTGGGAATATAGATAAGGCAGACATGGTTCTTATAACACATAGTCATTATGATCACTGTAGTATTAAAGATATAGAGAAAATTGTAAAGAAAGGAACTATTATTTTATGCACTGCAGATTGCCAAAGCAAAATAGTCAAGATTGAAGGTGTTGAGATGCATGTTGTTGAGGTTGGAGACAAAGCAGATTTTGGAAGTATTAAGGTTGAGGCAGTCGCAGCGTATAATAAAAACAAAGAGTTTCATCCAAAATCAGAGGGATGGGTTGGATATGTCATAAAGATGAATAATGTAATAATCTATCATTCTGGAGATACTGATTTTATTCCCGAGATGCAGAGACTTTCGGGATACGGAAAAAAGGATAATGAATTTGTGGCTTTGTTGCCAGTAAGTGGAAAATATGTAATGGATGCGGAAGCTGCGGCTGAAGCAGCTTCATTAATTTCTCCTGATTTTGCAATTCCAATGCATTATGGGGCAGGAGTTATTGGAAGCCGAGAGGATGCTGAACATTTTGTGGAACTTTGCAAGGAAAAAGGTCTTAATGCAGAAATCTTGGAGAAAATATGAAAATAGCAACACATAACAATTTATTCCATGCAGACGAAGTATTTGCTTTAGCTATCTTAAAGATGATCTATCCAGATACCATCCTAATTAGGACAAGAGATTCAGCAAGACTTCAGGAAGCAGATATAAGGGTCGATGTGGGTGGAAAATATGATTCTGAAGGTGGAGATTTTGATCACCATCAGGCTGAATTCGATCTTAAAAGAGAGAATGGAATTCCTTATGCTTCTGCAGGGTTAATATGGAAGCATTTTGGAGGGAAGGTAGCTGGAAAAGAAGTAGTTGATTATATAGAAAAAGAATTAATACAGCAGATTGATGCTAATGATACAGGTTTTGATACATATTCAATAAATGTCTGCAAGCCTTACACCATCTCAGATTTTATTAAGTCATTAAATCCTTCTTGGTCTGAGCAGTCTGAAGAATCATTTAATAGAAATTTTGAAGATGCAGTCCTGATAGCTACAAAGTTGTTGCGTCAGGAGATAAAGAGAGCAGAAGAGGTAATCAATGCTAAAAATAAAATAATCCTTAAAATTAATGAGTCTGACAAGGAATATATCATTCTTGAAGGGAGGATACCTTGGAAGGAAACTGTAGTAGAAAATTCTGATTTGAAGTATGTTATATCTTATGATAAAATAGAAGATAATTGGGCAATCCTAGCTGTACCTATATCTATGAACAGTTTTGAGAATAGAAAAGACTTACCTGCTGAATGGGGAGGATTATTCAATAAGGATTTGCAAAAAATCACAGGGGTTAAGGATGCGATATTTTGCCATAAGAAACTTTTTTTTGCAATCTCAAAATCGAAGGAAGGGGCAATTAAACTTGTTGAGATTGCTTTGGGGAAAAAATGAATCTGGAAATTGGAAGTGAGCAAAGGTTCTTTGATTTTGTATCTTCTCTTGGGAAGGAAGATAAGATTGCATTGATAAGTCATACAGACTTGGATGGAATGGCTGCCGCCATTGTCACTAATAAGGTTATTGATGCAGATATTGTGATGTTTGTTAATTATGGGGATATGGATTCTAAGCTTGCAGAGTTATTGAAAACTGATGGATATAACAAGGTAATCCTGACGGATCTTGCTGTTGGACAACATCCTGATTTTTTGAAAGAAATTGAGAAGTTTTCTAACGTTTTGATATTAGATCACCATCCTTCAGCAGATTTTAATTCTCCTAAGATAACGCAGATAAAATCAGAGGAAGGGTATTGTGCGGGTTATTTGTGCTATGAGCTTTTTAAGAAGACTCAAGATATAGAAAAACTAGATTGGCTTGTAGCCTGCTCTTGTGTTTCTGATTTTTGTCATATAAAAACCGAAGATTGGTTGAGTGAGATATATGAGAAATATGGGGATAAATTTGAGAGAGAAGGATATTATGTAAGGCGTTCTGGAAAAATGTGGGATTTACAATGGAAAATGTCTTTGGCATTGATATATTTCAGAGAGAACCTGAAAAAAGTGTATGATGAGATAGGAGAAGAGTTTGGAGATATTGGAGATTTAGAGAAACACGCAAGCGAGGTACAAAGAGAAATTGATGAAATCTTAGAGAGATTTGATAATGAGAAAGAGGAGTTTGAGGGAGGATATTATTTTGAATTTAATCCTAAGTTTGCTATAACTTCTATTTGCGTCAATATTCTATCTGGGGAGAGGTATCCCGAAAAGACCCTTGTACTTGTGAGGTTTGATAACGATGATTGTAAAATAAGCTTAAGGAGACAAGATGGCAAAGAAGATATGAATAAACTTGCAGAAAGATTAATTTATGATTTGGAAGATAGCACAGGTGGAGGACATGTTAAGGCAGCTGGGGCTAAATTTCTTCGTAAGGATTTAGCAGAATTTAAAAAAAGACTTGGAGTGATTGAAAAATAAATTGGAGATATTGGTTTTGGATAATCCTAAGTATATCTGGAGCATTATTCTGGGAAAGACTTGAGCTTATCTGCAAGCCGATAAAATATGCTTATTGCTGATTAAAGATTTTCGATTAAGAAATTCTTAAGGGCATTCAAGTCTTTTTTCTCAAGATTGTAATGATAAGATTTTATTCCTATTGATTCAGCTGACTTGACTGCTTCAGAATTATGTTCAAAATAAATAACTTCATTGGATTTTAGATTGAAATGATTAAGCATAATGTTGTAATATTCCGGATCTGTTTTTTCAGGGTTGTGTTTTAGCGTAAATACTGGATATGGCATTTTGTCTAATCCGAATTTCTTAAATTGTTCGTCATTTGCTCCTGTTAAAATTATTTTTTTATTTGGGAAGCTCTCTAAAAGTTTATACATTTCCTGGAATATCTGAAATTTATCGTTGGTTTCTATGACAAATGCATCTACTGCATCTACTAGAATTGTTTTCATAATTTTCTAATGAAATAGAAGTTTAAGTAATTTTAGGCAGTTTTAAAAAGAGTATTTTTGTTGATTTTCTATGAATGACAAAGATTATGAGAAAATAGCTAAGGAGAATCTTCTCAGAGAGAGCTCTGAAGTTTCTGGGGTTGCGGTAAAAGGATATGATTTCAATTCGGGAGTGGATTATGCTGGGATTGTTGAAAGTTTTGCGAGTTCTGGAGCGCAGGCAAGTGAATTTTCTAAGGCCGTTGGAATTGTCAATGATATGATTAGGAATGATGCTTTCATATTTTTGGGATATACCTCAAATATGATTTCATCTGGAAATAGGGAAATTATTCGTTGGTTGAGTGAGCACAAGAAGGTGAATGTGCTTGTGACGACTGCTGGAGGTATAGAGGAAGATATAATAAAATGCCTTGGAGATTTTTATATTGGAGATACAAAGGACAACAGAGATGTTTCTGTCCCTTCCAAAACCGAAGACAATCCAATTTTGGAAGGTTTTAGAGCTTCTGGGACAGAGCTTAGAAAAAATGGAATTAACCGAATAGGAAATATTTTTGTCTCTAACAATAGATATATTGAGTTTGAGGAATTTGTTCAGCCAATACTCGAAGAATTGTATTTGGAACAGAGAAAAACAGGAAAAGCAACGAGGGCAAGTGACATCATTTACAGAATGGGAGAAAAGATAAATGACAAGGAGAGTGTTTATTATTGGGCTTGGAAGAATGGAATACAAGTATATTGTCCAGCATTACTTGACGGAGCGTTAGGAGACAATATTTATTTTTTTAAGTTCAAGCATAGTGATTTTGTGCTTGATATTAGCGAGGATATTGTTGAGTTTAATAATACGACTATTGGAATTGAGAAATCTGGAGTGATTGTATTGGGAGCTGGAGTTGTAAAACATTCAATATTAAATGCTAACATGTTGAGGAATGGAGCAGACTATGCTGTTTACATAAACACTGCTGTTGAATATGATGCTTCTGATTCTGGAGCTTTGCCGGAGGAAGCTGTTAGTTGGGGGAAAATTCTTCCTGATGCGAAAAGTGTAAAAGTTTTTGGAGATGCAACAATATTATTTCCTTTGCTTGTTGCAGAAAGTTTTGCTAAGAAAAATTAAACTATTATTAATTCTTCTAGATGAGGTTCTAGTTGATATCTTAAGAATTTTCGAGCCCTATTACCTCTTGATTTTATAGTTCCTAAGGGTATTCTATTAATTAAAGAGAGTTGCGAATCTGAGAGGTCTCTGAAATATGAATCCATTATTGCATTTTGCTCATCTGGACCCAGTTGGCCTATTGCATCTTGGACATATTTTATAGCATCATCTCTTTCTGTTTTATAATCTGGGCTTTGTTCCCTATGATCTATTATTTTTCCAGCCAATGTTTCTGTTTGTTGATCTTTTTCATGGGGAACATAATCAAGAGAGAGTGGTTTAATTCTGCATTCCATTCGTCTTATACTATCTACATATGTTCCTTTCACTATCGAAAAAATCCAAGGCAATGCAGGTCTTGAAAAATTATAATTTCCTTTTGAAATTTTTAATGATGCTTCCTGGGCTAAGTCTTCTACATCTTGATGACGGGGGCAGTTACCTGATTTCCTTATAATTCTTCTTGCAATTGTATGACAGACTGTCAAAATTCTATCCCAAGCCTCATAGTCGTCATAATTAGACATACCTCTTCTTGTGAATATCGAAATCTCATCATAAGGTAGTCCATCTTCAGAAATTTTAGGATTAAAACTTATCATTTTTACCAGTTTTTTCTATCTTTTTAGCATAATCAATTATTTAAACTCTCGTAGGTTCGCATTTTCAATTTATTGAAAGGAGGTATAAAGAAGTGAAAAATGGTATTAGATTTTGCAAAAGAAGCAATAGAAAAAAGTGATTCTTATAGTATCAATTTTGACGAATTAAGAGCTGGCAAGGCCAACATCAAGGTTTTTGGTGCTGGAGGAGCTGGATGTAACACAGTCACATGGCTTTTTAATAAGGGTGTGAACGGAGCTACAATCTATGGAGTCAATACTGATGCTTTGCATCTCAGTATAACGAAGGCCGATGAGAAAATCCTTATAGGAAAGGAGTTAACAAGAGGTCTTGGTGCTGGAGGATATCCTGCTAAAGGAAGAGAAGCTGCAAAAGAAGCTTTATCCGAATTGAAAAAAGCAACAAGTGGAGCAGATATGGTTTTTGTCTGTTCTGGAATGGGTGGCGGAACTGGAACTGGTGCTGCACCTGTTATTGCGCAACTTGCTAAAGAAAGCGGCGCTGTTGTCATTGGTTGTGTTACAATGCCTTTTGATTGTGAGAAAGCCAGAATGGATAAGGCTGAGTTTGGTTTACAAGAGCTAAGAGAAGTTGTTGATACAGCGATTGTTATAGACAACAATAGACTTGTAGATATTGCAGGAAACCTACCTATGGAACAGGCATTTGCAGTTGCGAATGAGTTAGTCAGTACAATGATAAAGGGAATAGTGGAAACAATTACCCTGCCTTCATTGATCAACTTAGACTATGCAGACGTTTCTGCTATAATGCGAGGAGGAGATGTTGCGGTTATTGGCGTTGGAGAGTCTGATGGGCAGTCACATAGAGTTGACGAAGCTGTTAGGCAAGCATTGACACATCCGTTATTGGATGTTGATTATAAGGGTGCTACAGGCGCATTAATCCACATCACTTGCGGGCCAGATTTCAAGCTGGATGAATTCTCTGGAATAGGACAACTTGTCACAGAGAACTTGAGTCCAGAGGCACAAGTCATAATGGGAGCAAGAATCAATAAAGAATTCGGAGGAAAGGTCAGAGTCATAACAATTATGACTGGGGTAAAGTCACCTTATGTTTTAGGTAAGGAACTTCATCATGAACAACAACAGTCTCATAGATCTGAGATGTCTGACTTAGGAATCGAAGTCTTTAGATAATTAATTTTGGGAAGTTTGTTTTTTTACTTCCTTTTTTCTTTTTAATTTATTTTTTTTAATTTTAGAAAATTACTAACCAAATTTTTTCTGGTTTTGAAGAGGTTCTTATTACTTCGTGTTTTGATGTGCAGAAATTATGTGGTTATATTGTCTTAGAAATCAGGAGAATCCATGATCTCTTGTTGATGGATCGTTAAATCTATTTGGCTTTTTGGATTGTCCCCATTTTTCCCAATTAATCATTTTTTCAAAGGAAACATTTACTCCTTTTGTTTTTTTAGCAGATTTCGCATAACCTATTGGAAGAACTGCTTCTATATTGATGTGTTCCGGAATAGAAAGAATTTGCTTTAGGAGTTCGTCTGCATAAGCTCCAACCCAACAAGAGGATAGGCCTAAATCTGTAATTCTCAATAAGAAGTTTTCTATTGCTGCGCCAGATTGTTGTCTTGAGTAAATTGGACCTCTGAAGTTATATAATGATGAAAGTCTTGTTTCATCTGAGCAAGCAATGACTATGTAAGGGGCTGTGGCGATCCAATTTTGTTGGCATTGTTTTGATATTTCATTTTTTGTTTTTTCATTGGAAACTATTATGAATTTGAGATTGTTTATACTTCCTGCAAATGGTGCTCTTGCTGCAGCATCAATAGCTTCTAAAATATCTGACCATTTTACCTTTCTTGAGGAAAATTCTCTGACAGATCGTCTTTTTTCAATTGCTTCTAATAGTTTCATGAAGATATAATGGACAGGTAGTATAAAAATATTGTTAAATAGAAGTTTTTCTGAGGTTTAATATCCTAAAACAGAATCTTTAAATAACGTTCTTAACAATGAATTTCAAGTCCCGGTAGCTCAGTTGGTAGAGCGCACGGCTGTTAACCGTGATGTCAGAGGTTCGAGTCCTCTCCGGGACGTTTATCTTAAAAATAGGATTCTCCTTGAATAAACATGAAAAAAGGTAAAACTGTCCTGTTGGGAATGTCCGGAGGAGTCGATTCATCTGTTGCAGCATTGCTTCTGAAGGAACAGGGATATAATGTAATTGGGGCATTTATGATAAACTTTTCGGAAACAAAGAACAAACTCACTGGAGAATGCTCTTGGGTAGAGGATAAAAAAGATGCGCAAAAAATAGCATCAAAGTTAGAGATACCATTCATTATTTTAAATTTTGAAGAACAATATAAAAGCAAAGTTATAGACCCAATGTTTATTTCTTATTCTAAGGGATTTACTCCTAACCCTGATACTTCATGCAACGCTTTGATAAAATTTCCTCTTCTTTGGAAAGAAGCTAAAAAAATTGGAGCAGATTACATTGCTACAGGACACTATGCAAGGGTAATGAGGAAATCTTCAGGATTTTCTCTTCTTGCAGGAAAGGATCCCAAAAAAGATCAATCATATTTTCTTTATGAATTAAATCAGGAGGATCTTTCACACACCTTATTTCCCATAGGTGGGTTAACAAAGGAAGATGTAAGAAAGATAGCTAAGAAGAATGGATTTCATAATTGGGATAAAAAAGGAACTAGAGGGATTTGTTTTGTTGGAAATATAAATATGAAATTATTTCTTCAGCAGAGGATAAAACAAGATCATGGGAAAATTGTTGATATGGAGAATAAAATAATTGGAACTCATAAGGGGGTTATGTTTTATACTCTTGGAGAAAGAATACGTTCTACAATCGGTACCGAGATAAAAAAGGGGGCGCTTTCTCAAAAGAAGTGGTATGTGGCAGGCAAGAATATCAAATTAAACATTCTGATAGCAGCTCCTGAAAATCATCCCGCCTTGTTTAAAAAAGAATTTATTTTAAAAAAAATTCATTGGATTTCAAAAAAGCCAGAATTTCCCTTAAGGGGTGTAAGAATAAGAATTAGACATCTTGGTGAATTAATCCCTTCAGAAATATTAGTTAAGGGTTCTAAACATATTTGTGCTCTAAAAAAATCTGTTGCAGGCTTAGCAACAGGACAGGCTGCGGTGATATATCGTGGAAAAGAGATATTAGGTGGAGGGGAGATTAATCTTTAATTTTTAGAGAAATAACTTTAGGATTTTATTTTTTTCTAAATTTTTTAATCCTTCCGCAAGAAATCCTTGGCTTTCAAGCCAATGAATGAATTGCGGTAATTATTTCTATTAAAATAAATAT
>PFDB01000012.1 GCA_002763075.1 Candidatus Pacearchaeota archaeon CG10_big_fil_rev_8_21_14_0_10_34_76 | reverse complement strand
AATTCTCTGCAAGCTCTTTCTATTTGAAGGAAGCCCTCTCCGCTTCCACCAAACTTAGGCAATAATCTATGAACTTCATCAAAAACAAGAAGAAATCTTAATCCAGGATGCTCTTCAGGACTTGATCTGAAAATAGACACGATGACACTGCTTACAAATTTATCCATGTCTGACGGATCTAATTTGTTCAATGCGAGTATCTGAATATGTCCAGGATTCATGTACTTTTTGATATCAATAGCCTGTCTTGGATCTTTAATCATTTTAACATTTCCTGGAAATGCTTTTGCATCGGATGGTTTCAATCCGAATTTAGGATAGAAAGAAAGCATTTTTTTATCTTCGCATTTTCTTAACATTCCAGACCATTGGGCTGTAGGGTCAAAGACAATCACTGCTATATCTTTCTTTAGGGCTTCTTCAACTATTACTTGTGCAGAAATACTTTTACCTCCCCCTGTTGCTCCTGCTACAACTGCATGTGTTGTCAATCTGTCTATTTCTAGATAAGTATTCATGTTTTTTTCGGCTATTTTTCCGAGATAAAGAGTTCTTTCTCCTTTCTTAGGGAGCGTTTTTAGATCTAAAGTCATTTTATACTTTTTTCTCTTTTCTATAGCCTTTTTTATATAAACATATGAACCTATAGAAAATACAATGATGGCTATTCCAATGAATATCGACCAGACAGGTATAAATCCTCCAAGTTTTTTAAAAAGAAATGGAACAGCTATCTGAATCTCTGACATTGAAGAAGTATTATCACCCTCATGCTCTGCATCTACGCCTAAAATGTAAAATCCTTCTGTGAGATTGTTTGGAATTTTAAATGTTCTTTTTTCTTGAATAGAATTTGTTAAATTGATGTTTTCATTATGTAAAATGATTTTTTCATCTTCAGTAGTATTTTTTAAAAAGTAAGATAATTTTATATCTTCTAGGATCGCTCTTGAATGTTTATCTAATTTTAATACAAATGTTATGTCGTCTGTTGGCTTAATCCTCTTTTTTTCTAATCTAATATCTATTTTGAATCCCTTAGAAATATTTTTTTCTGAAATGGAGATATTAACTGGAATTTCCGTATTAATATCTCCGCTTAGAATTAATTTTCCTTCGAATATTCCTATCTTTTTTCCAATTATTGTTATTATTGCTTCAGAATTATTCTTTCCGGAGATTACAAGGCCTGCTACATCGATTTCAACTAGGTCTTCTAGATTCTGCGTTAATGAAATAGAGACACTTAGTTGTGAATCTCTGTTATTTGTTATTTTTAATACATCTGAAAATATTTCTCCTAATTCTATTTCTCTGCCTATCAAACTTCTAGATATGGTGTACGCTCCCTCTTCATCAATTGGAGGACCAAAAGATGTGCTTGCCGTAACCATCTCATTTGTTAAAATTAACAGGAAACAGACTAATATGAATTTTGTTAGGTATCTTAAGTTCTTCATTTTTTATCAGGGTTTTTATTTTTTGATTTAGTCTTTGGACTCTTACTGAGGGCTATTTTATTTTTTTCTTTTTCGGGTTTTTTAATTGGTTTGGATTTTTTATTCATAGGAGATTTTTGAATTTCTTTAGGTTTATTTGGCTTTGCCTTAGAGGCTACAGGTGATTCAATTTCTTCTTTGTTCTCTTCCTCCTTCTTATCTTCCCCACCCTTAATTTTATTTTCTGGTTCTTGAGACTCATTCTCTGAAACCTGTTCATCCGTTAATTCTTTTTCATCTTTGTTCTCTTCCTTGTTCTGAGGGGGATTTTCAGCCGGAGGTATTTTCTTAATGTCATAATTGTCAATTTCCACAATTAGCTGTTTCATTTCCTCTTTTAATTTTTCCTTATCTTGAATTTCCCCACTGGGGACAGGTTCACCGTACATTCTTTTTAGCCTGAGATAAACTCCAATTGCTTCGTCAAGCTTTCCTGCCTTTATCATTTTTCTTAGCTCATCTGCTGCGACATAAAGGTTGAGCAGTCTTACTCTCTTCCTATTTCTGTGGTAACTTACTACAAATCCCATAGAAACAAACAATGAGAGCACTATTAATATTATTATGAAATTCACTTTTATAAAAGCAGCAACATTGAATTTTTCTCCTACCTCAAATATGTCTGAACCGCTTGAAGATTTATTATCCGCCTCTAGTCTTGCATAAAAAATATATTCTCCCCTTTTTGCATTTTCAGGGATCGAAAGTTCTCTATTCAAATTAATTGCCAGAGCAGTCATTGAAATATTTTCTTCTGATGAATCATAAGTTGTTCCAGAAAGATCTAGAATATTTAAGTAAAGGTTGAAGTCTTTCTGTATAATGTCTTTAAGATATTTTATTTGGATTTCGCTTTGAACACTTTCACCTTGTCTTGCCTCTTTATTTTTATTCAGGACATTTACAGATATCTCAAAATCAAACTCAATAGGCAATATTTCAATAACCAATGGAACCTGTTTGACCTCTTCTCCAGCCTTTATCAGAATTTTACCGAAATAGATATCTGGAGATGATCTTTCTGTTGTCTTAACTTCCACCTGAATTGATTTAGATGACTCTGCTCCCAATATAAAATTAGTATCGCTTATTTTTGCAAACTCTGTCACATCTACAATTTCGGCAGTGAAATTTAATGTATTTTCTCCAATGTTTGTAATCTTGATAGGGCGTATCGTTGATTGTCCTTGCTTTATTACAACAGTTATATAGTCTGGTTCTATTGTGAAATTATTAAGGCTAGTTTCAGATGATGATGCAATAGTTGTACTTTCTGTTGACGATGAAGAGGAGTTTGATTCAGAAACTGTAAAGTTTTGTATATCTGTTACATTAGAATTTCCGCTTGTATCTGAAGCTGAGAATTTCCATCTTATAGTTGTGTCTCCTGGGGAACTTATCTGGACTCTTTTTATAGAAGTGTTTTGGGTTCCAGAAAACGTGCCCGTATAATCTTCCCACCCGCTTCCTTGATCAATCGAAAATGTAAAGCCAGCAAGCCCTATTTCATCTACCCAAGTTGTTGAAAAATTTACAAAGCTATTCTGAAAAATAGTTACTAAATTTTTTGAAGGACTACTCCACACTGGAGAAGTTGTATCACTGACGAGTGTGAGATTAACTAAATTGCTTGTCACATTATATGTTCCATCCGTTGCTGTAAAATTTATTATTCTGCTTCCTTCAAAATTTGTATCTGGATAAAATGAAACAGCGTTTGTGGACGAGTTTATCAAGACATCTATATTACCTGGAGAAGAATGGGTATATGAAATCTCTAAGTCGCTATAGAAATAATTGTCTAAATCAAATGCATTTAGATTATCTGTATTTTTTGCCCAAGTCTGGTTAGGTATATTTTCTAATAAATAAGGAGGGGTTGAAGGGATATCAAGTTCTGTAGGTGTCTGCGCACTTAATAGGCCTGTAAGAAAAATCAATAGGAGCAGTATTGAAACCAATAAGATTCTTTTTCTTTTGGTGTTTTTTCTCATCTCCATATTCTGCAATTGTTTTTTAAATACCTTTTTAATATGGCCCTTATTTTTTTGGAAAACGGCAAATTTTATAAACCCTAATTAAGTATTATAAAAGTCTTATTTAATTATTAAATAAGTCTAATAAATGGCTTATTTGTCCAAAAGATTTATATAGTAACTAATTAATAACTTTTAAATGTCTAAAAAGGGATTAAATAAGTCTAAGGTTGAGACCAATGTAGTTAGGGGAACTGTCACACTCAAACAAAGGGAAGCCATTCAAAATTTGGTAGGAGTGATAGGAAGCAACGAGCAGGATGTAGTTGGAAAAATTATCACGCTTTGGCTTTATAACGAGGGATTTTTGAAAAAGAAACAGACAGAGGCTGGAGGAAAGGAAAAATGATTGGAAAGGAAAATCTTCAGAAATCTCTAGGAATTATGATTATATTCATGCTAATTGCCGCAATTTTTATTCAGGGAAAAACTTCCTTGACAGATGAAGATGTCTCTGTAAAAGATGAAAATGCATTATACAAGGTTTTAAGGCATAATGAAGAACCTTCGGAAGACATTTTGCAGAGCGATACCCCTAATGAAGGGGATGAAACAGATTTATATGAATTCAATGTAATGGAAGACTTGGAAGAGCAGTTACTGGAAGAAGAGCAGATTATAATTGAAGAGGAGCCCGAAGATTCTTTGAAAATGGACTTAGAATTCAATTCGGATAATGATGGTGAGGATGTATTCTATATAGATATAGATGAAATAGTGGAGGAAATGAACGGTACAGGAGAGTATGTTTTTTCTCATGAGCAAGATAAGGAAAATAAAACTATTGAAGAAAATAAAACAATATCTTCTGAAGCCAAGAGTGACTCAATAGATAATGATATATTGAAACCTAAGACTATCATGGATGATTCAGGCAGAGTCTCCATAGAAACTAATTTTAAGGAAGGGGAGGATATTGAGATTTTTAAGGAAGAGAATGTAGTGGAAGATGGTATTATCTGGAAAAAAAAGGTTAAGGTATATAGCGAAGAGCATTTTGATAGGCCATTAAGGGTTTATGTGGATATAAAAGAAGGAGAGTTTTCGAATTTTGAATTGTCTTGGATTGGAGAGGACAATATACTTGTAGATGTTCTAGCTGATGAAACATTTGGTTTGGAGCTGCACGATACAGATGGAAACGGGTTTTATGATAGGATCTCCTGGTTAGTCCCTCACCTTTCTGAACAGAATTTTGAGATAACAATTCAGTTTGATCTTAATTCTGGATCTGATGAAATTGGACTTGGGATTATAGATGCGCCAACTGGGACAATAACTGGTCAAGAGAGATTGGCCTTTGATTTTAATGTAACTTATAATGCTCTTCCTGCATTATTGTGTGACTTTAGTCTTTTGGATAGTTATGGACAGGCCGTTGTAAATAATAGTGAAATAACTATTATCAATCAAAGCATTAGCCCGGTAAATGAGAGTTTAATCAATGACGTGTACCTTTGGTATTTTGGGTGTTGGGATGATATTAATTCAAGCATAGAATCTAAAAATCTGACTGGAGAATTTGAAGTGAATATTGATTATTCACCTAATATTTCTTTTAACATAAAGAATAGCTCTATAAATTTGGGAGATAATGCGATTTTCTATATTAATATAAGCACTATCCAGGAAAATTCAGTTATCTGGTATAACTTGAGCTTTGGAGATGGAACTTCTAAAATAGACATGAAGGTGAATAGTAAATCTTTTGTATCTCAAGAGAGTTATAATTACAGCCAATCTGGAACATACGTCACAAAGCTTTCTGTCTGGATAGTGGATCAAGAATATCCTGAGAAATCTGAGACAATTGTAGTGAATGAACCTACAAATTCACAGGAATTCGATGTAGATTTGATATCTCCTACAAATAACGTTAAAATAGATGAAGACATAGTCAATTTTACTTACTCTGCTAGCCATGATGAAAACATTAAGAATTGTACACTTTCTTTATATTTTTACAACAATAGTAATTTTGCTAATCTAGTATATAGCGGACTGAAGGAAATCAATAAACAGAGTGCTGTGGTATCTGAGGATTTGACTGATTTTGACTCTGGAAAGTATGATTGGGATGTAGAATGTATAGATACCTCCGGAGTGAAGGAAAAAAGTAATCTGAGGTCTTTTGAGATGGAATTAAATAAATCTAAATCTTATTTAGTCTCAGATTCAAAATATGAAAGTGAAATAAAACAGGTTGAAGAATTGTTAGATAGGATAAATGATTTTCTTATTGAATTGGAAAGCTATGACCCTGAGGCAAGAGAGAGTGTTGAAGATCTTGGATTTGTTGATGGTCTTAATATTGAGAAAAAGAAGCTTTTGCAGATGAAGACTACATTGCAAACAAACTTTGGCCTTGCAGATGAACAGAAAAAGATAATGAGGCTCAATGAAATAATGGACGACATTGAGAGGATTTCTGATATTGTTCCTTTAGAGGTATTAGTTAGTGATAATAGCGAGTTTACAAAAAATACATTAAACTCAAAAATTGAAGATATTATTTCAGATTATATGGAGGCTAAAAATATAAAACTTAAGGGGTCTGCATTGAACAGACTAACAGAAATTAATTCTGAGCTTCAATCTTCTGTAAAAATCTCTACAAAAGTTAGGCACGTTAGTATAGAATATCTTTCTAAGAATGAGGATCTTACATTAATTACAAGAGATATTGATTTTAAAAAAGTAAGCGAGAAAATATTAGAAGTCATTCCCACAGACATTGTTTCAGATACAATGGAAATCAATATCTTTAGCGATCATTCAATTGTCAAAGAAGGATTAGTGGAGATAGAAACTGGAAATCTTAAAAAAAATAAGTTGATATACACTATTGAAGGTCATGTAGATTTAAAACAAATTGAAAGTTTTGATACTCTTGCATTCAATGAAAGGGTGATTGATTCTAGCGGAGGTGGACTAATAAGCGCTTTTGCAGTTTTAGAAGATGGCGTGGGGGGAAAGGGGTTTTGGTTTTATTTTAGCTGGCTTCTTTTTCTGGTAGCAATCTCTGGATTTTTTATTTTTGGATTCAAAAAAACCAAGTTCAAGAAATTGCAAGGAAGTAGTGAACTGATAGAGTTAAACAGGTTAATAGAAGAAGGCAAGTCTTCATTAGAATATAATTTTATTGCAGGGGCGAAGAATAATTATAGGAAAATAAGTGCATTATATTCTATTCTGGATGCAGAGAGCAAGCAGGCAATTTATGGCAGAATTAAGAAATTAAGAACTGAAATTGATAAGAAGGATGTCTCAACATTTGTTCAAGAATATATGGTTGCAATTAGTCAAGGAAGAAAGGAAGATGCAATGCTGCTTTATGGTAAAATAAAAATATTATATGGGAGAATTCCAGATAAGTATCGTCTGAAAATACATGAAAAAATTGGCCCGACATTGGGAACATTATATCCTTCTAATGATATATTCAGGGGCTGTAGAAATAACATGTAATGATTAATATTACTTCCAATATTCTTCAAGAAAGATTTATAAATGATAGGGTATAATATGTCTCATCCAATAGTGGTATTAAAAAGTGGTGAAAGGGGGTGAGACGATGAAGAAAGAGTACATGGGAATTTTATTTGTAGGGTTAGCTGTCATATTTGGAGTTTTGATTAGTAATTTGTACATTGTTCAGGCAGAGGTTGGAGGAGCCAACGCTACTGAGACAGGTACTGAAAGTTTTACAGTAGACTCTCCGGGGAATGTTACAGCATTTGCAGGAAATGTTAGTTCTGTAAATATAAATGGACGTTCTTCAACGCAGGCTTGGCAGGGTTATTATGGAAATGTGACTGGTACATTAGTATTGACAGATTCAAGTAATAATATTCTGTATGATTGGAATGTTGCAGATCCAAGGGGGGAGATTATGTTCTCTAAGAATGATTCTATCACTTGGTCTAATATACAATGCTTTAATTATACTGCTGCAGGAACATTTGCAGATGATACTTCTAATGCCGGAGCAACGAGCAATTTTGGAATGAATCTCTCACAAATTCATGATGAGTTCAATATATTGTCAAATCATGTTGATAGTGTTGATAGGACATTCAATACTACGGGAGGTTTAGGACATCCGCTATTCTACGTTTCGAGTTTGCAATTCTCAGCAGGAGAGTGTCAGAGCACAAGACTCTATGTTAATTCACAGTATCAGGCATCCGCTTTCGATAATGTTCTATTATATGAACCTTCAACATCAAGTGTTGTTTTCACATCTGTAGTTGAATATCAAGGAAGCACTGGATTTAACGGAGATGTACAAGACTTTCAGGCATTAGTGCTTGAAGATGGACATGGAACAAATACAGCGGTTACAACGTACTACGTTTTTGTAGAGTTAGAATAAATTTATTTTTTATTTTTTATTTTTGGTTTTTGAGTCGTAGGGAAGGAAAAAGAAGGAGAATGAAAGAAGAAAAAAAGAATCTGAGAAAAGAGGGCGATAAAAAGAATTGTTCTCATTACATTATTTTTATAGTTTCACTCATAGTGTTTAGCATTTTTATGTCTCAACTTGTGTTTGCTGATCCAGATGGAGTTACAGGAAATGTCTTATCAAATGAGACAAAAGCATCTACTTCGGCATTTGAGATAAATATCTCTGGGGGATATATAAGCACCATAAATATCACTGCTGTAACTCAAAATCTTAAATGGAAAGCTTTTGTTGGAGATTTCACTGGGAAATTTACATTAGATGATGCTTCAGGATCTACAATCTATGACTGGACATTGGCCACAGTCTCTGGAGAAATTTTTGCTACTAGGAATTCTTCTTCATTAACTTGGTCTAGTATAGATTGTGCAAATGTAACTCATATAGAAACTGAGAATGTTAACTTGAATCATACAAATTCTCAAGATAATATAACTGCTACATTTTCTTCTTCAACACACCCCGGATTTTTTGTAGGGTCTGTTGAAATAGCTCAAGATAGCTGCGGTTATGTCTTGAATACATACGTTAATGATGCTGCACAGACCTCTGATTTTTATGAAGTGGCGCTTTATACTGGAAGTAGCATGGTATATACTACAATCTTAGAGCAAAATCAGACAGGGTTTGATGGGGAGGGTTATGATTTCCAAATGATTGCTCCAGAGGTTGGATATCCTGGATTTTCAGGTTCAACAGCTTATTATTTATATGCGGAACTTACATAAACAAGGACAATGAAAATGAAAAGAAAGAATTCAATAATAAAAAGTGAAATGACTCTAAGCCTGTTTATTATATTTTTGCAGGTAACGGTCTTTGTTTTGTTAGCTGCTCCATTATCTTATTTTGTTACTGCGGAAGTTGGAGAAAATGCGACAGTTGGCACATTTCTCCAGATAGAAAATGTTTTTCCTGAGATTATTAGTATAGAAATAAATGATGGGGGAGATGTTGATTTAGTTGCGAACTCAACAGTTGAAGTTCTAGTAAGTGTGGTCGCTAGAGATTATAATGGGGATGGAGATATAAGAAATATATCTTTGGTTTTTTTTGATCAAATAAACTCTACTCTTGGATCAACAGATGATTCTAATAACCATTATGTTAATACAACTTGTGGTATCGATACGGCGTATGGCGATGCGTATACGGTACAGTCTAACTGCACAGTAAACCTATGGTATTTTGCTTATAATTCGACATGGAATGCTACCGTAACTGTCGGGGATGAAAGTCTTTATAATACTACTGGAAGTGGTGTAACTGTTGTAAATTCGCTTCTTTCTTTAGGTTTGCCATCGAGTATAGATTATGGTTCTGTTAATTCAACATTTGTTTCTGGGGAGCAATTTGCTAATGTAACTAATTTTGGAAATGTTCTTTTAAATCTGAGCTTAAGCGGATATGGAGCCGTTGAGAATGATGGCCTTGCTATGAATTGTACATTGGGATCTATTCAAAATATTTCTGCAGAGCATGAAAAATATAATCTCACCGAGAGTAATCCTGGCGAGTTAGATTTCGATACATTTAGTGCAAATTATCTAAATTTGACTTCTTCTCCAGTTATAAGGGGCTTTGATTTGGCATCTAGGGAAAATGACACTGTGAATGAGGCTATAAAGTCAACTTATTGGAGAATATATGTTCCATTGGGAGTTGCAGGATCTTGCTCTGGAAATATTGTTTTTGGAGCTGTACAAGAAGCAGAAGCATAATTTTTTAATTTTGTTGCTTTTGTATTTTTAGAGATGTGAGTTAAGATGAAAATTGCTTTTATATTATTAGGGGTTTTGACATTATTTGTAGCTTTAACTTTTTTGAAAGGAGTTTTTCAGTTTTATAGAGATGCTAACTTGCACAAGCTTTTAAGATGGTTTTTTTCAATAGGATTTGGATATTTGATTATTTTTATCATCTCGCTTTTTTGGTTTTTTGATATTCTAAATTACAATTTTGGAGATCTTTTAGTGATTTATTCATTTATTGTGGCTTTTCAGACAATACTTCTTTTTGTTCTAATGTATTTAATCAATAATGGAAGAGGGCTGCTCTATTTTCTTTTTATCTATCTACTGAGCATAATCTCTTTATTTTTTTCATTCTTATTTTTTTCATTCTTTCTCCTTTTAATATCTTTTTTTCTTTCATTATTATTGACATTTGGATTAATATTTGTATATGATAATTTTAAGCGTGAGGGTTATTTACTTGGAGCATATTCTTGCATATCTCTAATCTTGATATTAACTCTTGGCATCGGTGAAATTTTAACAGTGGCGATTATTTCAATATTATTATTTTTTGCTTTTATATTC
Source organism: Candidatus Pacearchaeota archaeon CG10_big_fil_rev_8_21_14_0_10_34_76 (assembly GCA_002763075.1). Taxonomy (GTDB): domain Archaea; phylum Nanobdellota; class Nanobdellia; order Pacearchaeales; family GW2011-AR1; genus 1-14-0-10-34-76. Next base: position 3,769 of record PFDB01000012.1, on the reverse strand, counting down.
TTTTTCATAAGGAATCTTAGAAATTTTGATATTGTCTTAAGGAAAAAGAAAAAAAAGGATATTTTAAAGGAAAACAGTAATTTTTTTACATTTGTTAAGTACAGCATATTTATAATGATTATAGTTAGTATTGTCTTAGTTAGCACAATTACAGTACATGAACTTGGACATGTGTCATTTTCAATCTATTTTGGATGCGATTATAAAACTATACTCTTCTCTGAGGGAACTTATCCGCATACAGAAGTGAGTTGTGATAATGATTTAAGAGTTCCAATTATCACTCTAGGTGGAATAATCTTACCATTGTTTATTGCTCTTTTCTTCTTTTTCATGGGCAAGATTATTTTGCGTGACATTGGGACATTGATAGTAGGTTTTAATTTAATAGCGTCCTATAAAGATTTAATTCAGTTAGGGGTGACCCCTGGTTTGAATCTTGCAGTTTTAATTCTTGGGATGGTTATTCTAACTATGGGAATAATCTTTCTAGGGAGGTCAAGTGTTGATGAATTAATTTTTTTGGAAGATGACGGGGGAAATAGTAATTTACGAAAAAACATTTCTTCTGTCTTGAACAATGATTCTCTTCATGGAGAAAAAAATGTTACAAGAAAGTTTATTAAATGATTTGAGCACCCATTAATATGTCAGGGATAAACCTAAATGAATTGCAATCTGCAGTTTTCTCAGCCAAAAAAGAATTGAAAAATTACGAGTTTCAGAGGGCATTACAATATTTATTTCTTACATTATCATTGATAACTGCCTTATTATTCATATTCTCTTTCTTTATGGATTTTTTTGATATGACTGGGTATGCAACATATATTGAAGCAGGTGGTGGGAGTGTCACTGGAATTGATATTACTCAGAAGTTTCCTGCTGAACAGTGGGCAGGAATATATGGTTTTGCCTTGAGAGTTCCAGGAATAGAAGAACAGTTTTATAGTGATGTTGAAAGTGGAACAATAAGCAGGAGTGATGTATTCTTTTCATGTATCAATCCTGAAGCTGTTGGAGGTCCAGAATTGTTCTCATCTACTTCTCCTTCTTTGGATTTTTCAGATGTTGAGCCTGCAGATGTCTCCGCAGTAGATTCTCTTATTAATTGTACAGGATATATTTATTGTGCCAACAACACATTTACAGAAAACATGACTATCTATATTGGAGACACGATAGTTGAAAATATTCCTTCGACATACACTTATAAGTATGATGGGAGCAATGAAATCTTCGATATAGGGATTGTCAATGTATCTGGAAAATTAGCCTTTGTTTCTCATATAACTAGCGATTTTCAAAAAGGGTATAATCCAAATGTTACTGTGAATTATCAGATGCTTTTACCAACACCGGAGTCTTCAACAACAAGACATTACTTTTTTGCAGATCCAAATGATGAATGTCCTGGAGGAGGGATAGGGTCCAGTTTTAATGCAACGGCATATGGGTATATATTTGATAATTCAGGAAATGCCATTGAAAATGCTACAATAAACGTTGCAGGGTATTCTACAGATTCAAATGTGTCCGGAGATTATAATCTTTCATTTCTTGTTATGTCTGGAACATATAACTTGGTTGTTCAAAAATCAGGATTTTTTCCAGGTTTTGCAGAGATAGATGTCAATTTTACTAACTCTGTAATAGAGCAGAATATCACATTGTATCCAGAGGTGTCAGATAATGTCATTAATCCAATAGTTAATGGGACTGTAAGAGATAGTGCGGGGAGTGCCATTTCATCTGCCATTATAGTTTTAGGAGACAATAGCACAACTTCAGATAGTAGCGGATCATATTCCTTCACACCAAGCGTTATTGTTGGTGAACAACCAATAATCTCTTTCAAACAAGGGTATGACAACTATTATTACTTATTGAATTTTAGTCAAAATACTAGTGCTGTAGAACATAATATTGTAATGTTAGAAGCAGATAATTTTGCAACTGGACCATATACTGATGAATATCAACAGGCAAAGCAAGAAGCAGAGGAAGCCGGTATTGACTATTGGATTTCTACCCAGAACATCAAGAAGGAAGTAAGGGTTAATACTTTTATTGAAGAGGAGATAAAATTGTTTAATTTTAAATCATCTGATGTAACACTTTCTTTTTCCTTAGCTAGTGAACTTGAGGAACTCATAAAAATGAATAAAAAATCTGTAGTTATTCCTCCTGATGAAAGCGGAAGTGTTGTTTTGTCTATATTTGGAAATGTTCCCATTGGAGTTTATTCAGGTAATCTTTCTGTTACAGGAGATATAGAACAGGAAATTCCAATATATGTGGAAGTTATTGAAAGTGGAAACATAATCGATTCTCTTTTATTGAGTATAGATTTGTTTAAGAATTCTTTTAGGCCAGGTGAGGATCTGAAATCTAGAATCACCTTAGATAACTTTTTAGATAAGCAGAGTTATCAGGTGCTTTTGAACTATTATATTGTTGATGTTAATAATTCAAGAGTATTTTATTCAGAGAGTGAAGAGGTGGAAATAGAGAATTCATTGACTCTTTTGAAAAATTTTCCCATTCCAGAGGAAGATATGGAAGATGGCAATTATCTCTTGAAAGTCGAGGCAAAACATCTAAACCTTATTTCTACTGGAATTGCTTCTTTTATAATTGCTAAACCATTATACCTTTATGCGTTTCTCGGAATTCCTCTTTGGACCATATTAGTTGGCGTTTCTGCATTTAGTTTTTTAATGTTTAATTTTTTTCTTTATCGTGCACATGTACAAAAAAAGAAAAGATACAAATTGGAACTAAACACTGCTTTGTTGCCGAAATCTGGCCCTAGATCTATAACACTTGGTAAGATAGCGGAGAGGAAAGATCTTTCTTATTACAATATCGATATGTTGACTACGCATGCCATTGTAGCAGGAGCAACAGGGGGAGGTAAAAGCATCTCTGCACAGGTTATAGTTGAAGAAGCCCTAAAGAAAGATATAGCAGTGATTGTTTTTGATCCTACAGCCCAATGGTCTGGAATGTTAAGAAAATGCGAAGATAAAAAAATGCTTTCTTTCTATCCTAAATTCGGATTGAAACCCTCTGATGCAAAAGCATTTCCAGGAAATGTTAAAATGATTAAAGATCCAAGACAGGCTATTGATATCAAAAAATACATGAATCCAGGACATATTCAAATACTCGCATTGAACAAATTAGATCCGTCAGATATGGATAAATTTGTAAGCAGTGTCATTGTATCTATTTTCAGGTCAAGTCCTGAAGAGCATCCCGGATTAAGGTTTCTTCTTGTTTTTGATGAAGTTCATAGATTATTGCCTAAGTTTGGTGGAAGCGGAGAGGGCTTCCTTCAAATAGAAAGAGCTTGCAGAGAATTCAGAAAATGGGGTTTCGGAGTAATGCTTGTTTCCCAAGTATTATCTGATTTTGTTGGAGAGATAAAGGCAAACATCAATACTGAAGTTCAGATGAGGGTCTCTGAGGAGAAAGATCTTGCTAGAATCAAAGAGAGATATGGTTTAGAGGCATTAAAATCATTAGTCAAGGCAGATGTTGGAGTGGGTATGGTACAAAATGCAGAGTATAACAGAGGATTACCCTATTTTGTAGCATTCAGACCGATACTCCACAGCACCAGACGTTTACCCGATGATGTCTTAGATAAGTATAATGAATATGGGGAGAAAATAGAAGACTTAGAATATCAGATAGAACAACTTGAAACAGAAAAGGTAGATACATTTGATTTGAAAATGGAACTGAAGCTTGTGAAAGATAA
>PFDB01000006.1 GCA_002763075.1 Candidatus Pacearchaeota archaeon CG10_big_fil_rev_8_21_14_0_10_34_76 | reverse complement strand
TTTGTGTGGAGTTAGCTATGATGTCATCGAATTTTTTGTGGAAAAAGAAGAGGATGGTGTTTGCTATTGGCTTTATCTGTTTTTCTATATAATGATCATAATCTATCTTATGGATGTGTTTCTGTATTGGCTCTGGTCCTTCTGTGGTCATATAGTACTTTATGATATTTGATTCTAGTTTGTCTAGCTTTCTGGCCGCCTTTACATGTGGTGGAGTTGTTTTAGTATATTGAGCCAAATTTTTCCTTATTGATTTTTTATATACAAGATTTTCATCCATTTTTCCATCTCTAAGATTTTTGACATAATCTTTTATGAATTGGATAAATTCTTCTTTATGGAAAAGTTTGTTTAACAATTCACGTTGAAATTCTTTTGCTGCTTCTGTCCAATCTCCGCGAATGGCTTCAAGTCCTACAATCTCTAGGTGTTCTTTCCCACTTTTTTCAAGAAGGCCTGCGTAACGCTTTTTTGAGCCTTTTTCTTCTTCACCTGTTTTTTGTCTTAACGGAGGCATTAAGAATGCAAGATATTGCTTTTCGAATTCAAGTTCTAAGTAGGATTTCCTATTGTAATTCTTTTTTACATAATCATCATAGAATTTATTTATGTATGACTGGATTTCTTCTCCAAGCTTATTCGCTTTTTCTTTTCCTAAGTCTGTGTCTACAAATACAGAGTCCGTGTCTGAGTAGATGACTTTGTAACCCATTTCTTCTATTTTCTTTGCAGTGAGCTGGATTATGAATCTTGCAAATCCAGTGATTGCGCTTGCCATCTTGAAATTGAAATATCTACAGTTTGGAGATGCAAGAACACCCCAAAAAGAATTCATTATTATTTTTATTGCGTATGATGAGAGTTCTCGTTTTTCTTTTTTGGCTTTCTCACGTTCTTGATGAAGCCTTTCAATTATTTCGGGGAGTATTCCATCTTGGTTTTTGAAGTATGCATTATTGGGAGACTCTATTGAATCTTTTTCTTTTTTTTCTAGATAGGATGCAGGATCAATGTTGAAAGTTTTTATTATTGAAGGATATAAGGATTTGAAGTCTAGAACAAGAACATTGTGGAATATTCCTGGAGTAGATTCCATTACATATCCCCCTTTTAGTCTTTCTTCTGTATTTGAGAAAACTGTTGTTGGAGAGACTAATCCTCTTTTTCGGGCTTCTCTTATATATAGGGAGTCAAATGCTGCTATTGATGCAGTTATTCTGTCTAATGGCATACCTGTGAGGGTAGAACGTTCTATTGCAAGATCTATCATATTTGTTTTTTTTAAGATATCATAAACTAATTTACAGTCTTGTAAATTATATTTGCATAGTTCATCATGACGTTCTGTTTCGTAAAGAGTAGTTATCTCATTATGTCTTCCACTACCTTTCAGGAGTTTTCCATCTCCAAGGATACTTTGAGATACGTCTTCTAAAGTATATGAATCAAACTTTGCATGTTTTATTGAAGGTGCTTCTTTTATGAATGGATCCTTCACTAATGAAAGGCCGTCTAGAACCTGTCTTCCTGGAACCGAAGCCGAAGAAGCTCTGAAAAAGCCAGAAGTTATTCTTATTGAGGCATTTTCATTTGTTCTTCCTATATCAAAAGCAATTTTGTGTTCTGCGAACTTTTTCTTTAAAAAGTTAAGATCAAATTCAATTACATTCCAACCAGTTATTATATCTGGATCTATCTTTGCGATTTCTTCTTTGAATTTTGTGAGAACCTCTAGCTCGTCTTTGCAGGATATTGCATCGGGAATTTTTTGTTTTGAAATAATAAAATTCTTTTTATAATCTTTAGAATATAAGCCAATACAATAGAGATTATTGAATTTTTTGTCAGTTTCTATGTCTATGGAGAGGACTTTAAGAGAAGGCTTGAAGTCTTTTTTTGAGATTGACTTTATTGTCGGATTATGATAGAGTCTGTCAACTTTTTCAGATGAAATATATTCTCCGGTTATATCTATTGGACCTAAGATATCATTGTCTATAAGGAATCTTATGTGTGGTTTTATATCTGCCTCATAGGTGTTAATCTTTTTTTTATGTATCGCAGTCACAAGTTTCGACATGTCTGATTGATTGTCTGAAGATATTTTTATCACTTTTTTGTTCTGGAATGTTGTCAGGTTTGTTTTTTCTGTCTTGAATTTTGTGAGGATGGGAGAAAGTTTTTTTAGATCGCTTTCTTCAATGAAAAAATAAGGGGTAAATTCGCTCATTGAGAGAAATGACTGACCATTATCTAAGCGACCAAAAATCTGGATATATGTTTTTGAGTCTAGGGTCTTATGAGTAGAATCTACTATGAAAGCTTTCATAAATTATCAAAACAGTTGGGGTTTTTAGAAATTTGCTTTTCATGTCAAGGAACTTGATGCAGTAATTATTTATACTACAACTTTCTTTAGAAAAGAAAGTTCTAAGAGTCAAAGAAACTAAAATGGGATTACAGATAGGAGATATTGTTTCGAGAAAAGAGATAAAGTTCTCTGATTTATCTGGAAAGGTGGTTGCTGTTGATGCTTTTAATGCAATTTATCAGTTTTTGTCCAGTATAAGGCAGCCTGATGGGACTCCCTTAATGGATTCAAAAGATAGAGTGACTTCGCACCTTTCTGGATTGTTTTATAGGAATATAGCCTTGATTTCTGAAGGAGTGAAACTTGTGTATGTATTTGATGGGGAGTATCATGCTTTGAAGGGAAAGACTCATGAGAAAAGAGATGCTGCTAAAGAACTTGCTAAAGAAAAATATGAAAGCGCAAGAGATGAGGAAGATGTGTTTGAGATGGGGAAGTATGCTAAATCTCTTGGAAAATTGAATAGTGAAATGATAAGGGAAAGCAAGGAATTGCTTGAGGCAATGGGGGTTGCAGTTGTACAAGCTCCTGGAGAAGGTGAGATGCAGTGTGCACAGCTTGTAAAATCCGGAGAGGCATATGCTGTTGCAAGCCAAGATTATGATGCTTTAGTTGTAGGTGGAAAAAGACTTATACAAAACTTAACACTAGCGAGAAAAAGAAGATTGGGAAATGGAAGTTTCGTTTATATTGCTCCTGAAATGATTGAATATGAAAAAGTTTTGAATGAGCTAGAAATTGATGGAGATCAATTGATATGTCTTGCTATTCTTGTCGGAAGTGATTTTAATCTCGGAGGCGTTAAGGGTATAGGGCCTAAGAAGGCGTTGGATGTTGTGAGGAGAAGGAAATATCCTGCTGTGATATTTGAGGAGATTGTAGAAAGACACGGTGAACTTGATTTTAATTGGAAAGATATATTTGAGATTTTTAAGAGGCCGAATGTTGATGATGTGAGATTGGAATTCCCAAAACTGAATGAAGATAAAATAAAGGAAATACTTGTGAGAGAGCATGAGTTCTCTTTGGAAAGGGTTGAAAAGCAGCTTGATAAATTGCGTGATGTAAGAAAACAGGCTGGTCAGAAGAAGCTGTTTTAGTTTAGAAATCTTTATAAATAAATGTTGTCTGGAGTAATAATGCAAAAGAAGAGTTTGATGTTTATTTCGTTCATGTTAGTTCTTTTTGTTTTTAGTATGAGCTTGGTTGCTGCTCAGCGTGATCCCTTTGCAGGAATTAGAAGTGGTTCAGGTTCAGGTGCATCTGCAGTTTTTGATCCTGTTAAAGATATGTTTGCATCGTGGCAAGATGGGGATCTAAGTATTAACATTGCTAAATATGTTTTCTGGCTTTTGCTGACTCTCGTAATCTTTTCTATATTATTATATATTCCATTCTTAACTAAATTAGGAAAATGGAATTTTTTGCTTGCTGTGTTGATAGCGTTTTTATCTACAGCTTATCTAACTCCTTCTGACGTATATTCTGCTTTAGCTTCTTATGGGGCGTTGGGTATTGTTCTTAGTGCTGCAATACCTTTTGTTATTTTGCTTTTTTTTAGCATTCAAATCAGTAAGGAAGGAGGAGCAGGCGGAAAGATTTTAAGCAAGTTTATCTGGGCAGCATTTGTTTTGTTTTTAGTTTGGAAGCTTTTCCAAGGAGCTTTCTTCTGTGAGATTGATGGGGGAAGATGCATTTCATTATGGGAAGGTGGAGCTTATTTGCTTTTCATCATAGGTTCTATATTATGGATATTCTTTTTTGAGAAAATGTTTTTGAAATCTCTGTACAAGGAAGAATTTGAACAATCAAAGACCTCATTAGAGAAAAATCTTCAGGCACAAAGAGCAAAGAGAGAGGCTGAAGCAAGAGATTTCTATGCTGAAGGGGCCGACTAGTTCTTCTAAACTTATTTAAACTATATTTTGTTTTATTCTATATGGGGCAGAAAGCTATTGTTTTGTTGAGTATTGTATTTCTTTTTAGCAATATTGTAGGAGTACATGCGCAAATCGATACTTCAGGTCTTGAAGGAGGAGTAAGAGGTGTTCAGGATACTGCTGAAGGTATTCAGGATTTAGCAGAGAAGGAAAAGTGGGATTATCTTGGAGAAGAGTGGAAGAAGAAATTTTTAGAGAACAAATTCATTGCGGGAATAGATGGGATATTTACAAAACTAAATGGATTTTTCAAGGTTTTATTTGCAAGAGATTATTCTTTTTCTATTGAAATGCTTTTTGCTTTTATGATCTGGCTTTTCACCTTAATTTCTCTTATAGGTTATGCTGGAGGATGGTTTAAGGAGGGATGGCAAAGCTTGTTAGCGGGAATTGGTGGCACAATCCTTCTTGCACATGTAGGTGTATTTAATTTTATTTCAAGTTTTATGTTTAAACTTATTTTTTATGGGGCAGGAACTTTGTGGAGATCATTGATATTTATTCTATTAATTGTTGCATCGTTCTTTTATCTTTTTCTTAATGAAATTCTTATCAAAAGAATAAGAGCTTCTAGATTGGCAAGATTAAGAAAAGAGCGCGAGCGAAAATCAGAGAATATGGAAAAATTTAACGATACATTGAAAAAATCTATGACTCCAAAATCTTGATTATTTTTTTCTTGGATTTAACCATTCGCCTGTAGCTTTAATTACCGCCATAGAAGTTCCGATTTTTCTACCTTCTTCTTCTGCTTCAATGCCATCTCTGTAATTTCTTAAAAATTTAAGGGCTTTTGATAGGATAAAAAATATTATGACTAAAAGAATAATTGAGAAAGCCATGGCGCCCACACTCCAGCCTTCTAAAAAATTAAATAAGTCGGTTAACCCTAGAAACAATTTTGCAATGAAATTGGTTCCTCCAGATATTGAAAATAAGATCATTATCAATACTGCTACTAGCCATTTTATCCCTCCTTTAAGGAAGGGAGTGAATTCGAGAATGCTTGCAATAAAGATCAACAAAAGTATCCATGAAACTATGAAGATTATCAGTCCGGACAGAGAAATTGTACCCTTTACTCCTAGAATTATTTCCATTAATATTTGCAATGGTTGGGGAAATTCTATTTGTTTGTCTACAAAGTTATCTGTTTTTGATTTTATATCTTCTGAATCTGTTTCCGAAGATGTTGAGTCTGTCTGAGCGAAGGCAAAACTCGTGAGCAAAATTATTGAAATAATAAATATACTAACTTTTTTTAACATGCATATTTAATTATCTGTATTAATATAAATGTTTCTTTAGAGAAATGTTTAAAAAGATTAATCTATTAAATGATTTATGAAAAAGAGGTTGACATTTGCTTTTACTGTTATAGTTGTCGCCCTTTTCAGTATAGGTTTTGTTGTTGCTCAACGTGATCCTTTTGCAGGGGTTAGAAGTGGTTCGGGATCTGGTTCTGGAAGTTCTGGAACTATTGGTACGGCTATAGGCGGAATCGCAGATATAGTGAATTCAATTATAGTTGCCTTAGAGCCTTTTATTGCATTGCTTGTTGGAGCTACTCCAGGAGGTGAACTTCTGTTTGCTAAGTTGCTTGTTATTATCATGCTTGTTGCAATCATTTGGGTTGTGATGGGTTCATTTCCTCTATTTGCAGATAAGAGGGGATTATCTGCTTTAGTCTCTATCGTTGTCGCACTATTGGCAGTAAGATTTATCACAGAAGATACAATCATTAATGCAGTTTTGCTTCCATATTCAGCTTTGGGGATATCTATAAGTGTTTTAATTCCATTTGCAATCTACTTTTATTTTGTTGAGAATGTCCTTACGCAAAAGATTTTGCGTAATTTTGCGTGGGTATTTGCGGCAGCAGTATTTATTGGACTTTATGTTGTAAGATTTGATCAGGTGGGAGATTTTGCATGGGTTTATTTTGCAGCAGCTGGAGGATCCATTGCTCTTTTGATGCTTGATGGTACTATTCAGAAAGCTTTCAGAAAGGCGAGATATGATCAAATTAGAGCTTTACAAGGAGCGCAAATGCAATCAGACATATTAACTAAGAGGCAAGAATTGGAGACTAAATTCGTTGATGGTACAATAACTCCTGCAGCTTACAAGATTCAGGATAAACACCTAAAGAAACTTGAAAGGAAATGGGTATCTTGATTTTCTCAATAGTTTTATAAACTTTTTTTCTTTTAAGGAACAATGAGAAAATGTATTTGGATTGTTTCGGTTTTCTTGTTTGTGTTATTGATGGTCAATCAAGTCTCTGCTCAATATACTAGTTCTCCTTATGATTTGGCAGAAAATTTAGTTGATTCTGTAGAGAATTTTTTTGGCCCTATTTTTGGAGCATTACTTGGAGATAGATATGAAGATGGTTTGTTATTTGCAAAGGTTTTATACTTATTCTTGTTATTCTTTATTATTCAGTTTGCATTGATTAGAGTTCCTCCATTCAAGGACGAGAGAAAGATTGCAGGGATTGTCGCATTGATAGTCTCAATACTGGCAGTGAGGTATGTTTCTGAATCTGCCCTAATTTTAGGAGTCTTGCTTCCATATTCTGCCTTAGGGGTTGCGATAATGACAATCATCCCATTTCTAATATACTTTTATTTTGTTCATAGCATGATGAGTGCAGGTGTTGCAAGAAGGCTTGCCTGGATACTATACATGATCGTTTTATTGGGCATGTGGATTAGCACTGTAGGGGAATTGAACATTATCAGTAATTACATATATGCATTTGTCTTCTTAGCTGCATTAATAGTGTTCTTCTTTGACAAGAAAGTCAGGCAGTATTTTGCATTAGCAGAAATAGAAAAGGCTAAATCAAATATTGATGCTGAAAATGTAGCTGAAGCATATAAGAAATATGCTGATTTTATGAGGATGTATAGAGATACGGGGGATCAGAAGTTTTTGAAGAGAGCTAAACATTATGAGAAATATCTAAGGGAAGCTGGAGTAAAAAGTCTTTGAAAACAATTTTAAACAATTTTCTTTTTGATATTATATATTAATCTCGGGCATATTTTTTTTGTCGAGTGCTTTTTCTATCAATATGCTTTCAAGCTCTAGCAATTTTTTTATTATTGGATTTTTTGAGTTTAGAGTATAAAGCTTTGTCTTTCCAAATTTTCTGGTTATGGTCACTATCTCTTGCTCTTCAATTTGAGGCCAAAATTTAAATAAGGTGGCTCTTGCTATCCCTGAACCTTCAATAATCTCTTTTTTTGTTAGTTCTGTCCCCTTATTCTCGATGAGAAAATCTATAATCTTGAATATTGGGTTTTCTCCTAAAAATCTTACTAACAATGATTTTTCCATACTGGGTTATTTTCAGTAAAGTATATAAACCTAACTGTTCAAAGTATGTTTGGGTAGACTTAGAAAATGTGGACAGATGAGCAAATAAAGGGAAAAATTCTTCATAAACTCACCCGTATGGGAAAATTTGAGCACAGCCATACATCTATTGATAATTTGCCGAAGGGTTTTCCAAAAGATTTGAGGGGAAAAGTTAAGGAAACGATTAAAGAATTGAAGAAAGAGAGTATTCTATTAAGCAAGCCAACTAGTTATGGTGAAGAAGTTTCATTAAATGTTCAAATGAAAGAAAGGATAGTGTTTTATATTAACAAATTCTTAGAAATTGAATAAAATGAAACTTGGAATTGATATTCTTGGAAATGTTGCTATTCTAAAATTTGATGATAAGACTAGGGCAGGAGAGAAGAAGAGAATTGCTGTAGGCTTTTTGAAAGAGCATAAGCAAGTAAGCACAGTCCTTGAGAAGACAGGAAAGTTTTCAGGGAGATTGAGAACGCAAAGTACAAGATGGCTTGCTGGAGATAATACAAAGGAAGCATTGTATAAAGAGAATGGATGTGTTTTCAGGCTTAATGTTGAGAGCTGTTATTTTTCTCCTCGGCTTTCTAGTGAAAGAAAGGATATTGCTAATATTGTGAAAAAAGGGGAGAAAGTTCTTGTGATGTTCGGAGGTGTTGCTCCATTTGCAATTGTGATTTCTAAAATTAGGAAGGATGCAGAAGTTTGGAGTGTTGAACTTGGGAGAGAGTGTTCTAAGTACGCTTTGCAAAATGTCAAGAGGAATAAATTAGAAGGAAGAGTTCATGTTGTTCAAGGAGATGTTAGACGTGTTATCCAGAAAGGAGGGTTGAACTTCAAGGGAAACTTGGTTCCCTTAAGATTTGACAGAATTGTAATGGCACGCCCTAATCTGAAAGATAGTTTTCTTGATGTTGCTTTTCCTTTAATAAAGAAATCTGGGATTATACATTATTATGGATTTTATAAGGAAGATGAGGTTGATGAGATGAAAGAGTTGATAATTGATGAGTCTAAGAAAGCGGGAAAGAAAATAAAGATATTAAGGATTGTAAAAGCAGGAGATATAGGTCCTTACAAGTTCAGGTATAGAGCAGATATAACCTCTCAGTAACGCCTTGAAATCTCTACTTGTCTTGCGAGATATTCTTTAGGGTTGTCCAAAAAATCAGATACATCTCCAATAGTCATAAGGTTATCATATATTCCTGGAGGGATGTTGGTTTTAATTATTTCTTCTAGACTATAAAAAAATTCAACGATGTTTAGGGAATCAAATCCAAAATCATTGACAAGATGAAGCTCCCTTCCAATATCCTTAGGAATTTCGAATTCTGCGTCTAAAATTGTTTTTTCTAAAGCACTTCTAATAACAGGTTCCCACTTTTTCATTATATATATTAAAGTTTATGTTTTAAAATAATTATGGGTGTAGGGCAGTCATATTCTTCTTTCTGTTTTTACTGCGGTAGGGGCTTCTCCGCCATGCCAAGTGAAACGAGGACGCATTCTCATTGAATAGATTCTTTCTGAATTATCATCTAGAATTATTGCAGAACCCTTTAATGAAGGGAGGTCATCCATGCTTTTTCTTATGCTTTCTAATAGATACGTTTGCATTATCTGGTTTAAAGCTTCAGTATCTGGCTTTGAAGTAACTCTGTGTGAGAGGACTATATCTGATTGAGTCATGACGTCTTTGTGTATCTGTCCTGGCTGTTGTGTTGCCAGCACAAGGGAAATTCCTGGCTGTCTTCCTTCTCTGAGGAGTTGGACAAGAGCTTCTGTTGCAGGAGTTTTTCCAGTCAGGGGGAGAAACTCGTGAGCCTCATCTATAAACAACCAGATAAGTGGAACTTCTCTTTCAGTTTTGTAAGAAAGATAATCTACTCCATGGCGTATCGCTTGGATTTCTTCTCTTTTTCTAGAATCCATTCTTTGTTTGAAGAGTTTTCTTGATATCAATCCTATCACAAGGGCGCGTACATTGAATGCTCCTATTGAGCTATAAACAGATAAGTCGAGAACAGAAGTTGTTCCTGCTGTGATGAGGTCGCGAACCTCTGTACCTTGAATGTTGTCGGGGGCAAAAATTCCCCAGCTATCTGCAGCATCAAACAATGCAGAAGCAATGTTTTTGGTGTCCTGAGAGACGTTATGTTGTGAATTCATTTCTTTTTGAATGTCTGATATTGTGAATTCATTTTTTTCTTTTCTTAAATTCGTGACTACTTTTTGTATTAAAACACCCTCTTGGGAAGTCATAGAGATATTGAAGGTTATAATCCAGTCTTCTGCTTCTAGCTCTGATGCCTTTAAGGCGAAAGTGTTGTCAATTGGGATGTTTTTTTCTTTGTATTCTTCTATTTTACCAAATGGTGCGAAAATTTTTACTGGAAGTTTACGGGTTTTGAGATCCCAATCATCCAAAAGGTATTTTTCTTTTTCATTCTCAAATTTCATTGTCCAGAATATTCCCATTGTGTCGAAAATCAAGGATGCGATGTTCTTTGAAGTCTCTGGATCTAAAGATGAAAGTTCTTCTGTCATGACGCCAAGCGTGTAGGACTTTCCAGAGTTATGGCTAATTATTCCATTTGCTATAAAAGAATGATTTTTTGGAACAGTCAAGTCATAAACTTCATTTACATCATGAACTGTGGATATATTCTTTATTTTTATGGGTGATATTTCATCATGGTTTTCATTTACAGTAATTAAAAAATTACCTTCTTTAAGAAACTCAGCATTTATCCATAATAAGGATTTTAATTCATTTCCATTAGTTATCAGCAGAGGGTGTTCTCTAGTTAAAATTAATTTTTTTCCATCTTCTAATTCTATTTTTAATAATTCTTCATTTTCAATTGGAAATTTCAATAATTTAGCATTTTCCCATTCAAATCTTTTATTTTCTTCATTAAACGATAGAACCTTATCATTACTATTTTCAAAATCTTTGATTTTTTTGTAGCCTTTATTAGTAAAAACTAATGTGCTACCTTCTAGACATCCTCTCTTCCCGGCTACAAGAACGACATGGCTTTTTGCGACGTCCATGTATATCTTATTAGAGAGAGAGTTATAGTTTCCCATCTTGACATACCCTTTTCCAAGATAGATAAGACCTTTATTCCCGAGGAGCTCTTTATCGTTCTTGTCTCTACCTAGAATGATATCATATGACATGGAATATTTTAGGGCAAGAAGTTTATAAAATCAATGCTGAAGAGAAGTTATAATCGGAAGCTTTTTAAAAGATAAAATTAGTATATTTTCGTATGATTAAAAACCAAGATTCTGCTAAGAAGAGTGACGTTATACAGATACCTATTGGGTCTCTTGAGAAGTTTAGAAAAAATCCTTGGATAGTTTCTACTTTTGTTTTGGCCTTTTTACTTATTGGTGTTCTTGCTTTTGGGTCTAATATTGGAAAAGAGGCCGTAGTAAGTGAAGAGAAAGTCGGTGCTGATGTTCTAAAGCTTTTGCAATCGAAAGTTACTGGAGAGGTTGAAATTAACTCAATTACACGAGAGAGCGGATTGTATAGGGTGAATGTGATGTATCAGGGTCAAGAGGTTCCAATATATGCAACTCTTGACGGAAAGAATCTTGTTTCTGATTTAATTCCTATTGATGAGACTTCTGTAGATTCTATAGACGAAGGGAATACTGGGAGCACTGGAGGAAGTGTCACAAGTGTAGATATTTCTGGAGCTAATATTAAAGGAAATGAAAATGCTCCAATAACAATTATTGAGTTTTCTGATTTTGAATGTCCATTTTGTGCAAGGTTCTATACAGATACATTCTCTCAAATAGAAAAAGAATATATTGATACTGGGAAAGTGAAGGTCGCTTATATGCATTTCCCATTAGGATTCCATTCTCAGGCAGGACCTGCAGCAGAGGCATCTGAATGTGCAGCAGAGCAAGGAAAGTTCTGGGAGATGCATGATAAGTTATTTGAAAATTCTCCTGCCTTTAGCGATTCTAATTATAAAGTTTGGGCTAAGGAAATCGGGTTGAATGAGGCTCAATTTAATGATTGCTTGGATAATGGAAAGTATGCAACAAAAGTGAATGCAGAATTGACATATGGATCACAGCTTGGAGTGAGTGGAACTCCAGGATTCTTTGTAGGAAACGAGGAAACAGGATATGTGGTGATATCTGGGGCTCAGCCATTTAGCGTGTTTAAGCAAGTGATTGATTCACAGTTAGATTAATGGTTTGTTTTTTACTTCAGAAACCTTATATAGATTTTACATTTAATGAAAACAATGAATTACAAATTACCTAAATTGCCTTATGAATATGACTCATTAGAGCCGTATATAGATGCTAAGACAATGGAAATACATTATACAAGGCATCATCAAGCATATTTAGATAAATTGAATAAAGCTATTGAAGGAAAGGGCGAATTCGAAGGGAAGAGTGTTGAGGAGATATTAAGAAATATTGGTGCAGTTTCTGATGATATTAAGCAGATTGTAATTAATAATGGTGGTGGGTATGTAAATCACTCTTTGTTCTGGGAGATAATGGCTCCTGCTGGAAAAGGAGTGGGTGGAGAACCCTCTGGAGCATTGGCTGAGGCTATAAATTCTAGGTTTGGAAGTTTTGAAGATTTTAAGAACAAGTTTTCAGATGCTGCCGCAACTCGCTTTGGAAGCGGATGGGCTTGGCTTGTTGTTAATTCATCTGGAGAACTTGAAGTGATGAGTACTGCTAATCAGGATTCTCCCTTGATGCAAGGAAAGACTCCCATCTTAGGATTGGATGTTTGGGAACATGCATATTATTTAAATTATCAAAATAAAAGGCCTGATTACATAAATGCATGGTGGAATGTTGTGAATTGGGAAAGAGTTGGAGAGTTATTTGATTCTTTTAGTTCATAAATTAGTATGTCTTGATAGCTTAATTATTGTTTTTGAAGGAAATCGATTTCATCATCTGTGAGTTTCAATGTTTGGTATGCTGAGGGGTTGTTTTGTAGGATTAGTTTTATTGTAGGGAATTCTTTCATTGCACGTTTTGCCGAACAATGTGCGTATCTGGCGTATTTCTGTGCTATTGTTTTCTTTTTTGCATTTTTTTGATTGCTTAACCATATTTTAAGTATTCTTTGAGGGCGCTCGTATTTTGTGAATCTTGAAATTGGAGAGGACTTGGCATAAGATATTCCTGCGCTTTGGAATATGTTTTGGTATTGAAGAAACCTCCAGAACTGCTGTTTGTAAATTCTTCCTCTAAATCTGTCTGCGTTCGATAGCGCGTGATATGCTTTTGCAAGAGCTTCCCCTTGATATTCTTTCGGAATGTTCTCTTCAATCCAAAGAAGTATTTCATCTAGAGACATTTTTGTATTATCAAATATATCTAAGAAATCTTTTCTTTGCTGGAATATCGCTTTTAGGATGTTAAATATTGTGTCTTCTTTTTCTCTTGGCTCTAGATAGTCTGTAGAGCCTGTGCTATCTAAGACATGGATTTGGAAGTCATTTAATGCTGCACGTACATCTCCTTGGGATTTAATTGCAAGTTGTCTTAGAAAATGAAGGCTTTCTTTTACATCCTCTTTCTCAGCAACCTTTTGGAGAATGAGTGTTATTTGATCTGTTGAGAGGGGTTTTAATTCTACAAGACGGGATTTTTGTCTAAGTGGGGAGAATTTTGAGTTCCAGACGTCATTGCATGTCATGATGAGTGGGTGAGATGTCTTTTCTATTATTCTTATAAGTTCAGGAACTCCTCCAATATCTGTGCCTGTAACTCCATCTACTTCGTCCATGAGAAGGAGCTTTCCTTTTTTGAAGAGGCTTGCTTGCATGGAAGCTGGCTTGAGGACTTCTTCAAGTTTTGCCCGGTTTCTCAAATCAGATGAATTAAGTTCGAATATCTCTATGTTGTTTTCTTTTGCGGCTGTGAGGACAAGAGTTGTTTTTCCTACTCCTGCAGGACCATGCAAAAGAAGGGCTTTTTTCTTTGGAAATTCTTTTAGAAATCTTTCTATCTCGGTTTTTGCAGAATCTTGCCCAATTATATCTGGGTAGGTCTTTGGTCGATATTTCTCAGATATATTAAGATGTGATGTCGTCATTGCTCTTTTAGAATCTTATTAAGACTCTATTATAAAGATTGTTGTATAAGAATTGTTAATCCTTCCGCAAGAAATCCTTGGCTTTCAAGCCAATGAATGAATTGCGGTAATTATTTCTATTAAAATAAATATAAAACAGGGAGAGTT
>PFDB01000014.1 GCA_002763075.1 Candidatus Pacearchaeota archaeon CG10_big_fil_rev_8_21_14_0_10_34_76 | reverse complement strand
CAGAATAGACATCAGGCACCCCAAGAGCAAGATATTCAACCTCATTATACTTATACCGCCCGTTAATATAAAAATCTATGGAAATCAATTTACTTCTATGTAAAAAAATGCTCTTCTGGCCTCATCATCAATATATTCCCTCAACCTTGCAGGCACACGCAATTCATAATCATATACTCCATACGCTCCTTCTTGACCTTCATTCATCTCAGTCACAAAGATGATATCTTCCTTATCTATTCCCCCATAAAAGCCATCACTATCTTCAGAAGAATCCCATAAAATACCTGTGAAAAAATTAGAATTATTGATAGACTCTGCCAAGGGAATATCTTGGACTAACTTGTTGAAAATGAAAAAGCTTGTTGTATTTTTTACATTTCCTCCATCAACATAAAGACTTTCAACAGAATCTGTAAAATTAGACATATTCAAGAAAATATCTAGATTTGAAAAATCTACAATGCTTTCGCCTCCTGCAGTGTTTCTTCCTAATGCTTGTAAGCTTAGCCAAGAGATATCAGATTCTGAGTCTGAAACATAAATCTTCATTTCATTCAGGTTAGAAACATCCCATTTGATGATTCGGTTGTTCTCACTTGTTGCTAATTCAAATTCTTGAGCTTCACTTGCAAATCCATGAAAGAAATGCCATGCCCCAACGGTTATTGAATCACTTGCATTATTATTACTCTCCACCCATTCCTCAATTGTGTTTTCAGGGTCTATTGTCACATAAATATCTGATGTTCCAAGTGATGCAAACCAAGAAACATTTAGGGTCTGGTTAGAAAAACCAGAAAATGAATCTATAATTTTATCTTGTCCTATTTGAACCCCCCCATTTCCAGGGTCTCCCTCAAAAAATCTGACAGTTGCATTTGGCAAAGTAACATTAATTAAATTAGATATTGTAGCAAATATATTCAAAGATTCATTTTCCTTAGGGTTTTGGTTGTCAAAATTAATGTCAGAAACATTAATCATTAAATCTGCTAGAGTAACATTGTAATACCAAGTTTGAGACCACCCAAGATTCAGTCCTTGATCAGAACAGGAAACATTCCAAGAATACAATCCTAAAGATTGCCCGCTTAAATATTTCAAACTTGAAGAACCATTTAGAAGCAATATGTTTGAAATATTTAAAGCACCATTTACATAAACATCACAACTAACATTCTTAGACAAGTTATCAACAACGCTGAAATTCAGAGAAGTAATTCTCAGAGTATTAATATTATTTTCGGGAGAAATCAAATTCACTTCTGGAGGCGTTAAATCAACTGTAAAATTCTTTATGCCAGGAGAAGCAGTATTAAAATCAGGGAAAATATCTGTACAATTAACAGTCCAGTTATGTATTCCCTCTACAATGCCTGGAATAGAAAAAGTGTTGTTTTGATTTGATTCTATGACTGAATCTGTAGCATTCAAAGCATCATTTAAATAAATGGAACATTCAGAAATTCCTATAGCGTCCCTAGGGATATATACGAAATCTACATCTGAATGATTAAGATAAGATTCATTTTCAGGTGAAACCAATGTAATCTGGGGTGGTGCCTCTATACTAAAGTTCCTTATTTCACTAGTTTGTGTATTTTGAGCATCGTCTGTACAGGCAACATACCATTCATAGTTTCCATCACCCCTCATTGCATTATTACTACTCATAGTTCCATTGGTAACATTAAAACTAGATTGAACATCCCCATTTATATATAAATTACAAGAAATATTACTATCTAAGTTATCACTAACAGTTACATTGAAGAAAACCTCATTCCAGTCAAATAACTCATCATTATTTGGTGCATCCAGGCTAATATTGGGAGAAGCGGTATCTATTGTAATGAAAAAAGGACTATCAGTACCAGTTAATCCTGTAAGATCAAGGGCTTCAACAGTCCAATTATAGTTCCCATCTGCTAAATTCAATGTAAAGTTATTATTCTCGTTGTTAACCATCGCAGACTGATTTGTTATATTTCTTTGTCCATTCAAAATCAATGTAGAATTTGCCAAATTATCATTGTCATCAGAAACAAAATAGATAAAGTCTACTTGAGAATTATTTGTGAATGTATAATTCGAAGGGCTCTGTAACGAAACGCTTGGCCCAAAGGCCAAAGTGAAGTTCCTTGTTTCACTAGTTTGTGTATTTTGAGCGTCGTCAATACAAGTAACATTCCACAAATAATAACCTCCACTGGAGAAAAAAACAGACCTATTTTCTATATTACCATTATTAGCACTAAATGAATCTACAACATTGCTATTAGCAATTACGTCGCAACTCAAGATCGAAGAAAAATCATCTGTAGCGTTATAAATGAAGTTTACAGTATCAGAAAACAATTCGACGCCTGAATCAGGACCAATTAACTCAACATTTAATCCGTTTAGGTCAACAGTGAAAACACGTGTTTCAGACACATTTTGCAGACCAAAGCTGTCCGTACAGGAGACATACCACTGATGACTCCCTGTAGAGATAGAAGATAGAAGAAAGTCATTTTCCTGACCATTCAATATATTAGATTGATTTGTCTGATTAAAAACCCCATCTAGATACAGATTACAAGAAGATAGATTGGTATTGTCTATCGGTGTATATGAAAGATTAAATGTCGAAATGTTGAAAAAACTATTATTTGCAGTGTTTAACTGAATCATCGGCAACTCAGTTATATTTATGAATCTAGTTTCACTTGTTAAACTATTCTCTGCTTCGTCTGTACAAGTTACATCCCATAATTTTGCCCCATCAGTTAGTCCAGTTAAAGCTATATTTGTCAAAGTCCCATTCTGAGCAACAATAGCACTACTAACATCACCTACGCTCAAATTACACGCCAAACTGTTATCCAAGTTATCAATTGATGTAAAGTTAAAACTAACGCTGGAAGAATTAGAAAAACTATTATTCTGCGGAAGATTCAGATTTATTATTGGACCTTGTGTATCAACATATAATACTCTTGGGGGAGAAGCTACAACGCTATTATTTGTTGTATCTGTAGCATTAACTGTCCATGTATATGTACCATCTAAAAAAGTTATTGTGAAATTGTTAATTTCCCCATTAAATATCTCAGACTGATTTGTTATATTATTCTGACTGTTTAATATCAATTGCGTATATCTAAATCCATCATTATCACTTACGTTATAAAACAAAGATAAACTTGAAACATTATACCAAGTCCCGTTCGCAGGAGATGTGAGATTTATACTGGGAGGAACATCAGAAATTGTAAAATTTCTAGTAGTGCTTTTTCCAATATTCTGAGCGTCATCTATACATGTAACATTCCACAAATGAAAACCAAAATCTAGGTTCAGAATAGTTGTATTAGCCATAGTTCCATTGTTAATAGACAATGAATCTCTAACCAAACTATCAATTATAATATCACAACTCAATAGAGAATCAAGATTATCGCTAGGCGTGAAATTAAATTCTACATCAGTAACTGAAAAAACAGAATCATCATCTGGAGCAACTAAACTAATTTCTGGAGCCAAAGTATCAACAGAAAAAATTCTAGGAACATCGCTCCCAAATAGACCAGAACTATCTGTAGCATTAACTGTCCATGTATATGTACCATCTAAAAAAGTTATTGTGAAATTGTTAATTTCCCCATTAAATATCTCAGACTGATTTGTTATATTATTCTGACTGTTTAATATCAATTGCGTATATCTAAATCCATCATTATCACTTACGTTATAAAACAAAGATAAACTTGAAACATTATACCAAGTCCCGTTCGCAGGAGATGTGAGATTTATACTGGGAGGAACATCAGAAATTGTAAAATTTCTAGTAGTGCTTTTTCCAATATTCTGAGCGTCATCTATACATGTAACATTCCACAAATGAAAACCAAAATCTAGGTTCAGAATAGTTGTATTAGCCATAGTTCCATTGTTAATAGACAATGAATCTCTAACCAAACTATCAATTATAATATCACAACTCAATAGAGAATCAAGATTATCGCTAGGCGTGAAATTAAATTCTACATCAGTAACTGAAAAAACAGAATCATCATCTGGAGCAACTAAACTAATTTCTGGAGCCAAAGTATCAACAGAAAAAATTCTAGGAACATCGCTCCCAAATAGACCAGAACTATCTGTAGCATTAACTGTCCATGTATATGTACCATCTAAAAAAGTTATTGTGAAATTGTTAATTTCCCCATTAAATATCTCAGACTGATTTGTTATATTATTCTGGCCGTTTAAGATAAGTGTCGTATTAACAATATCCCCATTCAAATCTGTTGCGTTATAAAACAAAGATAAACTTGAAACATTATACCAAGTCCCGTTCGCAGGAGATGTGAGATTTATACTGGGAGGATTAGATGTTGAAGAAACAATAACTTGCACAGTAGTATTTCCTTCCTGATAATCATTGGAAGAAATAGCAACACAACGAATATTGTTAACAGATGCCAAACTTCCCTCCAGTGAAAAATTCGATTCAACAGGCAAGATTCCTATGTTTCCTAAACTATGGGGATTCGTCTCTCCTGTTCCTAAAATCAAATTTCCTGAAGAGCTTATATTCTGCCATCCTCCAGAAGAAGTATTATATTGAATATAAACTTCATTGCTTCTGCAAGTTCCAATAGAACATACCACCTCGCAAGTAGCATTAAACTGTTCTCCTATCAGAATATTTTGATCAGAAATAGGATAAGTTAAATTTACATCAACAAATCCTTCAGTAGTAATGTTTAAGTCTACAAAGGAAGACGTCGCCCCATCCCAAGCATGAGTTACAGACCTTGGATTAGAGTTAGTATTATATCCATTCATTAAAAGCATCACTCTATCAGATGGATTAAATCTATATCCTGAAGAAAAACAAGTAGAATTGGTTCTAGAAATTGTTCCAGAATTAACGTTAGCTCCTGAAGTAAAATCATCTCCCCATTGACATATCAATGACTCTCCTGTAGAGTTCACAACATACAATTTCCACGTAATTTCAATAGCATTACTAGTCACACTAAAACTAGAAGAAAATGTAGTAGAACTCCCAGCAGGGATAAAAGCCCCATTGCTTCCAAAAACATGTGTGGTTGCGTTAACCATGTTCAAAAGTTCGTTCCCTGAAAAAGTAAATGCGGTAGTCTTCTGAAGAGAAGTATCTTTAGAATTATTCAACTTTATTACCGCAACTTCGTTACCCGTCAAACTCTGTCCTCCGGTTTCCCACCAACGATCGCTAAACTCGTAAAAATTGACATTGATGTTTACGCTCCTATTCTCCCCATAGCCAGTATTATTCTCTGAATCTACACAGCCAATATTCCATTGTTTTTGACCATTTTCTAAAAATGTTGTGAAAGTAGTATTTTGATTCTTATTCACATTATAATATGTATCTCTAACAACCTCATCTACATATAAACTACAACTTGAAATAGAAGAATAATCATCTACAAAAAAACTAAAATTTAAATCATAGGGATTAGTAATTGCACTGTCATTATCTGGAGAGATTAATGTAACGATTGGTGGATAAACATCAACGCTAAATGTTGTAAAATTAAATGGCCCAGTTTCAGTACATCCAATAACATTACATGAAGTGACATTATAAAAATACAAGGTGTTTGTGCTTAACCCAGTCAATAAAATGGAATGTGATTTTACAGAAGAAGCATTACCCACTAGAGTTCCCAGTCCCTCAGTAGTTCCGTAATTCACACTAGAATTTGAATAAGAGCGAGTTTCCCAATTAATTGTTGCACTATCTGCAGTAATTGGAAAAACATTTAAATTGAATATATTGGGATATCCCGCTATTTCAATAACTTGCCAAGAAAGATTTTGAGATTGTCCTGAAGTGCCTGCAATAACTTCCAAATTATCCTTATCAATTATTGAAGTTGTAACAACAGAATTAGCATTTGTAGTTCCTGCTCCAGTACTACTTCGAGAATGCCAATTAAATGTCCTATTAAAACTCCCCAACTCATTGAGAGTTACATTAAATGGAACATTATTTGGAACATTAACATTTCCTTCCTGCTTAAAAAATAGAGGATGTTCAACAACAAACCACTCAGCAGAAATAGTTCCACCAGTTCCAGTTCTATAAAAAGAGAGGGTTTGGTTATCTGAAAGGAAACCACCCAAGTTATAGGACTCTAACGATGTAGCTCCAGAAAGTCTTGTAGAAAAAACTACAAAAGATCCTTCAATATCTAATTCCTTGCTAAGAGACGAACTTCCTGAAGAACCTCCTGTGCTAAAACTTCCATTCTGAACGTTAGCCCCATCCCAAGAAATAACCTGCCAGGAAACATTTCCAACAGTTCCTGTTGTATCTCTCTGCAATCTAATCAAAGAAGAATTCAAAAAAGATGCCGTCCACATTCCTCTAACGTATTGATTATTGGTTCCCGTATTCAAAATACTATTAACAAGAATAAAAGATTTAGAAAGATTAACTCCATCTATATTAACATCTATTGTAGAATCTCCTGTTGAAGAGGTTTCTTCTCCTTTCTGAACAAAAACATCCGGACTACTAATGACTTCCCATTCTACAATAACTGCCCCTCCGGCAAAGTTTTTCAATCTTAATGTCGTTGAGTTAATTAATTCTCCAGAGACATGAAGTGCGCTTGGAGAGGAATCTGTAGAACGAACACTGAAAGTAACAAAAGATTTAGAAGTGATCACTGCCTCAAGACCTACATCTGTAACTCCATTTACAGAAGCAGTTCCCCTCTGAACATAATACTTTGGCTCTGGAATAGTAAAACTTTGAGTAGGACTAACACCAACATTCAAAGCGTCATCAGTACAAGTAACCTTCCACAAATAAGAACCAGAATCCAGATTGCTCATTGAATAAGTAGTTGAAAATCCATTGAAAGAACTCAGATTAGAAGCAACATTTTCTGAATTCAAGGTCAAATTACAAAAAAGCTCATCTGCAAAATTATCTGAAGCAGTCCAATTAAACTTAATTACCCCCTCATGAACACTCTCATTCTGAGGGGCATTTAAAACAACTGAAGGAACAGTTAAATCAACTACAAAATCAACAGATTCTTTATGATTATCATTCCCAAAAGTATCATTAGCATATGCTCTAAAGCTATGTGCGCCCTCAATAATGGAACTATTTGTTGCATTAAAATATCTTCCAATCAAACCGCCAGTTTCATTATACATACTAATATTATTCGCCCCCTCGTCTAGACTATAATAAACAGAACCTTCCTTATCCAAGGAAACATTAAAATTAAAAAAAGATGTGCCATATGTAGTATTCTGCGGAGTTATAATACTGACAAATGGAGGACTTTGAGTAATATCTAAATTTCCTAAATCATAAATATCACTAAAGTTCTGAGCAGACACTGCTCCATCATCATTAACACCCCAATAAACAATATCTGCTATCTGTCCCTGGAATGA
>PFDB01000002.1 GCA_002763075.1 Candidatus Pacearchaeota archaeon CG10_big_fil_rev_8_21_14_0_10_34_76 | reverse complement strand
CTCCAAAAAGACTGCAAGAAAAAGAACTACTCCCAATAACACTCCAACCAATCCAATTTTAATAACCCCTTTTTTATTCATTTCTCTCTCCTTATTATTATAGATCCGCTATTTGGATCAAAGTATAAGACAATTTTATCTCCTTCTCTTAAATCAAGATTTTCTAATAGCTCTTTTGGCAAGGCAACCCTATTAAGACCTTGGATTTTTATTCCTTTTTTAAAAAGAATCTCCTTTCCCTTCACACCCCTTTCTTTTGCCATCTAGATACTTATTAAATACTTAATTAAGTATTAAGTTATACATTTATTATACTTTAAAATAATCGTGCTCGCTATTTATATGTTTTGATAGTTCATCCTTAAAACATTGACCTGTTTTTTTCCATTGAACTCTCCAACAATCCCCATAACATTTATATCCTTGCCAAGATACTTTCCAGGACATTCACACGTCAAAGTTACACCATTCACTTCCAATATTCTAAACTCTCCAAATTCTCTTTCCCCATCCACAACTCCTGAAATAAACACTCGAGTTTTCAGCTCAAGTTCATCCAATTCATCTACAGAACTTATGGACACAATCGGAAGACTATGCATTAAAATGATAATTAATGCTATGCAGAATATAGCTATTATAAATGCAATTCTCCTCATGCCTCATTATAAACATAAGGTTTAAATTAACTTTTCCCTTACATTAAAAATGAATGATAAACAACGTTTTGAATTAATTACAAGAAATCTCCAAGAGGTCATAAGTATTGAGGAATTAAAACAATCACTTAAAAAAAAATCTCTTTCAATATACTGGGGGACGATGCCTACTGGAAGCCCCCACGTTGCATATTTCCTTCCAATGCTCAAGATAGCAGACTTCCTAAAAGCAGGGTTAAAAGTTAAAATTCTCATAGCGGACTTGCATGCAGCTCTTGACGGAGTATCCTGGGAAATTTTAGATAAAAGGCAAAAATATTATGAATCCCTTTTTCCAGAAATTCTTAAGGCTCTTGGCGTAGACTCTAAAAAATTAGAATTTGTAAAGGGAAGTAAACTTCAACTCAACCCAAATTATTTTCACGATCTCCTTAAACTTTCAACCTTTGTTTCTCAAAAAGATGCAAGCAAGGCTTCCTCGGAAGTTGTAAAGCAAAATGAAAATCCAAACATCTCAGGACTAATTTACTCAATGATGCAAGCTCTAGATGAAGAATATCTTAAGGTAGATATGCAATTTGGAGGAGTAGATCAAAGAAAAATAATGGTATTCGCTAGAGAAAACCTTCCAAAAATAGGATACAGCCCCCGCATTGAATTAATGAACCCAATGATTCCAGGATTAATAGGGAAAAAAATGAGCGCAAGCATTCCAGGAAGCAAGATAGATATTTTAGATAGCTCAGATGAGGTCACAAAAAAAATAAAAAATGCTGAATTTTCAGAAGGAGATTCTGAAAATGGAATAATGCAATTCATAAGATATGTCCTTTTTCCATTAAAACAAGACACCCAACAAAAATTAATAATAAAAAGACCTGAAAAGTTCGGAGGAAATTTAGAATATTCTGATTTCTCTCAAATAGAAAAAGATGTAAAAGCCAAAAAACTTCACCCCTTAGATATAAAGCTTTTCGTGGCCAATGAAATAAACTCGATTTTGGAAAAAATCCAAAAAAATAAATCCCTTTACAAGTTATACAAAGACGCATATGAATGATTTTCAAAAACAAATCAACGATTTAAAGATTAGAAACAAGCGTGTTGAGGCAGATAAAGCTTGGGAAACTAGCCGATCAAGAAAAATAAGCATAATCCTCCTCACGTACATCGTTATAGTAATAACATTTTATATTCTCAATCTCCCGAAACCTTTTCTTAATGCAATAATCCCTTCACTTGCATTTTTCTTATCTACTCTTTCTATCCCAATACTAAAAAAATGGTGGATAAACAATATTTACAAATAAATGATTACCTTGTATGAAACTCTACAACATCTCTGTCCTTCAGTATATGCTTCAGTCCAACCTTTTGATTTGAAAACTTTCCACTTGGTCCAGTTACTCTGGATTCCTTAACCTGTCTTGAAAATCCTTTGTATATGCTCTCAGCCACGTCTTCAACATTGCTCCCAGTAGGTAAAACTATGGGGTCATTATTAGATTGCTTCCCTGGCTCCTTAGTAAATACCCTAATCACATTCATACTTTCAAATATTTTTTTCTTCAGTTCCAAGATTCCTTCCCCTAACAATGCAGAAATCAAAACATAATCCTTTATTCTTTTAGCCCTTACTTGCTGTTCAAGTTTTCTTTTTCCATTTTCATCAAGCAAGTCAATCTTGTTTATTACTGGAATTCTCTTCCCAACCGCCCTTTCCAGAACAATTTCAACTTCTGCAATATCATCAATTTTTTCAACCACCATTAATATTAAATCAGCATTATTTATGACTCCATAATCAAATTCCTTATGCCCTATAGATGGAAGATCCACTATCTGCGCCTTCACCCCTTCATACTGCATCGCCCCAATTTCAGGTTGGAATGTAGTGAAATCAACATCAGAAACAAAAGACCTTGCATTTGTCAATGCTCCAAGCAATGCAGATTTTCCAGAATTTACCTTGCCCACTAGTGCAACCTGAAATCCCTCTTTTCTGATTCCTTTCTTCCCCTTTCCAACCTTCTTTCCCTTTTCCTGTTTCTCTCTAAATTTCTTTAGTCTTGTCTTTAGCTCTGCAAGAAGATTTTCCGAACTTTTATGTTTAGGGGCAACCTTTATCATCTCTTCCAAGCATTTAATTTTTTCATCTAAACCCTGAGCATTCAAATACTTCTTCTCAGCTTCAAAATATTCATAACCTGCATTTACTGGCATCTTAATCTTCCAAGAAAAATAGGATTTAAAATATTACCTATGAATCCAGAGAGCCAAATAAATGGATTTTATAGAAGTTTATTATCAAGATATACCTAACTGATTAATAAATGATAAAATCAAAATCATTTTCTATCAACCTTCCAGCTCGCGCAGTTATTTCATTTGCCCTCGTCAACCCAGATTCATCCATCTTTTTTTGTACATTGACTCTGTGACTAACCACTTCAGATCTCTCAACAAAATACTCTTGGATCTCAAAAAGACTCATATCAGAATACCTCATTTCCGCCCCTAGCTTCATAACTCTTTCTCTTCTTTCAACTTCAGGATCTTTTTTATATCCTAGAAGTTCATCCATCGAAATCCCCCTGTTTTTTGCATAAACGTCCAATGCTCTTCCCTCAACCATATTCATAAATCTCCGCAAACTTTATTAATCTTCCTTTTTCCTTCCGAGTAATGAAGTTCCAAAAACGTATTCTAAAAAATGGTATGACTCTCTTACACGAAGAAAGAGACCTTCCAGTTGTATCTCTAAGCATATCAAATCCATTCGCAGCATCCCACGAGTCTTCGGACATCAAAGGTATTGCCCATTTTATAGAGCACTTATTATTCACTGGAACTCTCACGAGAAGCCATGAGGATATCTCAAGAGAGATTGAAAAACGCGGAGGAATATTGAATGCATTCACAGCAGAAGATGTCACAAGTTACTGGTTCAAACTCCCTAGCGAACATCTTTTCAAAGGCCTTGATATACTCATAGACATGTTAAAAAATCCTTCATTTAATGAAGAAAAATTCGAAAAGGAAAAAAAGGTAATTCTTGAAGAGATAAAACTCTACCATGACACTCCCCAATACCATATATATGAGAAAATTCAGGAAAATCTTTTTGAAAAACCATTTGGTAGGGGTATAATAGGAACAAAGGAAACAGTCTCCGCTCTTTCGAGAGATTTCGTTGCAAACTTCTTCACAAAAAAATACTCCCCAGAAAATTACATAGTTACAATAGTAGGAAAAGCAGATTTTGAAAAACTCTCAGAATACTTAGAAACTGCATTCCAAACAGAGAATAAACCCTCATCTAGCCCATTAGAGGTGATAAAGAAAAATGCAGAATCTATAGAAGAACGTCCTGGATTAGATCAAGCACATTTCCTATTAGGAGTCCATGCTCCCCTACAAACATCTCCTGAATATCAGGTATTAGAAGTTTTAGACGCATACCTTGCAAATGGAATGTCCTCGCGCCTTTTCCTTGAAATAAGAGAAAAAAGAGGTCTCGCTTATTCTGTAAACTCTTCAATTAATTCAGAAACTTCTTATTCATATTATTCAATATATGCAGGTACAACTAAAGAAGCAATCCCAGAAGTAAAATCACTCATACTACAAGAGTTCAATAACATAGATAATATGACTGAAAAAAATCTAGAAGAGGCGAAGGAAAGAATAATTGGGTTGAAAAAAGTTACCTCTGAAGAAAGCTCAAAAGTCATGAATGAACTCCTTTTTGCATATCTTGCAACAGGAGATATAGAAGAAGATTATTACAATCACGAGAAAAAAATAAGATCCGTTTCATTAGAACAAGTAAAAGCCCTAGCAAAATCACTAATAAGAGAATATTCTACAGCAGCCATTGTTCCCCAATAATGCCCAACAAAAAGAATAAATATCTCTTCTTCGTTATAAAAAGTGGTAGCACTTAACAAATTTGCTCTTGTGGGCGTTATAGCAAAAGATCCTAAAGAAATAGGGGAAGACATCTCATTTTACATTGATTTTATAATTAAAGATTTTGAAACCGGCGAACTTTATTCCTATAGTTGTTTAGATTTTTTAGGGGGTGAAACTAAATCAAGATCCCTGATGAACAATCCAGACTATAGGTCAGTAAAAGATTTAGGAATAAAATGGGACGTATTTGTAGATCCTTCAACAAGAAGAGTTATGCAAAGCAGAAATAGGATTTACCTAGGAGACTTTAGAATTGGAAGAAAAATTGATTTCGAAGAAGTCACCTTAACTCGGAGAAATCCATTCAGAGAAATAATTTGATTTTGGAAATTACTTTCGCATTGTTGCTCGGAATAACTGCCGGAACAATCACAGGCTTGATTCCAGGCATCCATATTAATCTCATTGCTGTCATTTTACTTGCCAATTTATCAAATCTCACTAGTTTTCAACCCACAGTTCTAGCAATATTTATAGTCTCAATGGCTACAACCCATACATTTATTGATTTCATTCCCTCTGTTTTTCTTGGTGCTCCAGAAGAAGACACTTTTTTATCCATCTTACCTGGACATGAAATGTTAAAAGAAGGAAAAGCCCATGAAGCAATAATTTTAACATTATATGGCTCTCTTTTTGCATTCTTGGTTATTCTATTCTTCACCCCAATATTTATAATTTTCATTCCAATCATATACCCAACTATTCACTTAGCTCTTCCCATTTTGCTTATATTTATTTCATCGTATTTAATTCTTAGAGAAAAATATATTCTTACCAGTCTGATAGTCTTCCTTCTTTCTGGCTTCTTAGGATTCTCTTCTTTGAACATACCAATAAACCAGCCACTTATCCCTCTTCTTACAGGATTATTCGGGACATCTGCATTGATAATCAGTCTAAAGGACAAACCATCTATCCCTCCTCAAAATATATGTAAATTAAAAGAAGTTATACCAACAAAAAAAGATTTTTTCAAATCCATTTTTGGCGCATCCATCTCGGCACCACTCTGCTCATTTCTTCCAGGTATAGGATCTGGACACGCAGCAGTAATAGGTTCAGAACTTGTAGAACAATCAAAAAAAAGTTTTATGATGCTCCTTGGTGCAATAAATACAATAGTGATCACATTAAGCTTTGTCACCCTATTTATAATAAACAAAACACGTACAGGCTCAGCAGTTGCAATAAATAAATTAATGCCTTCACTCACACAAACAGATCTAATAACCCTTCTAATTTTCTCTTTCATTTCAGGATTAATAGCATTCTTCATAGCACTTTTCATATCCAAGTTTTTTTCAAGTAATATAAATAAAATTAATTACAGGTTTCTTTCAATTACAATAATTGGGTTTTTAACAATCTTAACAATTTTTTTCACAGGGATTATAGGATTATTAATCTTAATAGCTTCCACGGCACTTGGGATTTTTGCAATTAAATCAGCAATAAGAAGAATAAACCTTATGGGCGTTCTTCTCATCCCCACAATAATATTTTATATTACAAGCTACTTTTAAACCACTTGCCTAAAACTTCTTGATTTTCTTTTCAATCAATCATGTTCACAATGACCTGCTGATTGTGTCCAAGAAACAGATTCAGAACCATTTACTAAGTGCCTCTTGTTTCTCGGCATCCCTTCCAAACATCCCCTCAATATCTCTATTAACAAGATCCAGACATTCAATTAAATAAGAACTAACCCCAAATGTATTAGCTAAATTCAAAGCCCCCTGCATATATTTCAAAATACTTCCCTCAGATATTGTAAATATCAACTTTCCTCCGCATTTAGTACACTTTCCGACCAATGGGGGCCTTCTATATTTTTCATTACATCCCACACACCTAAAAACCTGCATTGAAAACTTTCTAAAATTACCCCTGATATCTCTAATAAAATGTCTTTCTATAACTAATCTAGCCACATCTGTAGTATCCACTGCCCTTATCTTTTTACAAAGCTCCATCATTTTCTCAACCTTATCTCCCATTGTAGGAAGAGATTTATAAGAAGAATTCAAAGCCCCCCCGTTAATATCTGAAGTATTATGTGTAAATACAAGATTTATAAATGGGTTATTTCCTCCCTTAAGTCTCATTTTTATATTTTCAATCTTCACTTCAGAAGAATGCTTTTTTTGCTCTGCAAGTTCATAAAGTTCGAGGGGATATGCTCCTGCTTCAAAATCCAGAATTTGGTCATCAACTTCTCCAGCATTTATTCTTGAATTAAGGACAAGAGGAGCATCTTGAGTTCCACCCCTATGTGCAGGAAGAAATTTTCTTGAGAAATTCAAAAGCATATCCATAAGAAGCATTACCGCAGCCTCATCACCATCACAATCTCTTCTCATGGCAGCATGAATATATGGTGATGCAAAAAATGTTTGAGTTTTAGAGAATCCTATTAGTCTTCCCACGACTGCGGTGCAAATATGCGGTGCAATACATGCAAACAACTCTCCAATAATCTCTTCTTTTGTATTTGCATTAAAATGTCTCTCCAACCCGTATACCTTCTCTAGTTCATCATCCACGAATTGACTAACTTTTACAAATGTCTCATCTGCCCTATCATCCCCAGAATACGGACAAGAGGGAAGTATGATATCATGAGGAAATATTTCTATAGTTTGTTCTACATCCTCAATCTCATTTCCAAATATATCTTTCTCATATCCAAGTTTTTTCAAAATTTTTATACTTGTCCCAATTTCCCTTGGCTTAAAATGCGTTAGTGGCATTTCAGTCATATCATATCTTATGGTCCCATCCTTGTTCACATGGAGATTATATTTTGCCCTTAGTAGACCCTTTGCTAAATATTCACACCTATGTTCTTCACTTGAAGTTCCTCTGACCCCCTTAACTGCTGCAGGTAACTCCTCAATCCTTAACCCAACACTCTTTTTCGCACCTTCAAAATATTTTCGAATATCTATTTTTCTGTTTTTATATGGTAAAACAAATTCGTGTTCTGGACAATTACCTTCATAATTTCTATCACACCTGGGACAATAATTCATCTTTTTACTATCTGCCCCACACCATTCGCACTTAGGAAAAACCACCTCTTCCTTACAATTACTACAATAAAATAATGGAAAATCCGACTGCACAAACCCTACATCAAGCGCAGCTTGAAAACTCCTTAATCTTCCTCCCTCTGCACCCACCGGAAAAATAACATGTGGACTTCCAGTAAGTTTCCTAAGCTTGGCCTTCTCGGGTCTTCCCATCCTCGCCCCTATAAAACTTCCGGCCTTATCTTTTATTACTACGCTACATAACTTATTTATAATTTCAATTACATCTCCACTCTTAGGAATTCTCTTCAAAATCAACTCAATCTGATTCTCCCAGCTCTTTTCAATGTCAACTCCAATATTAAACAATAGTGCCTTACTTTCTCTTGGGTTTATCACAACATTTTCTATCGTTACGTTATGTTCACATCCTATTAATTCCAAGGCCCTCTTTCCCTTAGAAAACCTTTCTTTCTCACTATGGTTGAAAGGCAATACAAGGCTCCCTCCCTCATTTAAGTGTCCGTGTGCAATCCAATCAATCAATGAAAGAAACTGTTCATATTTAATTTGGCTCCAAAAATATATGTACGCAGGATATAATGGCAAAGAATACTTTTTTGATAATTCAATTGATTTTTCAAAACCAACATTAAGGTAATCTACATCTTCCTTACTATTTGCCTTCTGTAATTCTAGATTCCACCATTCTTCAACATACCCTGGTTTAATAAGTTCATAATTTCTATTTGCAACATCTCCAAATGGAACTAATATATCTCCTAAATATAATATCTCTTCAACTTTAGGATACACTTCTAATGCTTCATCAAATGTCTTTGGCCTTAAAACACTTCCATCCTTCATTTTCACTATCGGACCATCAATACCATCAGAAACGGAAATGGCACACCCCTTGGTTGGCTTTTCTATCTTAAGTTGTGTTCCAGTAGAAATAAAAGAATTTGTTATACCCATGGTGGCTGGATGAACAGACATTGCTGAAAATCCACAAGTTCTTGATCTTCCATATCTAAATCTGAATGAACCAGATGCTGCAGGATGGCCAAAAACTGGTCTCCCGGCTACAAGATCCTTAATGTATGTAGGAGAACTATCGCTTGCTCCCTTTTCCTTTTTATTTTTTAATTCAACATATCCTTCTAAATAATCCCACCCGCTGGTTACAAATCCTTTTTCTTGAACTCCCTTTAGAAGCCTCAATCCTTTCTGAGCCTTTTGAGCCAATCCTTCAGAAAATATTAAACACATCCCTCCCCTTATAAAATTACTTTCTACTCTTGCAAGATCTTTATAATTTGAAACTTCTTTGTCTTCTGTTGGTTCTCCGGCTATTTGAATAGGTAAATTTTCGGCAAGATAGGTTATTTCTTTTTCACTAGGAAGATACTGAAGGTTTGTAACTCTTTCATGATAATCATAATTTTCAGTTACATATCTCTTAACCTCGCTCTCATCGGGATCGTACTTAGCAAATCCAAAATTTTCCCTCAAATAATCAATAAGCATTAAAACAACACACGAAGCAGTAGTTCCTGCACTTCTTATAGGTCCTGAAAAATAAGCAATTAAATAATCTTCTCCCTTTTTTGTTTTTCCGACCTTAAGTCCTGTGAATCCCTCAATGGGAGAAGATACAACACCCAAGGTGATATAAGAAAATCCGACCCTTATTCCTGCTTCCATGGCTTCTAGCATGCTAGAAAACTTACAATATTTCTCTCTAGCAACCTCTTCTGCAATTTTAAACGCAACCGCAGTATTTAATTGTCCATGTTGTTCTTCAAGTTGAAGTATCCTATCTACAATTTTTTGATCAGCTATCTGCGGATATACTACCGAAATTAACCCGACAGTTTTTTCAGCCAATGAGATCGCTAATGGGGTCTCTACCTTAGTTACAGGATCAAGCCCCTTCTTCCGAGCATTTTCTGCAATAACATATGCCAATTTTACTTTCTTGTCTATCTCATTAAAATGACCTTCAATGTCCATTTTTATTTTCCTCACTATTTCCTGTAAAGTCTAATATTTTCAATTCCCTAGTTTTCAGGTTTAACACTGGCACCTTGCAAGGGTCTGGAATATTCCCAACCTTCTCTTCAAAATCTGTTTGTGCCTGCCAACAGCTTCCTGTGATTATTAAAACACCATGATAATTTTCTATGTCTAATCTATGCACCTCTCCAGTACAAAGAACATCTGGGGCTTCACTTATTACCAATGGGTCTTTCTTTGCGTTTGGAACATAAACAATAGATGTGGAAACTCCATGCATTGGAGCCAGATGCCTCCTCTTCAGCATATGTTTAACGGCCTTTGCAGGGCATTTGTGTGCTTTTAACATCCTCAATTCAGTTATCTCATTAATAAATGTGTGAATACTCGCCCCATGGTACATCAATACCTTAAACACCTTATCTTTCTCTAAAATCTTTATGGTAGAAGGATTTGAGACCAAAACAAGATTAGGAATTTCATATAGTGCTTCCCCATAATAGTTGTCTATGACTGGTTGGGGTTCTGGAACCCTTACAGAGTCGTGTTGTCCAGGACACATGAACATTGTAATATCCGAAGGGATTTCTTTAAGGTATGAGGCAAGAAGATTATATTGTTCTTTTAGACTTGTAAGTTTTAAAAGAGATTCTTGGCCTGGAAAAACACCAACCCCATCCACATTATCTCCTACAAAAAAAAGATATTTTATTTTTTTAGCCAACTCATCATCGCTTTTTATCCATTCTAAAAACCTCTTGAATTCCTCACCCAAGTGCTTGGCGCTTCCAGTATGTACATCAGATATAAATCCAATACACACCTCTTCATCAAATTTTACTTTATCCTTAAAAACATCAGGAAAAATTATTTCGTGTCCGAATATCATTTCATTGTTTCCAGATGCCTTGACAGCCACCACATCATCCATTTGTAGTTCTTCTGCCGTCACAAAACAATCTCCATCTTTTTTAAAGAGGGCACTTATAGACCCAGTCATATCCTCAAATTTGACTATGAGATTTCCATTCTTAGTTTTGCGCTTTTCCGAAACAATTCCTATAATATTAAAACTATTTCTTTCCCTTGATATTTTATTTATAGAAATTAAATTTTGCAACTCTGGTCTATCCATTAAGATTCCTTGAAGTTGGTGGTATCTCGCTCTAAAATGTCCTACAAAATCTTGAACATTAATTTTCTTTTCATTCTTTGTATCTGCGTAGAATATTTGATAATTATTGTTTTTTTTCTCAACATTTTCACCAGACTTTATTTCAATCTCTTTTTTTATCTCTAGGCTAAGTCCCAATTTAAAAAATGTCCTTTCAACAAGCCCCTTCATTTCTCCAGGAAGTTCTTTTACAATTTCTTGAACATAGTTTAAATTCTTATTCAGACTTGAAGTAGTAATAATTTTTTGTCCCGAAACACTTTCAAGCCCCTCTAAAAAATCTCCTGCGAGTTTTACATCATCAAATTCCTTTAACAACTCAAAAAGATCCTTCTCTAGTAAGATTCCTTTTTCTCTTATTAAACTTAATATTTTTGGATTCATAAATTCAATGATTCTATCAATATTTCTCTTGCCTTATTGCGAACATTTTCAGGAAGCATCAATTTTATTTCTCTCGTTCGTCCTTGTCTTCCCTTGCTAACCACCTTAGCATTTATTAATCCTAACATATCAAACTCAGCAACGATATCTGACACTCTCCTTTGTGTAAGTGCCTCGTTCTTTGTCTTTCTGCATATTTCTTCATATTTATTATAAATATCTCCAGTAAAGATCTTATTCATTTTTTCATCTTGGCTCAGACTCATAATAGCAAAGAGTACAAGTTGAAACTGTTTAGGCTCACTTTCTATAATATCTAGCATTTTATCTTTTTCTATTTTACTATTTGCTTCGTCGATTCTAACAACATCCAATTTTTTTATTCCCGACCTTTCTGCTAATTCTCCAGCAACCCTCAACAAATCAAGAGCTCTTCTTGCATCCCCATGTTCTCTTGCTGCAAAGGCAGCACACTTTGCTATAACCCCCTCACTTAAAATGCCTTCATTAAAGGCCTCACTTGCTCTTTTCTTTAATATTTCTTGCAATTGTAATGCATTATATGGAGGAAATACAAGTTCTTCCTCTCCAAGCGAACTTCTAACTCTTGGATCTAGTTCATCCATAAATGTTAAGCTGTTACTTATTCCGACAATACTTATTTGTGCATTTTTCAGCTCCGAATTCAATCTTGTTAGGGTATAGAGAAAACTATCAGATATTTTCTTTACAGCCTGGTCTATTTCATCCAAAACAATTAATATTACTTGTTTCTTCCCATCAATTAATTCAATAAACTTATTATAAACGCTATCTGTGGGAAGGCCTGTCGCTGGGACACTTCCCCCTAGTCGATTTATTATTTCAGCTAATATCCTATATTCTGTATCAGCTACCTTTTTCAACTTACAATTAACATATATTACCTTTAAGACGTCCTCTCCGGTTTCCTTTACCCTTTTGCTTATTTCATTTGTTACATATTGCACACATAGTGTCTTTCCAGTTCCAGTCTTTCCATAAACAAATAAATTACTTACTCTATCTCCCCTTAGCGAAGGCGCCAATATAGACGCAACTGCTTCGATTTGTTCATCTCTATGTGGTATCGATCCAGGCGTATGGTTTATTTGCAAAACACTTTTATCACGAAAAATTATATTTCCAGCTATAGAATCGAATATTTTATTTAATTTGACCGTCATCTCTTTTTCCTAGCCAAACAAAAACAATTCCCGTTATAAATTTATCTATAATTTAACCTTTATTTCAAATGGAAATATTTAAATCAGGAGGAAAAATTATAAAAAAAGTCATATTTTATTAAAAACACACACACCCCCGTTTCCACTGGAGTCTCTGTTTAATTAAATATATTATTGTTGCGTTAAACGAACATTAACGAACAACCACACTAAAATCTTAATAAAAATGTTAAATAGAGTAAATAAATCATTTAATGAAATGCTATAAAAGTTTAATATTTAAAATTTTAAAATAAGAGATTAAAGAACTATTAATATCAAAAGTCATAGGATTTTAATATTGGTCATTTTAATATATAATACTTTGATATGCTTTGTTTTAATATATACTATTTAAATATTAATAATATAATATATATAATATAATATATATATATTTATAAAAGAAAAGAAGAAGAAATGAATTTCCTCCTCTATATTTAAACCTTTATGATTTTTCCAGTGGAAATGATAGGGTGAGGGTGCCAACAATTCAATTCAATTAATTTTCATATACCTTAATGTATTGCCCTAAGAAGTTCCACTTGCATCCCTTATTTATTTAAGAAATCTTTGTCATTAAATCCTTTAAAATAGCACAACAGACCACGAAAAACTTTATATACTTCTCAAAGTTATCTCCACAATGGCACTAGATAAAAAGCTCTTAAAAGACATTGTTGGCAGGCTTGTTGTAACAAAAGAAGGAAAAAGACTAGGAATAGTAAAGGATATTTCTTTTGAAACAAGAACAGGAGAACTAATTCAGATTATATTAAAGGAAGCGACCCCATACACGAGAAATTTAAACTTAGAAATTTCTTCTCAAAAAGAACCAATAGTCCCATATAATTCAATTATAGCTATTGGCGATTTCGTAGTTGTTTCTGAAGAAGATCTTTTATAACTTTCCAACTAAATAATACAAAACTTTAAAAAGAATTTAAAATCCCCTTAAACATGAAACTTTTAGGTATTAATTTCACAAATGTCTCTGCAAAAAGAAATATTAAGTTAGAAAAAATAGAAAAAATTTCCACAAATATTGAATTTACAAATATAGAAAAAGACAACATTGAAATAATGAAGGATTCTAAAATATTAAAAATATCTTTCAAATTTTCTATTGAATATGAAACAAAGCAAGCAGAACTAACCTTTGAAGGAATTTTATTACTAAGCACAACGGAAGACATTTTAGACAAAACAATAAAAGACTGGAAAAAGAAAAAAATGAATGACGAACTAAAGGTGCCCGTTTTTAATATAATCTTAAATAAATGTTCTCTTAAGGCCCTCCAAATGGAAGAAGATTTAGGACTCCCCCTTCATATTAGTTTACCTAAAATTCAAAAGCCAGCAAAATAATTTACTTAAAATTTATTAAGTCTTCCAAAATCCAAGGTTTCCAAGCTTTCCTCTCCTTCAACAATCTTCACTTCAAAACTCCCAAGTTTAAAATCCCAAGCAAGTCCTAACTCATTCCCATTTAAACCCGTCACATCACTTCCCTCAACAATAGGAAAAAAACTTGGAACAACGATTATTTCCTTTCTCTTAAACTTACCAACTAAAAAGCATTTATATTTTTCTTTTTTTACACTTTTTTTGTCTTGCAAAACAACAGCAGGGTGAGCATGTCCCATAACCCAATATTTTATATCTTTATCATAAACTACATCAAAATCTTTATCTCCATGTAAAAAAGCAAGGCCCCCCCAAATATAATAGTCAACAATTTCAATATTTTTCTTTTTCACAATATTAACAGTCATGGTATCGTGATTTCCTTTAACAACAACTATTTCTCCTTTCTTCCCGATTTTTTCTTTTAAATAATCCAAAAAATCCAAAACTTCTTTCCATTCACTCTTCAATATTCTTCCAAATTCATGTCTGACATCCCCTAATAAAACAACCTTATCAACTTTCTTTCTCTTTTTTTCCAAATAATCAAAAACTAATTCTATCTCTCTCACAATCTCTTCATATATTCCAGAGGGCACAAGTATTCCGTTAGTCCTCATTGCTTCTTCATATCCTAAATGAAGATCTCCAATAACAAGAACCCTTTCTCCAGAATCTTCAATAAGTAAAGTTTTACCGATATATTTAATCTCCATAGAAACTCGCAAGAAAAAGACTAATTAAGGTTTTTGATAACCTTGCAAATTAATTCTAGGGTCAAGTAACTCATCTTTTTTAAATAAACCAATTATAATTGCAACCGCTCCAACCATATAAACAAAATCAGGAATCCAATAAGAGGCCGAAAGTGATAAAGGAACCCCCCCCAACGAACTAAAAATATCAACCAGAATTTCCAATATAGCCACTATAACAATTCCTCTAAAACCCCACTTGAAAAACCCATTTTCTTTCTTTTTAAAAAGCAAGATGCCACCTAAAACAAAAAAGCCCAACGAAATTGTTATAATTTTAAAAATAAAAAAAATTGAAAATTCACCCTTAAAATGCGAATGAAGTAAAATTATTCCACCATGTAAAATAAAATAAAAGACTCCAAAAAATAAAAAAAACAACCCACCAAGCACTTTTCCCATATATCAAGGTATTTTTCAAGCTTTTTATTCCTTCCCATTTCCTTCTTTGCTTTCAATAATGCCCATTTGAAGTTTATGCATTCTCCTTAAAAATTGCAGTTTTTCTTCCATTCTTATTAAATCAGCATGACTTTGTAATATTAAATTCAATCCAAACGGCGAAACCAATGGCGTCCTAACTTTTTTTACTTTTATCTTTCCATTCTCTATATCTTTCAAAATTCCCTTAGCCCGATGTATATCCATCACGTCTTCAAATACCTCTCTCCTTGCTTCTTGTAAGATCGGAAACTCATTACTTATTTTTCTAACAGCAGCCAACAAGAAATGAGAATGCATTTGTTGTTTTCCAACAGTCTTGCTTCTTCCTTTATAGGTTCTTAATATCATCAAGCTTCTTGAAGCACAATGCCTAAATCTTCTTCTTAAAACATCAGTTGTTTCTATAGCCTCTTTTAATATTAATTCAAGGTCTTTTGCCTTCACCCAATCTAAAATTTTATTTTCATCAAGCTTCTCCCCAGCAAGATAAAATCCGTTATCATTTATTCCTACTTCAATGTCTCTATGTTTCAATCTTGCAGCAGCAAACCCATACGCCCTAGAAAGAGCATCATTTACTCTTCTCCCATACATACTATGAAACAACAAATATTCTTTATCACTTTTGAATTTTTCAACTATCAATTCTTTATCTGTAGGGATTTCACTAAATTTCGCTTGCTCAGATAAATAATCATACATTTGGTCTGCTTCAATATCTCCACAATACAAATATTCCTTGATAAAATCTAAAGTTTTCTTCTTATTTTCTATCTTCTCCTTAACAAGTCTTCTAAATTTAGCGATTTCAATAGCAACATCATAACTTAATGGAAGCATTTCACTAAACCAAGAAGGTATGGTGGGGCTTTTAGAAACATCTGCAATAACATAAGCCTTCATGCCCTGACTTCTAATAAATTGATATTTATGTCCTCCTAAAACAAACACATCTCCTCTTTTCATCTTCTCCAAGAAGGCTTCATCAATCTTGCCAATAATCTGCCCCCTCTTTTCCACTGGAGCACTTATAACCACAGAAATAAAACCCTCTTCAGGTATAGTCCCAATATTAGTCATATAAATTATCCTAGCAGTCTTTCCTCTC
The DNA here is from genome assembly GCA_002763075.1 of Candidatus Pacearchaeota archaeon CG10_big_fil_rev_8_21_14_0_10_34_76. GTDB lineage: Archaea > Nanobdellota > Nanobdellia > Pacearchaeales > GW2011-AR1 > 1-14-0-10-34-76. Next base: position 173,763 of record PFDB01000002.1, on the reverse strand, counting down.
TTTCCAATCTCTCCACTAGTTGCATCATACCAGATTTTTGCATAAACGTGTCTGTGTTCCAAGGCGTAATCCCCTGCCAAATAAGAAACAACAGCAAAAAAATCTTCTTCACTTAAATCAGCATAACAATAACTTTTTCGTATCATCTTAAGCATATCCTCAGCCCTCCATATTTTAGAAATTGCCATACCATATATCTGCTGCGCAAGGACATCTAAGGCATTTTTAGGAATATCAACTCTATCTATCTTATTTTCAATCATGCCTTTCATCATCACACCACATTCAATAAGATCATCTCGGTCAGTCACAATAAATCTTCCCTTAGGATTGCTGTGTAATTTATGTCCTGCCCTTCCAATTCTTTGTAATGCTCGAGCAACTCCTTTCGGAGATCTCAGTAATATAACCAAATCAACGTTTCCAATATCAATGCCAAGCTCTAACGAAGTAGAGGTCACAACAACCTTCAATTCCCCCTTTCTAAGCTTATTTTCTATCTCAAATCTATTTTCTTTGCTCATAGAACTATGATGTGCTCCAATTAACTCGTTATATTTTCCAGGAAAATGCAAATCAAGATAATGTATTATTTTTTCAGTTGCAGCCCGCGTATTTGTGAAAATTAAAGTTGTTTTATGGTCTTGTATTAATCCATCTAAAATCTTATACAATTCCTTTTGACTTTGAATGCTATCTGCTTCAATCAAATCTTTTGCAGGAGATATTAACCCAATATCAATTTTTTTCATTAATTTTACCCTTGCTATAAGACAATCTCTTCCTTCTCCAACTAAAAATCTTGCAATATCTTCAAGAGGAGCAATAGTCGCACTAAGTCCAATACGAACTGGTTCAATCAAACTTAATTCACAAAGTCTTTCCAATGTTAAGCTCATATATACGCCCCTTTTATTTGCCATGGCATGAATCTCATCTACTATAATGAATTCTAAAGCAGAAAGATTCTCTACAAATTTAGTTGTAGTAAGTACTATAGCAAGACTTTCAGGGGTCGTGACATAAATATGGGGAACTTTTCTAGCATGTTTCGCCCTTTCAGAAACCGTAGTGTCCCCAGTCCTAACACCTACCCTAATATTCTGCATTTCAAGCCCCCTTTCCTTTGCAAGATCGTAAATTTCACTAAGGGGAGCTTCCAAATTCACAAAAATATCATTGCTCAATGCCTTTAAAGGTGAAACATAAACTGCATAAATTTTTTCTTCAAGTTCATTCTTCAAGGCCAACCCAACAACATAATTTATTATTCCAAGAAAGGCAGTAAGTGTCTTAGTCCCTCCAGTAGGCGCACTTATCAGTATATTTTTCCTGTCAGATATTGTCTTCACCCCATACAACTGTGTCAGCGAAAAGTCGTCAAATTTCCTAAAAAACCATTCAGCAACAAGCGGATGTAATATCTTTCTAACTTCAGCAGCAGCATGAGGCTCTTCCATAAAGGTTATTTCCCGAGCCATATTGAGCATTATTTCTCAGAATTACGAGTTTAAAGAATTATCGTTCAAATGGTTTTTTATCTAATTTATCTAAAAAATCTCTTTTTCCATCCTGATCCCATTCTATGACAATGCCTCCATTAGGAAACTCTCCAGAAATGTAAATATCATATACTCCCATCACTCGGCCTAAAACAAGCCCCCCAACTAAAACTCCAGCAGCAACTCCCATATTCTTAGACAATCTTTTCCGCTGTCTATCTAAATCAACTCTTTCTTTCACAAAATAAAGCTCATTAGATGCTTCATATCCAAAGGTTCTTTTAAGAGGATCCATCAAAATTTAAGAAAAATTAAACATTTAAAGCTTCCGCTCATCTATTTTTAGAATAAACCAACAAAATCTTAAGTTCTTTATCTCCAGATTGGATCATCCAATGTCCAGTTTTAGGCGGAATAAGTACAACACTTCCTTCCTTCACTCCATGTTTATTTTCTCCAGAAATAATTATTCCTTCCCCCTTGATAACATAACAAATTTCCCAATCATCATGAGTATGGCTTCTTCCTTCTTTATGAAAAGTAGCCAGTTCAGCAACAAGCTTTCCTTCGTGCTCAAGCAGGGGCTCTAAACTTCCAAAAGATGTTTCCATATATGTTTTCATAATCAAATTTATTTATATCTATCGATAATTATATTAACTTCCAGATTATTTTTTAACTAATGAATTATAATCCAATGTTACCACCCACACACAAAAGAGATCCAAATCGTAAAAGAAGCTATGACTCCAATCTCGCACAGTTAGTTAGTAAAGCACTTGCAAAATCTAAATATATAAGAGAAAATCCAAACAGCCCAGAAGCACAGGAATACAGAAAAGAAATGGAAAGAGAAACAGACCTTGACCGTGCAGCCCGCCCAACCTTCGAAGCTATTGAAAGAGCATGCACAATAACTGCAGCAGATCTAGCAGTTTACGTAGGCCCAGGCACCCACAACCCTAACTACTAAACCGAATAACTTTAATACTTCTCAGTACAATTATTTTAATGCCTCCAATATCTAAAATTAAAAGAGACAAAATCTCAGAACAAATCCTACACTACCTATTTTCCATATCTCCAGAATCTAACTTCACCTCAAAAATCGCAGAACAAATCATTCGCGATGAAGAATTCACAAAGGCCCTTCTCAAAGACTTAGAAAAAAACAAGCTTATAGTTAAAATAAAGAAGTCTTCTTCTGGATTAGATTATATTAGAAGAGAACGCTGGAGACTTTCAAATGAGGCCTACGACGTCTTCAAAAAATATCATCCTAACGAAAATTCACAATAAAATCCCCTAGGGCCCAATTTTTTAATAAGCCACTCTTTATATCTTTCAGATTCAACCCTTTCGATGAGAGTCTCCCAGTCTTCTTTTGGAATAGGTGTAAATGAATGCCTACCGACAGGCGTATAAAATTCTGAATCTCTATCAATCTCATCAAAAATTTCATCAAAAGAATCAGCTCTTAACCCATCTGGAGGTCCATTGACAAGTCGGTCCATAGGAGACTTAAACCCATTAGGAAAACAACAGTCTAACCGAATTAGATTCACAGCTATATCTTTAGGAGAAACAGAAGATTCAATTAGTAACCCCTTGTATGATGTAGCCATGTTTAAATTGGGATGTCCATTAAACCTATAAATAAAGACATTACCACAATCAGGATCTAAGGCTTCAACACCCCGAAAAGTCACCATTTCTCTGCAATATAAAAATCTTTAATATATATAAACTTCTTCTGAACACAAATCCTTAAATTCTCTCCAAGAGTAAAAAAACCATGCAGGAAGACAAAATAAAGGAAGCCTTCGCTAATGCAAGACAAGATATAGATTTCTTATACTATGAACTTCAAGAATTAAAACGAACTATACAAGAATTAAATGAAATTCAGACAGAAATACTAAAGAAACAGACAGACAACAGACATAAGACAGACACTCCAACACATAATTTGTCTCTAGAAGCCGTAAAAAGCCAAATTTCAACAATCTCCACTGGAAATGAAGGGGTTTCGACAGACAGACAGACAGACCAACAGACAGACAGACAACCCCCCTATTTCCACTGGAAAACAGAGAAAAATCCTCAAAATCTACCATTGAACACATCAGAACTACACATAAAACTGCCAGAAATACAAGAGAATACATTAAAAACCTCAAAAAACATAGAAAAACCCCACATTTTAACCCAAATACACAGAGCATCAGAACTTCTAGGATCCCTCGACGAATTAAAGAAAGAAGTTCGTTTTAAATTCAAAAGATTAACCTCGCAAGAAATGCAAGTATTTAGCACAATATACGAACTAGAAGAACAAGGATTCATCGTCGATTATTCAATTCTCTCAGAAAAACTCAAATTAACAGAAAGTTCTATCAGAGATTATGTTCTAAGACTCATTAAAAAAGGCATTCCCGTCGATAAACTTAAGGAAAACAACAAAAGGATAACCCTTTCAATTTCAAAAGATCTCAGAAAAATAGTCACCCTTGAAACAATCCACCAACTCAGAACACTCTAATGGACTATCCGCTATACCGAATAAATTATAAGGTTCACACTAAATCCAAATTTAGCCCCCTCAAGCCCCAAAGGGCTCGGTTTTGGCTATTTCAGCCCACCTAATCAGAAAAATTGCACGCCAAACAGGCAATTTTTCCTCACTTTTTTAATTTTTTTGCACAATGATTATGCTCACTTTTCAATTCCTTCCAAAAAATAAAAAATATCACTCACTTTTCCATCAAAAAATTCTAATTTTTCATACTTCCAAGCACTCACTTTTACAGATTTTCCATAAATTCTCATTTTTCTCTCACTTTTTCCTCTTTTTTTCAGATTTTTTATCATTGCCAACTCTCACTTTCGCGTATTTCAGCAGTTTTTCTTTAATTTCTTCAGGGATATACACTCTTTTCTTCCCATTAGGTTCGGTTAATTCATATACTAAACTCTCACTTTTCTGTTTTATTGAGTTTATTTGCCCTCTAATCGTAGATCTCTCTTTTCCGAGTAGCTTAGCAATATCCTCATAACTTAACTTCATATCTCCTTCCGCATTCAAAAGTGTAAGAACTATCAATCTTTCGTTCGCACTCAAATTCTGCAAAATTTGGTGAAAATTGCCTGTTTGGACAGGTGTTTGGACAGGTTCTTGAACACTATAAACAGGCATCTGTTTACCAACACCTGTTTGTTTTTTGGACAGCTGTTTGCCCTCAGAGGCAAAATTCATTAAAGAAAGAGCTTCTCTCAAACCATCAACCTCATCATTAATCGAGGACAATTCTGATTTTATCTCTCGAATAATATCAAACAGCTGTTTATCTCTGTTGTCTAGGTGTTTAATCCATTTACCAACACCTTCAAAATCTTTTTTTACTTCTTCAAAACCCCTCTTAGTATTTTCTTCAAGATTTTCTACTCTTTTTTTACCATTAAATATCCAAAACATATAGATTTCTATGATTTATCGTATATAAATCTTTCGTAATTTTACCTAAAAAAGTAGTAAAAAACACACTTAAACACCACTTAAACACCCAAAAACACCCTAGGATTTATTTTAAACAGCTGTTTAAACACCCCTAAACAGCGAGGGTAATTAAAAAAACACACTTAAACACCACTTAAACACCACTTAAACACCCAAAAACACCCTTGAAAACTCTCCAGATACTTAAAAATAAGTCCCCCCCTATCAAGAAAAAATTACCTCAATAAATTGAGGCGCGAAGCGCCGATTGCGCCCGAAAAACCTAATTTTTTTCATTAATTCTTTCTTTTTTAAGGATTAAAAGAAATAGCAGTTTCTCAAAATCGTCAAGAAAAAAGAAACATATTTAAACAACTTTTCCCATCAATTTCTATAAAATGGATAATTCAACCCATTTGAAAGGAGGTGTATAAATGGCAGGTAATTGGCAAAGCTGGTTGGCTCTGATCGGTGGAGTTGTAGCTTTCATCGGACAATTCTGGGGATTCGACTACTTTCTTCCAGCAATTGGCGGAATTCTAGCTTTCATAGGCGGAATTGGAGCTTTCACTGGTAAATAATTCCAACAAAAACAAACTTTATTTTTTTTATTTAATTCAATTTTCTCTCGGTACGCAACACAACATCAAAAAAACACAAGATATTTACGAAAGCATTAAAAATGTTCATATCTCTTAACACTAATGTCATCAGATTTAACAAAAAAACAGCAGGACGAGCTAAAAAAAGAGGTAGAAAAGCAGGTTGAACAACAAGTTCAAAAAGAAAAAATTAAACTCAGAAAAAGAGTTCTCCAAGGAGGATCTGCATTTGGATCCGAATTCAAAAAGCACACATCAACAGCAATAATGGCAGGGTTTGGTTTCATAATAGCGCTTTCTTGGAAAGATCTCATAACAAAATTAGCCAAAAATTTCCATAAAACAAGTGAGCTTTTAGAAAAATATCCTTATCTTGCAGATCTTTATACAGCAATAATAGTCACAGCAATATCCGTCATAGGTATCATGTTTATTTCTAAATGGGCAAAAACACCAGATAAACCAGGGAAAAAATGAAAATAATAAAAAAGAAAGCAAAATCATTCTTCATTGGAGGAGAAAACTTCAAGAAAGAATTCCGTAGGCAGTTGCGTCTATTAATCATAGTGGCTCTTGGATTCACAATCGCATTCACATGGAGACAAACTATCTTTGACGTTGTAGAGTCTTTTGTAATAAGATTCATAAATGTTCAAGGTACCGCAACATTAAGTTTCCTCACCTCATTTTTCATAACAATTTTTAGCCTTCTTTTAATGCTAATAGCCTCTTACTTCCTCACAGACAGATCTAATTCTCATTAGTCATAGCATCTTCACTTACACTAACAAGATTTATTAACTTCAAACACCTAAATAAAACATGGCTACAATCTCATTAACAATCTCAGCAATTCTAGCAATAATCCTTGGAATAGTAATTCTCATATTTCCAAAGCTCTTAAGATGGGCAGTAGGACTATACCTAGTAATTTTCGGAATTCTACAACTCCTAGGAACTTATGTTGATTTCTCACCAATCTAGTCTAGCTAAAACCTTTAGCTTACGCCTAAAACTTCCAACATAACAGATAAGTTCGGATTAAGATAAATTTAAAAACTTCAAAACCAAGATAATAAAATGAGTAAATGGACTAATAATCTTGAAGGATTAGTGGACGAAGACATACCAAAAAGGCCAGATTTAATAGCCTTGGGAAAACCAACTTGGGCAATTGAAATTGATGGAGGAATCGATGGAAGGGAACTTTCGGTTGAAGGAAAAAGAAACGTGCCCCAAGAAGCAGTTGCATATGTAATAGGATACAAAATTAGCAAAGATGTCACGGGAACTCCTTCAGAAGTATACCCTATTCAATTTTACAGACAAAAATAAGTTTTACACGTAAAAACTTCGCACAAGATACATTAACTGAACTCTGGAAAGATTCGGGTTAAGCAGGAACTCTTTTTTCAGAATAAGATTGTCTGTAGACTTCGGTCATTGCATAATTAACTCTACCAACACTGAGGTGAAATTCTCTTTGCAAAAGATTTTCAAACTGAGCCAATGCATCAACCGCATCATTATAGCTTCGTAATTCAGAACATTCTATCCCCGACCTTGCTTTAACACGACCCTCTATCTTTCTTGCATGATTGCTTACAACAGCATTTAAATATTTCCAAATCCTAGAATTTAAAGCAAGCCCAACTCGTTTTCTAGATTTTTCTAAATCTTTGTCAAGTACTTTTCCAATCTCAATATCTAATGATTCCATAAAAAACTTACTTTTCCGCTCTTTTTAACCATTCCTATCCTAGAATTCACATGCTAAAACCTTTAGCTTTCGCCAATAACTTCCAACATAAAGGATAAGTTCGGATTAAGATAAATTTAAAAATGTCCCCCTCTATCACCAATTATGATACCCTATCAAAAACCATTCAAAAAACCTGTCTTTCATAGACTTGTGAGTAATCCACAAAAACCTTGGGAACAAGGATGGATTGAGTGCAATAGAGATGAAAGAAAGAAAATTGAAAAATTCAATGAATCTTTTTCACGCGATGAATTAATTGGAATGCGAATACTCTCTAGAGTTTATAGGCATTTAAATGATTTCTACTCTACTCCAGGAATACACAAATCGACAGAAGAAGCCAAGATTATTTCAGATTTTGCTGAAAAAACTTTCAGAATTTCAGAAGGCGAACTATCTTGTCTCGGATATTTGGATTTTTGGCCGATAGAATTCCCAGGAGATCATCGCGTTCTCGAAAGCTTACGTATTCCTAGAGGCCTCTATCGCAAGCCGGAATACGAAGAAAAAGTGCCCTCCTCCGTTCCAAGAGATTTAAGATCACTTGTTTAGGCCCTCTTCAAAACAATTTTCCCTTTCTCAGCAACACACTCTAATTCATCACCTTCTTTAAACCCTGCATCATCTAATTTCATCTCAGGGATATTTATTTTATACTTGTAATATGCCTGTTCCTTATAGGTTCTTGACCTCTCTTTTATGATCTTCATATCAAAATTAATAATCAAATCTATTTAAAGTTTTAGAGACCTAAGAATTTACTCTAATTGATATCCTTCAAAAGATACTCTCGCTTTTTCATCCTCATCACGATTTTTCTCTGCTTGTTCCTTTAGCAAACCATATAACATACTAGCCCCTATAACCATAGACATTGATACCTCTCTTGACATTGCTGGTGTTTTTTTCAGAGACTTTGCGAACCAGTCGGCTATTTCGGGATTTTCTCTTCTCATTTCCATAGCAATTTCACTTCTCATTTCCATAGCAATTTCATTATAAGGAACTTGGAGACTATCGTGTATTCTTTTATAGTTTCTCATGTACTCTTCGATTGTTGCTCTTGTAACTCTAGGCAAGCCCTCTGGTGTATATCTCGTATCAGTCATAAAAATCCTTATTTTCTTCTCTTTTTAACTCTTTCTATAAGTTCGCTTTAAGATAAATTTAAAAACTTCAAAAATTAAGAATTTTCATGGGAACTCTTGAAACAAAATTCGTTGGAGAAATCACAAGTGAAGGAAAAGTGTATACTGTTATTCAAAGAAGAGAGGACGGGTTTTCAAATTGTTTTCTTACCATCAGTCATGAAAAAAGAGACTTAAAGAACTTACCAAGGGGAAATTGTTACATCGGTCCAGAGGAAGAATTAAACGTTATCAGACACGACGTAGACGATAGGGGAGAAAAATGGGAACTAGTTGGAAGGTATGAATTTCATCAAAAGGGACATTCTTGGGAATCCAAAAACCCGGTGACTAATCCAGACATAAGAGACATACTAGAAGGGTCAGGGCTTCCCGAATACCTAAAGAAAATAATTTTTCCGGAATATTCCCCTTCAGATCCGAGCACTTTAAATTCTTAACCATCTAACATGACAAGAAGAAAACCAATAAGAAATCTTTTAGCAATATCCATAATTGCCTTAGGAGTTTCCCAACTAGATAATTTCAAACCAGAACTTCACAAAGCATACCAAGAAACGACCGCAATTATCAGAGGAGAAGAACCATCCTTCAAAAAAGAAAATCTTGATTCAAGAGAACTTCTCGCAGGCGCATTATATACCTCAAGTTTATTAGGAGCACTTTATCTAGTTACAAGAAAATGAGAAATTTAAAAAAAATAATTGGACTAGGAACAGCATATACTGTATCACTTGCATTTGGATTTGCAAAGGGAATAAGCACAGAAATAGGACTTCCAATAACTGACACTTATTTAGACGACGCACTAATGACCGGGTTTCCATTTATAGGCGCAATTACAGGAGGAATAACATTCCCAACCCCCTCTGATACAGAACGCGAAATGGAAAAGTATCATCAAAGACCAACGGGAATGGAATACGCCCTTATTACCGGAGAAAGAGCAGTTGGCGCAGGACTTGGTTTTGTCGGCTCATCAATTTTTTTAGGATTGGGTTATGCTTTAGGATATACGGGTTCAAATATTTTAAATCGCTAACATAATTTCTGTAAACTTACTTCTAAGAGCCATCCAAAAATAAGATTATATAAATCTTTAAATAATCTTTTTTCCCAATTTTATTATGGGAAAAGACCCAACCCCTCGAGGAAGTTTATGTGGGAAGCTGATTGTACTTGGGGCTACAGGAATTGCTACAGGAATTTCTATTTATGGGATTCATGAGCATATGGCAAGGTATAACAACGCACTTGGTCCAGAAGGTCAAAGAGTCATGTTATATTATGATCAAAATAACAATGGGGTTCTTGATCCTGAAGAAATCAGAATCATTGGAAGGGCTCTTGAAGAAAGCATCAACACTCAAGAATAAACAGTTCTCTTACAAATTTATTTCCTGACAAAATCTCTCAACACCTTAAGAACTTCTTCTTTCTTCGACGGCAAGAATGTAATGCTTCCAGCATTCTTATGTCCGCCACCTTCAGCAAAAACATCTTTTACTTTTTTATTAATCTCCTTAATAAGTTCATGAACTGAAAAGTCTGCCTTGTCAGTTGCTCTAATAGTTATTGCAGTGTTCATCACCCCAACAGTTACGACAGCGTCGAGATTTTTATCTTTCTGAACAAAATCATGTACAAGCCCAACAGCTCTCCCAGGTTTAGGAAAGAATCCAAATCCAGGGAATGTTTTATCTACTTCAACTAATTGTAATGTAACTCTTCCAAGCTTTTCAAGAGTTGCTCCAGATTTAGCCATCTCAAGTCCTTTCCTATCAAGTTCACCAATATATGGAGCCATTAATCCAACAAGTTTCTTCTGCTGCTCTCTTGGTTCTCCAAAAACTGTTTCGATATACTCTCGTGCCTCCATAAATCTCAATTTTGCAGAAACAAAATCAATTACCGTCGCTATTTCACTTAAAAGTTTTTTGGAATATCCTTGGCCTTCTGCAAGTTTTACATATTGATTTACAGCATCCTCATTAGATAAATCGATCCTATCTGCAAGTCCTGCCATTGCAGCAATCTGTTCAATGTTTTCAACTTGATAAATCATCCTTGCAAGTTCTGCACACAACATCCCAGCAGAAAACTTTTGTCCATCTTCACCGACGAGAAAAGGATTAATATGGACTAACACTTCTTGAGATATAACGTCTTTATCAAAATAATGATGATCAATAACAATGAAATCCATTCCATGAATTTTTCCTTGTTTTATTCCCATCAAATCCTCTGAACTTGAACCATTATCTGCAATTACAACAAGAGGCATTTTGTTTGAAAACTTTGCAACATTTCTCAGAGAATTTGCAGTGTCTCTTATAGAATCATCTATTTCATAAAACGGCGCTGCACAAGGAGCCCGAGTATAAAATTCCCATGCACTCTTTCCTCCTCCATGTTGTTGTTCAATCAAAGGAATTATGGCCTTTTCTAAGGAGTACCCTGCGGAATATCCGTCTGCATCATTATGATGTCTAACAATTATTGGTCTGTTTTGCATGACTGCAAGTTTAATCTCAGTCGCAGCTTTCATCATACTCTCTCTTAATTTGTCAAGTATTGGACTATTAATCATAAATTGAACATCTCTTGCTTTAGATCTTTCTCTAAGAAGATCTTGCATCCTTTTGATGAGAATATTTTTTTCAGAATCATTTAACTTTTTAATAGAAATAATCTCTCCTTCTAATGAATTATTATATTCATTAATTTTTATTTTAGCTGAAATATAATCTTCTGCATTAATTTCTACGTGTGCCCTCTCTCCAGGTTTACTAGCAAAACCCTTTAACATAAAACTCCCAGTTCCATCACTAACTGAAAATAATGTAGGTCCAGAAGTCTGTCCAACACTATCTGTTATACACTCGACCTCTAAAAAGTTTCCAATAGAATTTCTATCTATTTGATCCAGAGTACACGATTTAACTTCGTGTCTATTTTTAGATGAAAAGTTTTGATTTTTCTTATTTTTATTCATTTTAAATTAAATTAGTGAGCGATTAAAAACCTTTGTAATGTCTATTCCTTGTTATAAGGTTGTTCACTCTATTCAGAACTTTGCTGAATTTCCTTTATTTTTATCTTAAATATTAGAGTTTTGCCTGCAAGAGGATGATTCAAATCAACAGTTATAGATTCTTCATTAACACTCAATATATTAACTGGAAATTGTTTTCCATCTGGGCTAGAAAGAACAATTACCATCCCAGGTTTTGGTTCTTGCCCCTTAAATATGTCTTTAGGAATATCTTGCTTCAATTCTTCGTTTGCTTCTCCATATGCCTCTTCAGGTTTCAATGTAAACTCTTTTTCTTCATCTATTTCCATTCCAATAACAGCATCATCAAACCCCTTGATGACTTCCCCAACACCAGCAGTAAACTCTAAAAGTTGACCATTATGCTTTTCAGAACTATCAAAAACAGTTCCATCTTCTAGTCTGCCTTCATATTCTACCTTTATTTTATCGTTTTTCTTAATACTCATTTCATCTGAAAGAATAAGTAGTACCCATTCTAACTAAAAAAAATCAAAAAACTATCTTATTTAAGTGTTTGCATATGACCATTTGTGCAATCATCTGGCCACACATACGTGCATATTATGAATTATCAGAATGTATTTAAGTTATCTAATATTTATCAGTATATGAAATCAAGATTATTATTTATATCTGGAACAGCCATTCTTGGATTATCAATAATTTTCTCATTATATCTTACAATTCCTCAGGACTCAGGTCTTTCTCCGGATTTGAACACTCAATTAAAGAAATGCAATACCTTGATTTACAATGGCCCAGAGAAGGTGAATATAGTATATATTGGAAACAAGGATAGCGTGATTAAATATTCAGAATTTTTTCTAGAAACTCCTCCATTTAATGAAAGAAAAAAAGATTTTAATATTTATTATGTGGACTCAGACCCCGAATGCAGAATTTACAAGGGTGTAGCGGTTTTATGTGATGATGCAACCACTTTTTCTACAGCAGGATCTTGTCCAAATGATGTAATAATCGCTTTAAAGAATTTAGAAGACAACACAATTAGAAGTTCAGCATATAACTCTCTTATAAGCATCAATACAAGGCACTCTATGACTGTTCAAACTCATGAATTAGGGCATGCAATATCAAATCTTGCTGAGGAATACCTAAACAATCAAAAGCCACCTAAAAACTCAGTTAATTGTGCAACGACCTGTGCAGATTTTAATGGGCTCGAAGATTCATGTGACTTCGCAGGGTGCTCTCTCTCAAATCTTCTTAGACCCTCTGAAAATAGCGTAATGCGCACTCTTTCTACAAACGATTACAACAAGGTTAGCACTTCTGCAATATCAAACTCATTATCAAAAAAGCTATCAAAGAAATCCCCATTAACTGGATTTGTAGTAGAAGATGAAAATCCTTGTCAGGAAGAAAAATATTTTTTAGTTACAGGTCAATTAAACCCTGAGGGAAATTTAATTCTAGAGCCTACATTGATTACAGGATGCTCTCAGACAGATATTTCTACTGATAAGGAACTTACATTAGAAGTCAATTCTCAAGAGGGTTACACAAACACCAATTCAATAAATGATTTTATTTTTACAGATGTTCAATATGATGGAGAAGATATTATATCTGGAGAAGTTTTAGACTTGGATGTATTCAGATTTACAATACCTTCAAATTCAGAAGAAATTGTTCTTAAAGATCAGGAAGGAAATAATATTGGAGAGTTAATTCTTGATAAATCGGAGGGCACAACTCTATGCAAAAAATAAATAAAAAGGGAGTTTCAGGCATCGTATCTGTTATTTTCTTCATTCTAGCTTCTCTTGCATCTCTGGCAATAATTGGAAATGCAATAATTGGTTTTACAGACGCCTCCCTATCTCCTGCCCTTTGTACATCAATCACAATCAATCCAAAATTATCTATAAATAACGCATGTCTAGATCCAGAGAACAATATAATACAATTATCCCTTACAAGAGACCTTACTGATAACAATATTTTAAGAAATTTTGATGTTAATATAGTATTTGAAAAATTCTCAGAGTCTTGGACTTGTGACCTGAGCTGTTCTGAAGAATGCTTAATCCTCTCTCCAGGAGAGACAAAAACATACCTAATACCCTATACAACTATTGAAAATCCCCAGGAGGTCATAATTAGTCTTAGAGGGTGTGCAATAGAATCCAAAAAGATTCTACCTTGCTAAATAATGTAAGCTCACAAATCTTTAAAAGATTAAATAACTTCCAGTTTTAATAAAAAGATGGAATATGTAGAAAAACTAAAGATGGAGTTAAAACTGAGGGGATTTTCTCCGATGACTGTAAGGAACTATTCTTTTTTCGTTCAAAAGTTCTTAATACATTCAAAAAAATCTGAAGATCAACTGACACAAGAAGATGCAAAAGAATACCTCTCAACACTCTTTGAAACCAAATCAAAAAATACAATAATGCTTGCAGCAGCCGCCCTAAAATTTTTCTATATGGAAGTTCTTAAAATGGAATTCAGCACAGTGAGAGTCCCAAAAAAATCAAAGACTCTTCCAGAAGTTCTTACAAAAGAAGAAGTAAAAAGAATAATCGAGGCCACAGAAACAAAAAAATCCCGCCTCATACTCTCATTGCTTTATTCATCTGGTCTGAGGGTTTCTGAAATTGTCAACCTAAAAACTTCTGATTTAAATATAGATGAAAAAATAGGGTGGGTAAGAAAAGGAAAAGGTTCTAAAGACAGGGCATTTATAATATCTGAAAATCTCGCCAAAGATATACAAGACTATCTTAAAAAAAGAAATAACCTTTATGTATTTTCAAAGGAAAAACCGCTTACTACAAGAAACATCCAGAAAATTGTGAAGAAAGCAAGCCAAAGGGGCGAGATAAGTAAAAAGGTAACTCCCCATACACTAAGGCACAGCTTTGCAACACACCTATTGGAAGCAGGAACAGACATAAGAATGATTCAAGCATTATTAGGGCATTCATCACTCAACACGACGCAGATTTATACCCATATTTCCTCAGATCAAATAAAGAAGGTGCAAAATCCGTTTGATAGTTTATAGTTTTTGTTTTTCAATCAATAAAATCATAAAGAGCAACTTGGCAGGCAGAGGTTAACCTGATTTCTTGTTCTTGCCTCAAAACAAAAGGTTCTGGAAGAGAATTTATCATCCATTGATCTGGATGTCTACTCAGGTCATTATTTCCGTAAGTCTCTTCTGTTAGTCTTGCAAGAAAAACAGCTTGTTCAGGAGTGAGCTCAATTCTAAATTTCTCTCCGCCTCCCTCATATTCCCATGCAGTTCCTTCACCTATTCTGCCATTATAATAAGCCACACATCTAGTGTAATTAGAAGGATCAATTTTGAGTACTTCACTCAGTAAATTTCCTGTGCTGTTCATTAGAATTAAATCAATCCTAAATTTATAATTGTATCTTTACTATCAGTTCTACAATTAAGCTAACGATAAGAAGTCTGTCTCTTAGACCTTGCTTTGGAATCTCCGGGCTTATAGGCCTCTTTTCTTCTAGTATCTGCCACAAGAAGATTTCTATCATATAATAAAAATGCTTTTTTGAGTTCAATAGATCCAGTAAACTGCACGAGAGCCTTAGCAATACCAAGTCTTGCAGCCTCTACTTGTGATTCCTTGCCACCCCCAGAGGTTTTTATTGCAATATCAAATGGAAATTTTCCAAGGGTTTGCTCACATATTTTAATCGGCTCATCTAAGGCCAATTTGTGAAACATTCCAAGTTGTTCATATGGAAGAATGTTATAGAATATCTTTCCAGTTCCATCTTGAATCCTTACTTTAGCAACGGCATTTTTTCTCTGTCCTGAAACAACCATCATCTTTTTGTTCATAGTTCTCTCGTCAATTCGCGTAGTTTAATTGTTTTGCTTCTTTTTTCTTTGCCTGCAAGAATCTTTTTAGATTCTTTAAACTCTTCTGGCGTTCCATTATAACACATTATCCTTTTAAGAGCATCACTCCCTCTTCCTTGTCTATGTGCCAACATTCCTCTTATGGTTCTTTTTACTATTCTTTCAGGATGCCTTGGGAAATAAGGTCCTTGAAGGTTTGCTCCCCCCTTTGTAAAACTAAATTTATACTCTCCAATAACAGAGCTCGGTCTACCAGTGATTATTGCATCATCGCAATTAACTATTACTATATTGTAACCAAGAAGAGATTGCTTTGCTGCAAAACTAGCCAAACGACCAAGCACAGCATCTTTAGCATCAATTACTATTAGTTTCATCTTATTATCTTCACTCCCTCTGCTTTCTTGTTCTTTTTTAGCTCTTCAGATAGGCTCACTGCCTCAGATTTGGACAATTTTATCTTCTCTCTAGCAGACTCTGAAAATCCCATTGCACATATTCTTATTTTTTTTGTGAGAGCGCCATTGCCCAAAACCTTCCCAATTATTATTATGGTATCTCCCTCTGAACTTTGTTCTTCTATCTTTTTCAAGCTGACCGAAGAGTATTTTCTTCTTGGCCCAGAAACATATCTTGATATATTGTTCCACACGTCATTCTTTTTGATAAGCATAAGAGTCTCAACTACTTCAGGATTTGTTTTGTTTCCTATTCTCCTACTTAATTTTGTTTTGCTTATCATTTTCTTCAATGCGGGGAGAAGGATTCGAACCTTCGCAGGCACTAAGCCAACACGGCCTTAACGTGTCCCGTTTGACCGCTCCGGCATCCCCGCGCGGTGCTCTGTCTCTCCCTACTTAAGCGATTTGTCCACTTCGCCTAAATTATTTTTAAGAGCATCAATTGCATGTATTAATATGTCCTTTGCCTTCCATTGTCCGAATGACTCAACTATAAATATCATCTCTTCACTTTCCTTGATGGAGTCTTTATCAGCTTTAGAAATCTCTTCTTCTTCTGATTCATTAAGGTCGACTATCCACATATTGCCTTTTTTCTCTTTTACAAAACCCTTTGAATTGCTGATTATCTCATCTATTTTCTTATTTCCTATCTTGACCTCAAATAAATTTCTATAATGTGCTAATCCTGGAATGTACTTGGCATGTTCAATAGCTCTTCCCAATCTCGCAGTAGCTATCAATTCAACCTCTTGACCTTTTTCAAGTAGCGTTAATGGAATATTGGGATAAATCACTTCAGAGGAACCCTTGAAATCTCCAGAATATACAATTCCTGGCCCAGATTTTTTCAAGGTCAGATTTATCTCAGTCTTAGAATTCATTTTTTTATCTGTCTTAAGAGGGATAAGTCCAATTCTATGTGCTAAAAACTCATCATACAATGCAGAATCATTCTTGTAAATTTCTACCTCATCAACTGCTAAGGTTGGTACTTCCTCAATGCTTCTTCGGAAAGCGTTAGCAAGACTCTCGCTGAGAGATGCTCTTAATATCATCTTTTCTGGTAGGTCTATTATGAGATTCATTTTAAATTTATGAAGTGAGCTCTTTTAAATGTTAAGGTTAAACTCTCCTTCCTCTCTTACCTCCCTTCTTCTTAGGTCCGCCTCTTGGTGATCTTGTGACATCAACAACACTAACAATTTTGAATCCTTCTTTTCCAAGAGTCTTTACAATAGCATGAGCTCCTGGCCCAATTCCAGGACTTCTTGTTTTTGCCTTCAATCTCACATATAGGCTTGTTATTCCAATATCCTTTGCCCTTCCAGCAGCATTTTTTGCAACAAACATTGCAGTAGTAGGATTTGCTTTTAATCTGTCATGTTTAGTGACCATCCCACCGCTAACTCTTGCAATGGTGTTGCCTGCAAGGTCTGTGATATGGAGGATTGTGTTATTGTATGAACTAAATATATAAGCTATGCCTTCTCTCTCCGCCTTAGAAGAAGACTTTTTCTCCCTAACAGGCTGTTCTGGATTTTCCTCAACATCTTGAATCTTCTCTATTCCTTCAGTTGTGTCTCCAGTTAACTCTTCTTTTTTAGTCATTGCTTGCCTCCACTTCAACATTAAGTTCATTTGATTCTTGCGTGTTGTTTTCCTCAACAGCTCTTGGTGTAACTGCTTTTTTCTTTATTTTTATTTTCTTCTCTTCATCTATTTTAACAAGATAACTTGGAGAGCTTACCATTTTATCACCCATTAATATTTTTTTATGTACTATCATTTGTCTTGCTTGTCTTGGAGTAGATGCAAGTCCTTTAGAATATACGACAGTAGATAATCTTCTTTCCAAGAGATCGACCATGCCTAATGAAAGGACATCTGCAATAGAATTTACCTTTAGACCAATTTGATTAAGTTTATTGAAAAATGTTTTTTGTTCTTCTTGACTTTCATTGATAAGTGCCTTCGCTCTGGTCCTAAAATAATTAACCTTAGCTTCAGTCTTCCAGATTTCCCTTTTATTCTTCAATCCATATTTTTTGACAAGTTTATTTTCGTCTAATATCCTAGGTTTATCGTAAAGCTTCCTCGGCCACATGAATTTTTTCTTTTTGCGAATCATTAACTCTTCTTCCCTACCTTAGGTTTTTTAACTCCAACTGCTCTTCCCTTTCCTCTGAAATGACTTCTTGTTCTTTGACCTCTCACGGGAAGCTTAAGAGAATGTCTATTTCCACGATAACTCTTAATTTTTCTAAGCCTCTTAATATCAAATTCTTTTTTCATATCAAGATTGACTCCAGTAATATGCTTGTCTTGCCCATCTTCCAAATCATTTCTCCTATTCTTCAAATGTTTGGGAATAGCATCACCTTTCAATAGCTCTTCAATCCTGATTAAATCATCCTTGCTCAAACTCAAAATATTCTCATTTTTATCTAAATTAAGCTTATAACAAATAGCGCTTGAGATTGCCCAAGAGATACCCTTTATCTTTGTCAAGCCAGTATAAATTTTCTTTTCTCCAGAAATGTCCTTTCCCATAATTCTGACTAGAACTCCCACATTCTCTTGTTGTTTTACTTTTTTTTCTTCAGTCATTTTAAATCACGAACAATCTCTGTCTAGGACTTTCCAATATTTCTTCAATTATCCTTTTCTCTATAGCCCTTTGCGGATCTGGTAATCCAGGAGCCCTTTCTCGTATGTCATCAAATGACTCGAAGGGTTTTTCTTCTCGTATCTTGATAATTTCATTGGTATGCTTTTTTCCAAATCCAGGAAGAAGTTCAATTCGGTGAAGTCTCGTATTAATTGCTTGTGCAGTGTTAAAGAAATCTAAATATTTCTTCTCCTGCTCCGCAACCACTTTTTTGACGAATTCCTGTAGTTGGATCTTTGCAGTCTCTGTCAACTTATTCGTAGCAAGTCTGCCCCGAATGAAGTATATCTTATCACGTTTATTTGGGCCTATATAAACCTTTTCCTGCAGATTAAATGTCATTCCTCTACTAGGTACAAGTTCAAGTAAGGAAAAATATTTTTCACCAATAGCTTGCACTATAGGATTCATCTTTCCTTCCAAGGGATATCCATATGGAAGATAATCTAGAACTAAAGCATATTCGTCTTTCTCTCTCATTTTTAATATTCCTTAAGGATCTCCAGTAAAGCATTGATCTCCTCCTCATTCAGCGATACATCGTTGAATATCTTGTTAATATCTTCACTGGTTTTTGGGACAAAATCTGCCAGTTTAATAAAGTCGTCTTCTCTAATTTTCGGATTATCAAGTCCCTTGACACTTTCTTTTAGCTTATCAGCTTTTTCATTACTCAATTTATTGAATTTTTTTAGATAATCTTCCAGACTCTTTTTTTCATCCATATTTTTGATTATCTCCTTAACTTCAGCAAGTGAGACAGGTTTCATGTCTAATATCATTAGTCTTTTATCCTCCTTAAGTGAATTGGCTTTACCATATATTGTTTCTTCATATTCTGATCTTTGACTTCTATGACATAAGCAGATCCCCTCTTAACAATTACTTTTCCTGTACGTCCCTGCATCCTCTTAGGAAATCCTGGTCCTTGCTGGCCAAGTTCCCTAACCATTGCAACAGAGTCTCCACTATCAAATTTTTGGAAAAAATTCGAGAACGAAAATTTTCCTCGTTGTCTAATCCTTTTTCTTTTCAGCATTTTTGTTTCCTTTAGGTAAAAACCCAATAATACCTCATAATAACACTTTAAAAACCTTTTCTACTCAAGAACTAGTCATCCCAACACTGCCTTGATTCAAATCTCCATTATCTCTGGCGTTTTCCATGTTTTGTTTTATGGCAGAAAACATCTTCTCTCCCCAAACTCCATGTCCACATCTTTCACATACATCCACAACACTCTCTAGAGAAATCTCACTTGAGCAATATATACATTTTTTCATTTTTCCCTCTTTTCAATTTTGAATAGTTTTGTATGGCTGAATAGTTTATAAATTTTTAGGAGCATTTCAATATAAAATCTGAATTTAGACCTTTTCAATAAACGCAAAATTTAAAAGAGTTCCATACCAAATAAGCACATGAATAGATTAATATTAATGACGATAGCACTCTCATTATTTATTTTTTCAGCTAATCTTGCAACTAGCGCCGAGTGTGATATGAAAGTATCCTTGATAAATCAAGATCCTTATCCTGCAGTTCCAGGAGATTATGTCAAATTAGTTTTTCAAGTTACAGGAATTGAAAATCCTCAGTGTATAAATGTAAATTTTGAATTAGTGGAAAAATACCCCCTCCAGCTTGATCCAAATACTGCCTCTAAAATTCAGGTCAAGGGAGGAACATACACTTCGCAGGACTTCACATCTAGTCTTCTTGTGCCTTATAAGGTGAGACTTGATGCAAGTGCTCTTGACGGAGATGCTCAAATAGAAACAAGGGTAGGAACTTCAAACCTTAATATTTCAAATAGAATTTATAATTTTAATATCAGCGTGAAAGATGTTAGGTCGGACTTTGAGGTGTTCGTTAAAAATTATAACCCCTCAACTAGAAAAATAACTTTTGAAATCCTTAACACTGGAAAAAGCGATGTTGAAGCACTAACCTTAGAAATAAATTCTCAGGAAAACTTTAATTTAAGAGGCCCAGGAGCAAATATCATAGGCTCCCTCGATTCAAAAGATTTCACAACAGCAGACTTCGAGGCAATTGTAAAAGAAGGAGATATAGAAATGACTATCTATTATATTGACGAGGTAAAAGTGCGTAGGAGTCTTCCAAAATCTATATACTTTAACCCTCAGCCATTCATAGATAGAGAAAAAGAACAGCAGTCAACCCCAGTCATAACGTACATAGTCGGTTTATTAATTCTTGTCATAGTTATTTATTTCTTTTATAGAAAATACAAGAATAAGAAAAGAAAAAAAATCTGAATTCTCTATTCATATCTTAATGCATCTACAGGATTTACTCTAGAAGCACTTATTGCAGGAATCACTCCCGAAATCCCTCCAGTAATTGTTGCAAATAATATGCATCCAATAAATAATTCAACAGAATAATATGGACTTAGAAAGCTCCAACCCAACCCTTCTAGAATATTTCCCGCTACAAGACTAAATATCCATCCAAAGAAGACCCCTAAAACTCCAGCAATAAATCCAAGGAAGCTTGATTCAAATAGATAAAGATTGAATATTTCAGAATTTCTTGCACCTATTGATTTCATCACCCCTATTTCTTTTATCCTTTCTAGAACAGAAGTTATCATTGTGTTGGCAGTGTTTATGGCAGAGACAATAACGGATATCAATGCAATCAATACTATAAACCCAATTATAATGTTTAACGAAGTAGAATAACTTTCAAAAAGATCTCCAAATGAAGAAACAAAAAAATCTTCTTTTCCCTCTTCCAACCCCCTTGATTTTCTAAGTTCTTTTTCCAAGTTTGTTATAACTCTATCTATATCGCTGGTATCTACTCTTGCTGTGATCATGTCATATTTATCTGAATTTTCAGGGTAAATGTCTTCAAAATAATCATTAGTTATGTATATATTAGAATCGTCTTGGGGATTCCCAACAGAATCATAAAACCCAACCACTGTAAGACTTTTACCATCCACATCAATCCTACTATTAACTTCCAATTTTCGCGGAAATATCTTATCTTCAATCAAGTAATTATATCCAAGAACAACCTTCCCCCTATCCGAACTAGTCAAGCTCCTTCCCTCATATATTTCAAGGTTGGAAATTTCTAACATCAATGGTCTTTCAGGATCATAAGCAGTCATGAAGACAAATTTTTTTATGTTATTTTGTTCTGCCTCTACAACAAGGATTTGAACCCCCTCTGCTTCATAAACTCCAGAAGTTTTCTTAACCGCATCTAAATCTTCTTCATCAAAGAAAAATGTCTTGTCTATTCCAGGAACACCAACCCCCTTTGGCTGAATAAGGACTTTATCTGCAGAAGATTCTGAAACAAAACTATTTACATAGGTGTATAGCCCCATCCCAAAACTAATAAAAATAAAAATTGTAGTTATCCCAATCAGAATTGAAAAAATTGTTAGAAAACTCCGTGTCTTTCTCTTCCTAAGATTATCTATAGAATATTTTATTATCTCTTTACTTATCATCCCCTTATTGCCTCCACAGGATTTTGTTTTGCAGCATTCATTGCAGGAACCACTCCAGATATAGAACCAACAATAAAGCTCCCCAATAGCGATGAGATAATTAAAATGAAATTTATATTTGGCTTAGTAGATGTTCCTAGAAATATATTAAGTCCAGTAGTTCCAAGATAACCTATTCCAATTCCAAGCGCAGCCCCAATAAGTCCTCCAATCAGTCCAAGGAGTCCAGCTTCTACAAAAAATTGATAAAAAATATTTTTGTTTCTAGCACCTATGGCTTTCATTATGCCAATTTCCTTCCTTCTCTCAATAACAGAGGTAGTCATTGTATTTGCAATTCCCACAGCCCCAATAAATATGGATATCGACGCAATTATCACGATAAACACCTGTATTCCAGTAAGAATTTCATTAATGGATTCAAGCTGTGCTTCCGGTGTAGAAACTTCAAAGTCCTCCTCCCCAATCTTCACATCCCTTCTTTCTCTAAGCAAATCTTCAATATCTCTCTTTGCATCATCTATAGAATCCTTGTCCTTTGCCCTAACAACAATTAAATCAACATTATCCCCTATATCTGAAATCTCTTTGAGCCCCTCACTATTGATAAGAATTGTACCATCTATGATAAAACTTCCCTTCTTTTCAAGAACGCCCACAATCCTAAATTCCTCCCCATTTAGCTTTAATTTATTCCCAACCCCTATATCCCTTTCAAAAGAATTTTTTTCTCCATCCGCAAGGCTGTCCCCGATCATTATCAAATTTTTTTCTCCTCTTTCCATTAATCTTCCAGACGAGACTCCAATATCAAGCAGAGTGTACATATCATCAATCTTGTCATCATTTGGAACAGAGCTTACCATCACAAACTCAACCTTGTCATTATATTCCACACTAACGGTTTTAAGATTTCTCGGAATTGCAAATTCCACAGAGCTCAATCTTTCTATAGCATCAGAATCCTGTTTTGTCAAATGTTTTGAAACCCCTGAACCCGGAGGCCCAAATCCAGTGATGCCTCCTGCCTGGACAGATATCACTTCAACAGAGGCAATATTAAACTGAGAATTGACTGTATCTTTTAATGCATCTCCCAGAGAGATCAAAGATACAACTGCAGCTATACCTATACATATTCCTAAAAGAGTCAGCCAACTACGGAGTCCTCTTTTTCTCAGATTTTTCACAGCCAGGACCAGATATTGTTTCATTTTTCATTTCCAACAATTTTGTTTTTCCCTTTCTTTTTGGTTATTTTATCAATTTTACCATCTTTTAACCAATAAGTTGTAGAAGCATTTTCAATAGCAAGGTTAGGATCATGAGTGACAATGATTATGGTTTTGCCCTGGTTATGTAGCTTGTTAAGAAAATCCATAACTTTCTCTCCAGTCTTAGTGTCTAAATTCCCAGTAGGTTCATCCGCAAGAATGACTTCAGGATCGTTAGCCAATGCACGAGCAATAGCAACTCTTTGTTGTTGCCCTCCCGAAAGTTCAGAAGGGAGATGATCTACTCTATCTTCTAGCTCAACAAGTTTTAGAAGTTCTCCTGCCCTTTTCTCTCTCTCAAACTCATCAGACCCTTGAAATATCATTGGAAGCATGACATTTTCTCTTGCAGTTAAATTTGGAATGAGGTTAAACTGCTGAAATATGAATCCTATCTTTTTCCCTCTTATCTGGGCTAAATCAGATTCACTCAAGTGTGAAATGTTATGTCCATCTAAAAAAATGTCTCCTTTGGATGGAACATCTAAACTCCCTATCAAGTTCATTGCAGTAGATTTCCCAGAGCCTGAAGGACCCATTATAGCTACAAATTCTCCTTTTTTGATAATAAGACTAATATCTCTCAAGGCAAAGACTGCATTTTCTTCCCCCTCTCTATATATTTTCCAAACATTCTTTAAAGATATTAATTCACCCATCATAGACTAACCAGGGGAAAGTTTAAAAACCTTATTTTATCCTTCTGTAGTATGATTATACCTGTAAGATGTTTTAGCTGTGGAAAACCTATTGGCCAATTCTGGGAAGAGTTCAAAAAGCGAAGTGAGGAAGGTGAAGATACAGGAAAAATCCTTGATGATTTAGGACTTGAAAGATATTGCTGCAGAGCTTGTATGCTTGGCCATGCAGATATGTTGCCAGAAATCAGCAAATTCAAGAAATCATGAGCTCTGAAAAACTCCTTCCCCGTGAGCTAATTGAAACTTATAAGGAAAAGTTATCTGGGCTTCATTCCGAACCTAAAACAACATATATTGAACGTGCAACACGTTTTCTAGATGATTTCAGATTAGAACACAATCTTTCTGTAGGAAGTGAAGTTTATGCAGAATTATTCCGGATTACTACAACAGTAGCTGCTGGAAAAAAAGCGAGAGCTTTTCGAGAATAAAACTAGATTTTCCACTTGTTCAAAAATCCACATTTAGAACATTCTACAATTTTATGCATATTTTTTATTCTCACCTTTCCTTTATGATATCTAATGTCTGAATAACATTCCTTACAGAATATCTTTCTATAATTCCCTAATTTGATATTGTAAGACATAGCTAACCTCTTTATTTTTCTGAAATTTTTTGGTTCAATTTCTTCGGCTTGTCTAAAGAATTCAATGATCCTATCTTGAGCTTCCTTCTTAGTTATTTTCTTTTTCATAACTGATTTAACCTAATTATATTTAAATAACTCTTCTTTGTATATTAATTGATGTTCAGAATAATCAATGGCAATTTAGTAGAAAGAATTAAGCAAGAACGCCAAAGGTTGGGCGAGAAATCTGAAGCAAGAAAAATTCTAAGATCCTATGAAAAAGACACGAGAGAGGGGTTAGCAATTTATTACGATTACTCAAGACTAATTCCTTCAAGAGTTATAGATGCTCAGTTATGTTTAACTGTTCCGGGATATAGATTAAACTTGCAATAGAAAAATAAAGAAGACAGCATCCGTGTTTCGCCTCTTGTCGGAGACTAACGCACAAGACGTGAAAGCCTTAACTTCTGTGTTCGGAATGAGAACAGGTGTTTCCCAATCACTATGGCCGTCTTCAAAAATATCTTTGATTTAGAGTATAAAAATCTTCCTATCTCCTAGAAATTGCATCAAACTTAAATATATCTTGCATTTTTTCATGCCATGAGCTACAAGAGCATTGCAATAGCGGGCCTTCCAAAGGCAGGAAAAACAGCCCTGATAGAAATGCTTCAAAAAGAATTAGGATGGGAAGTTTTGCATATAGGGGGAATATTTAGAAAAAAATACGAAGAATGGAAGTCAAAAAGTCATTCCAACGATCTAACTTTTGAGGAGTTTTATGCAGAGGTTATAACAGAGAAAGATATCATAGATGCAAATATAGAAGCAAAAAAAAGATTGGAAAAAGGAAAGGTTATCCTGGATTCAAGGTTTCCAAGGGTAAATTGCGAAGGGCTTAACTCAGTTCTTTCTGTTTTTGTTACAGCACCCCTAGAAATCAGGGCAATGCGGGCAATTGGAGGAAATGGATATAGCAAAAATCTAGAAGAAGTAAAAAATGCCTTGGAATTCCGAGAAAATAAAGAAGCAGAATGGGGACAACAGACATATGGAGCATTATTTGGCGGAAAATTTGATTATAGAGATACAGAACAATATCGTCTTGTGATAGATTCTTCAAAGATGACTATCAAAGAAGAGGTAAAATCTATTCTAACTGAACTGAATAAGGGAAATGTAATTGCGATATCAGGTCTTCCGGGTGCAGGTAGCACAACAGCAGGAAAAATTATTGCTAACAAGTTAAATTTAAATTATTTCTCTCCAGGACAGCTTTTTAAGGATATCTCCACAGGCAGAGTTTCTCAACAGCATTACTATTCGCTATTTAGAGAGTTATGCAACAGAAATAACCTTAAAATTCCAGAATTCAAATCACAAAATGATTCTCTAGGAGTTCAGAATTTATGGAACACAGATTTTGGAAAAAGTAAAGAGTTTCACAATATAATTGATGAACTCCAGATAGCATTGGCAAATAAAGGAGGGATAGTTATTGATGGAAAACTATCATTACACATGATAAACTGGGCTGATTTAAGAGTTTGGTTAATTGCCTCTATAAATAAAAGAATGACTAGAACATCTAATAGAGATAACCTGCCAGATGCCAATGTCTCAGAAATCATTCTCTCTAGAGAAAATAGTGAGGCAGAGGGATGGAAAAATATATACGGGTTTGATTATAGGGAGCAAGAATCACTTGCAGACTTGATTATAGACACTTCTAATTTCACCCCTGAAGAAATAGCTGAGAAAATTCTTTCTTTTTATAAAAAATTCAAAAAATGATTTCTATGTATAAATAGCAACTTTTAAAATACAAGATTGTCCCTTATTTTCATGCGGGGATGCCGGAGTGGTCAAACGGGACGGACTCAAGATCCGTTAGCTTAGTGCTTACGAAGGTTCGAATCCTTCTCCCCGCATGTCCCTGTAGCTCAGCCTGGATAGAGCGATGCCCTCCTAACCTGAAGGAATAAATCCTGAAGAGGTTTATGATTGCGAAAGCAATTGAGATAGGCATAGGTCGCAGGTTCAAATCCTGTCGGGGACGTTAGATTCGATATAGAATAATAAGGTTTAAAACCCGCTTTTTTCTAAAGATTATAGGCGTGGGTAGTTCAGTGGTCAGAATCTCGGCCTTCCAAGTCGATGACCCGGGTTCGAATCCCGGCCCGCGCATCACATTCTTTCTAAACAGCTTTAAAAACCCCACATTCTTTTAAAATTCAATGACAGAAACCACAAAAAAAGGTTGGTACGACAAGCATTACAAGAAGTTGTTGTTCATTCCGGCAATTTTGTTAGTATTCTCTTTAATCTTTCTATTCCAGTTCAATGCAAAAAATGGAGACTTGATATTAACAGATGTATCTATCACTGGAGGAACAACAATATCAGTCTTTGATGCAAAAACAGATATAAACGACCTAAAGCAAGGGCTCTCTTTAGAATTTCCAGATTCAGTAATCCGTGGAATTTCTAATATTAGAACTGGAGAACAACAAGGATTTTTTGTTGAGACGAAAGCCACCCCGGAAGAGATAAGGCCGTTCTTAGAAAGTTATTTAGGTTATGAACTGACTACAGAGAATTCTTCAACAGAATTTACAGGAAATGCGTTATCTTCGAGCTTTTATCAACAACTCAGATTGGCAGTAATCATTGCATTTATCCTAATGGCAATAGTAGTCTTTGTAATATTTAGGACATTCGTGCCTAGTTTCGCAGTTATACTTTCAGCATTTATGGATATCGTTTTCACAATTGTTCTATTAGATCTTCTGAATTTCAATCTTTCTATTGGAGGCATAGTTGCATTGCTCATGCTTATAGGGTATTCGGTAGACACAGACATCATGCTAACTTCCAGAATATTAAGAAAAAAAGATGTCTCCCTAAATAAAAGAATGGCTGGCGCATTAAAAACAGGATTAACAATGACCCTCACATCAATAGTTGCAATAGCAATATCATTAGCAATAATTTTCAATTTTTCAGAAACACTAAGACAGATGTTCACAATACTCTTAATCGGTCTTGGATTTGACATATTAAACACATGGGTAGCAAATGCATCAATACTTAAATGGTATGCGGAGGCAAAAAACCTAGGATGAAAATAACATTTCGTATTTGGATTTTAATAATAGTATTGGTGCTAAGTCTGATAGCAATACGTCCATCATTTGAATCAGGAGTTCTTATAAAATCTGTAGATAGAGATTCGAAAATTGCAGAAGAAGGTATTAGACAGGGAGAAATCATCAAGGGAGTAAATGGAGAAAAAATTTCATCATTAGAAGATTATGCTAAGGTCATGAATTCAATTTTTTCAACAGAAGGAGAAAAAAGAATTGATATAACCACAAAAGAACGTACATATATCATATTAACAAATGAAACTCCAAAAATAGTGGTGGGAAAAATCTCCCAAACAAACATTCAAACAGGATTAGACATTAGGGGCGGAGCAAGAGCACTTGTCCAACCAGACCAAGAGTTAACTGACTCAGAACTTAAGGATTTAATTGATATAAGCAGCAACAGATTTAATGTATTCGGAATTTCAGATGTTAAAATAAGGGGAGTCTCAGACCTTTCTGGAAACAAATTTATGTTGGTTGAAATAGCTGGAGCAACTCCCACAGATCTTGAGGATTTAATCTCTCAACAAGGAAAATTTGAAGCCCGCATTAAAGATCAAATTGTATTTGTTGGAGGAAATGAAGATATTACCTCTGTTTGTAGAAATGACGCCACATGTTCTGGAGTACAGAGTTGCACACCTTTCCAAGGAGGATACTCTTGTAGTTTTGCTTTCACAATTTACCTTAGCGGAGAGGCGGCACAAAGACATGCAAACATAACTGGAAGCCTTGGGTTAGATTCAGAATCAGGAGGAAGATACCTGAATGAAAACCTTACATTGATATTAGATGAAGAAATTGTAGATGAGCTAAGAATCAGTTCAGGTTTAAAGGGTCAGGCAACAACCCAGATATCTATTCAAGGTTCAGGGCAAGGAGCAACACAGGAAGAAGCATTTGAAAATGCAAGAAGTGATATGCACCATTTACAAACAGTTTTGATCACTGGAAGTTTGCCCTACAAACTAACAATAGTTAAGTTAGACACAATCTCTCCAGTATTAGGAGATCAATTTGTTTTCCTTATATTGCTTGCAGGTACAGCATCTATTGTTGCAGTAGGATTAATAGTCCTAATAAGATATAGAAAATTCAAGGCATCTGCAGCCCTTCTTCTAACTTCTTTCTCCGAGCTAATCATTATCCTCGGATTCGCGGCGCTAATCAAATGGAATCTTGATTTACCATCTATAGCAGGAATACTTGCAACAATTGGTACAGGAGTCGACCAACAGATAGTTATCTTAGACGAGGCTCGCACAAATAAACAGTCAAATATAAAACAGAGGATGAAGAATGCATTATTTGTAGTTATGACTGCTTACCTAACTGCTCTATTTGCTCTAATTCCTCTTTACTGGGCTGGAGCAGGATTATTCAAGGGATTTGCAATCACCTCCATCATAGGAATAACTGCAGGGGTTCTTATAACACGTCCTGCTTTCGCAGATATGATAAGAAAGATGGAAGAATGATAATAAAATTCTGTATTGATTGGCGTCATCTGTTTACCAGGACTCATATAACTCGTAAGAGTTGGATGTATGCGGAGCTTGCTCTGCAAATACCTAGAACCGCGGAGGGGTGTCATCTTCTTACCCGGACTCCTAGAACCGCGGAGGGGTGTCATCTTCTTACCCGGACTCCTAGAACCGCGGAGGGGTGTCATCTTCTTACCCGGACTCCTAGAACCGCGGAGGGGTTGTAGAATGTTACCAAGATGGCATATTTTTTTTGGGGCAATCTTCACAATAATAATCTGGATTGCTGCACCTCAAACTAACCTCATATATATTGCTCTCATTTTCCTATCCTCGTTTTTAATAGACTTTGATCACTACCTTAATGTAGCAATAAAGACAAGGAAGGTAAGATTGAAGCATGCACTTGAATATCATAAACATCTTGGCAAAATAGAAGAGTCTGAAAACAAAAAAGGTTTAAGGAAAAGGGGAGATTTCCATATCTTTCACACAATAGAATTCCATCTCTTAATAGCAATATTGGCATTTTTATGGACTCCGTTCTTTTATATTTTCATAGGAATGATTTTCCATTCATTACTCGACCTTTTCTGGCTTCTTCTCCACGATAGATTCTACAGAAGAGAATTTTTCTTTTTCAATTGGGTAATAAAATAGAAAGATATTTAATAAATCCTACTCACCCCTACACAAGATGGACTATTATTATCGATTTCTTCAATTCAAAGCAAAACTAGTGAGACTAACAAGATATTCAACTTATTGGTACGAATATTTTCTCTGGAGAATCTATTCTATGTTTAGAAAAAACAAGCCTTTCCCAAGCAAATTAAAAAGGGTTTTGATTGTGAACCACGGAGCACTTGGAGACGTATTCACATCATTAAGGGTGGCATTAACATTAATAAGAGACAATAAAGGAATAAAAATAGATTTTCTTTGCGGAGATTCGGAGATGGAAAAAGTAAGATTTATTGGACCAAAAATAAATCTAAGATTTGTAGGGCTAAAGAGTTTGAATATCATTGATTATGATGAAATCTTGTTATTCAGCGCATCCAGTGAGGAATATTCAAAACTCATTGGAGGTTTCACAGTAGGTAATGAATATTCCAGCATCTATTCATCATTATTCTCCCACCATAAATCTTTCATAGATAAAAAAATAAAACCTTCAATAAGGAATGGGCACAAAGTGGAACAGGAGATTCGGATTTGTCAGGCTGCAGGGTTAAAGATAAAAATGCCTCTTGCAACTTTCAAAAACAAAAAGCCCAATAATGAAAGGTATGCCATTCTCCATCCCAGCGGAAGAAATTTTTCTGATATTATCAAGCAAGGCAAAATTCCTGCAATGGGCTGGCCAAGTGAGAGATTTGCGAATATAGCAGATTATATTATAGAAAAATATAAGATTGATGTGTTTGTAACGGGCGAGAAGAATGAGAAGATAATCACTGATAAAATACTTGAGGAGGTAACAAATAAAGAACATATAACTAATCTTTCCGGAAATCTAAGTATAAAAGGTCTAATGGAAGTCATCTCAAGGGCAGATATTTTAATCAGTGTAGATACAAGCGCAGTTCATATAGCTGAATTTACAGGAACTCCAGTCATTGCGCTTTTCGGACCCACTTTTCCTGAAGAAGTTGGAGCATATGGAAATGAAGATATCCAGATAAATCTTTTTCATAAAGATAAGTGTATCAGGGATAGACAAAAAGGTCCATCCCATGACAAGCAAAACATTTGCATGGGTGCAATCACAACTAAAGAGGTCAAATCATCAATAGATAGGTTGTTGGAAAAGAACATTACTTCACGGCCTCTAACGTAATGCCTATTGCCCCAAGTCTTCTTGGCAAGATTCTCAAAACTAGTCTAAATAATTGATTTCTTCCACCATATGTGTAACTTACTTTTCTGGACCTAAATCTTTTGAATAAACCGTGTAGGTGACTTGCAACAAAAAGATGATAATGCCAATCTCCACCCTTCTCATGCCCATACTGAAATCCGCCTCTATATTGAGAGTCTAAGAATTTATTATGTTCATGAGTATTCAAAATAAAAAACGGAAGATATCCTGCATGATCTGTGTGAATATATAATTTTCCGCCATGCTTTAAGACTCGGTAGCATTCATCTGCAAAAATACCTAAATTCTTTAGATGTTCAAGGACGCAATTAGCATAAATTTCATCAAAATAATTATCATTATAGGGCAGAGGTTTATTTGCATCAACTATCTTAGTAGATGTAGGAGTTTTGATAAAATCGATTCTGTCTGTGCCATATGTACTTTCTCCACAACCCACATTCAGTATTTTTTTAGCCATAAAACTAGTGATTCAATCTAAATTTAAATCTTTAGGTCCGTTAAATAATTAAAGTTAATCATAAAAAGACTCCATTCCTTAAATCTTAAATGGAAAGCAAAGAAAACAGAGAGACAAATATCGCTCTAAGGTTTATAGCCAAATCTTCATTTATCGTTTTCATAGGGATAATTTTGTCCAAGGTCCTAACTTATGCTTATAGAATTGTAGTAGCAAGATATTTTGGGCCAGAAGTTTATGGTTTGCTCGCCTTAGCTCTTATGGTAGTTGGCTGGTTTGGAGCTTTCTCTTCATTAGGATTGCCTCAGGGGCTCTTAAGATTCATTCCATTATACAGGGGACAAAAAGAAGACAAAAAAATAAATTTCATTTATAGAATCTCCTTAGGAATAGTCTTTCTAACTGGGCTGATTTCAGCAATCATAGTCTACACGTTATCTGACGCAATTTCAATATACCTCTTCAAAAATGCTTCATTAAGCATTTTTCTGAAAATATTCAGCATTATGCTTCCATTATCTCTTATCTCAAATGTTTTTCTTTCAGTTTTGCAAGCATTTGAAGAAGTAGGTTGGTTTTCTTTCATAAACAATATTTTACAAAATACTCTTAAGGTCTTATCCTTACTAATTTTCATATTCTTAGGATTTAATTCAAAGGGAGTCGCATTATCTTACCTCGTTTCAGTTCTGGGCATCATGATTTTCACATTTATCATAATCCGAAAAAAAATCCCCATTCTATCTAACAAGCTAAAACTTGGAAACAAAAAGAAGATACTAATAGATTTTTTTTCCTATTCATGGCCAGCCATGTTTTCAGGTATGATTGCATCCGTTTTCTTCTGGATAGACACGTTCTTCATAGGGTTTTTTCTAACTGTTGGAGATGTGGGAATTTACAATGCAGCAATACCCATTGCAATGCTCTTAACTTTTGCACCACAGATGTTTTTACAACTCTTCTTGCCTTTGATAACTAGAGAATATGGTGAGAAAAATCTGGATGTAATAAAAGCATTAAGTAAACAAGTTAACAAATGGATAGCGATGATAAACATCCCATTATTTTTCTTAACACTCGTTTTCCCAGGAGTGATAATCAACTTTTTGTTCGGAAGCGATTACTTATCTGGAACCTTAGCATTACAAATTCTTTCAGCAGGAATGCTAGTTTACTCTTTTTCATCAATATCGAATAATTTGATTTCAATGACTGGTAGATCAAAGGTAATAATGACCACCTTAATTTTTACAGGTATCCTAAATGCCATACTCAATTTTCTATTCATACCTAGATTTGGAATAAATGGAGCAGCATTTTCAACATCTCTTTCTTACATATGTTTAGCAGTCATTTACACATACAATGCGCATAAATATACTTCAATAATTCCAATAAGAAGAAAGGTTTTGAACATATTAATTTCAGCTATAATTCCCCTCATAGTATTAATCACAATAAGTTCAATGTCAAAACCATCTTTGCCCCTATTGGTCCTTTCAGGAATTCTTTTTTCTCTTATTTATTTAATTTTAATTTTTAAAACTAAGGCCTTAGATGAACAAGACAAGATGATTCTTTTACTCATAGCTTCTAAATTAAGGAATCCTCTTAGCAAAAAGAAAATCAATTAGTTTTTTAAATATCCAAATTTATAGTTTCTAATGAATAATCCATCAAAACTCAATCTTGGTTGTGGAGAAGACGTCAAAAAAGGTTATCTAAACATAGACTTTGAAAAATTCAAAGGTGTAGACAAATTAATTAATTTAAACAATCTCCCATACCCCTTCAAGGATAACTCTTTTGATGAAATCTTAATGTATAATATTCTGGAACATCTGAATGACCCTTACCAAATTATGAAAGAGATTCATAGAATATCAAAGCCAGAAGCTATAATAAAAATTAGAACTCCTCATTTTTCTAGTAACAACGCTTGGGGAGATTTACAACATAAAAGAGGATTCAATAGTGAAACTTTCAAAAACAGCAATATGTCCTCTTTTTATAGCATAAAAAGTCAAATAATCACATTCCCCCATATACGATTCTTTATGAGGGGATTAACAAAACTAAACTCCGTTTTTTATGAAAAACATTTTGCATATCTTTTTCCCGCAGTAGATTTGGTAATAGAATTAAAGGTCAAAAAATAGTCTATTTCTAGTTTAGAAAAGTTTAAATTGGTCGTTCAAGCCCCATAATCATAGAAAAATGAATAAAAAATATTTCCAAAGTTATTTTATCAAAGGTTGAGAATTTAAGCCCTAACTTTTTTCTTAGTAACAATAACATAAACTCATTTTTCCTAATTATCTATCATGGCATAAATTAATTTTGAGAGTGGGACAAATTCATAATTACTAATAATCTTGCCGAACTCACTAAGTTTTATTACTTCAAATTCTTCATATTCACCAATCTTTAAACTTGGCAAAAGAAGATTCAGACTTTTAGATATATGTATATTGAATATTATTTCGTACAAAGATTCAGTATTATCAAAAATTAGACCACTAATATCAACTCTTTTTATGATTTCCTCATCAAACCCGGTTTCCTCCTTGAACTCCTTTATTATCTGTTTTCTGAATTCTACAGAATCTACGCCACCAGAAGGTACCAATTCATAATGTCCTGCATGGGATGTAACCTTCCTCCTTTTTCCTATCAAGGTATACCCTTCATTATCAGTTATCAAACCGGATATCGCTATCGGATTAATTTTGAAACCCAATGAAGAATCACTAAACTTTGCCAGATAATATTTATATTCAGTTTGTGAGCAAAGCAAAATAACATCCTTTCCTTTCCTTTCAACACTTATACCTCTTAAGATATTCCCTTCATAAACAGAGGAGTTATTTTTCTTTTTCTCCTCCCAAATCAGGTTTACCTTATCCTTTTTTTCTTGCGAATCGGTTATTGGCTGATTAACAACCACTAATTTTAGATCCTGTTCCACGCTTAGAATATCTATATTAGTAATGAGTTTTACAATTATATTCATTAATTCCTCTGTCCGTGATGCCTGATAATCCCAACTCTGGTTTGCCTTTTTGTTTTCTCTGTTAAAAAAGATTATTTTCATGTCAGCAGCTTTAGCGGCGATTACCCCTTGAACAGAATCTTCTATTACATAATAAGTTTTCGCAGGAATTTTGTTTCTTACTAAATTATAAATTAATGGAGATGGTTTCGCTTCGCTTAGATCATCTCCGTAGACAATTACATTAAAGTAATGTGATAAATCAAATTTTTTCAATATAAAGTCTACATTCTTTTTTGAAGAAGATGTAGCCAAAGCGATATCAAAGTTAAATGTTTTTAATATTTTGAGAATTTTTTCAATTCCCGAGACCATTTCAGCCTTATTATAAACAGAATTTATCAAACCGTTATATTCCTCCAAAAGATGAGACTCAGATTCTTTTATTTTATACTTTGTTTTAAGATAAATAATAATATCCTCTATTTTCGGGCCATTCAGCATATT
Source organism: Candidatus Pacearchaeota archaeon CG10_big_fil_rev_8_21_14_0_10_34_76 (assembly GCA_002763075.1). GTDB lineage: Archaea > Nanobdellota > Nanobdellia > Pacearchaeales > GW2011-AR1 > 1-14-0-10-34-76. The sequence goes on along the minus strand of PFDB01000002.1, from coordinate 138,673 downwards.
AAATTCTTCTTTGCTACCATTTATCTTGTATTTTAAAAGAAATTTTAAATATGAATTATACAAAAACTCAACTGTGTTGATAATCACTCCGTCCAAATCAAATATAAATACTTTTTTATTATTTATCATTTTCGTAAAAGCAGTTTATCCAAACCTCTAATAGATAATTCTCCCATATGGGGAGAAATTTCTCTTTTCAATCTTTCTATATTTTCTTCTAAAGACTTTTCAGGATTATAATTCACTGGATGAACAATCGTATCTAAAATCTCTCCGCCGTCTATCTCTTCAGATAACACATGTGCAGTTACATAAAGATTTTTCTGACAATCCCGCAATGCACGATGAATTGGTAATGCTCCTGCATATTCTGGCAATTTCCCTCTGTGAATATTCAAACCCCCATATTTGGCCATTCTAAGTTGATGCAGAGGTATCAGCCTGCGCCAACTTATTGATAAAATAAGATCTATTGGATAGTCTCGGAAGATTCCATAAACTATTCTATTCTCGTTCTTTGAATCTACTGCATAAAGAGGTATTCCATGGCTCCGCGTAAGAGATTCAAAATCTTTAAAATCATCTCTCTGCTCTCCTGACGGATTCTCTGAAGTAGGATTCATTCTATGAGTAAAAACACATAAAGGATCATATTTTTCTGATTTCATTATCGATTTCAGTCCTTCCAATCCATGTTGCCTTGCAAGAAACCCCACAACTTTATATTTTGGAGGCATTTTTACAAATCCCCCATTTTTATTGGAGTTCCCATTTCAATATCTCTATTTGAAATTTTTCCAAGTAAATGCTCATAGTATTTTGGCTCAATCCCATATCCTGGCCTAATAATTTTAATATTAAGATTAGTGAATTTTTCACCATTTTTTATATCTTTAACTGCGAAAATTGATCTTTTAAAAATCAAATTTTCCTTTTCTTTCTCTCCAATATCATAAGTTGGTTTTCCTATTGCCTTCTCAACCTCACGTATACTATTTACAAGTTCTTTCATTTCTGATGGTTCCAAAGAAAAAGAAGCATCCGGTCCACCTTCAACCCTTGAAAGAGTAAAATGTTTTTCAACAACTGATGCTCCAAGAGAAACTGCAGTTATGGATGCAGTTAGTCCTAACGTATGATCAGAAAGACCAGACACAACATCAAATCTTTTTGAGATATTCTGAATTGTTGAAATGTTCATCTGTTCCGTTGTGGCTGGGTAAGAACTTACACAATGTAAAATAATTATCGCAGGACATCCCTCTTCTCTTAAGGTTTTAACTGCCAGATTAATTTCTTCTATCGAGGCAAGCCCTCTCGAGATTATAACTGGTTTATTAGTAGATCCTACCTTTTTCAGTAAGGGTATATGTCCTAATTCAAATGAAGCTATTTTATACAATGAAACATTCATTTTCTCTAAAAAATCTACTGCGGACTCGTCAAATGGTGTAGAAAACAACAAAATTCCTTTTGATTCTGCATAATCTTTTAACTTTGGTTGCCACTCCCATGGAGTATATGCCTCTTGATATAATTTATACAGACTTTTCCCCCTCCATGCTTCATTTACATTTACTTGAAAATATTTGTTATTACAGTCAATAGTCATAGTTTCAGGAGTATAAGTTTGCAATTTTATTGCATCAACTCCAGACTCTGCAGCTGCATCTATAATCTTTAAGGCGTTATCAAAACTTTGATTATGATTTCCAGACATCTCAGCAACTATAAATGTTGAATTTCCAGGGCCAATTCTTCTCTTTCCTTTTGGTGTGGAGATTACAATTTCGTTCATTAAATCACGATATACATTTGCTATAAAAATGTTTCTAAAGCTATTTTGTAAAACTCTGTTTTACTTCTTTACTTCTCTCTAAATGTTCTTTTTCGCTATCTTGATTAAGTTTTATGAGGTCTGGATTTTTAGTTAAAAATTGGATAACCTTTTCCAACTGAATAGTATCTTCACTATACAGTTCTTTGTAAATTATCTCTAATAATTCCATATCTTCTTTTGTGTCTAAACATAGTCTCATATCTGGACGCCTAATCTTTTCATGAGCCAGAAAAATTCCAATTTTAAACAAACTGGGGTTACTATAAATAAACGGAGTTACGTGCTCCCGCTCGTGTTTCTTCTTCGCTAAATTATAGTCTTTCTCCAAGGTATCAAAACTAAATACTTCAAAATCCAGTCCTCTAGGAAAACTTCTAAGAGAGACATTTGTTAAATAATCTACTTTTTCTGCTCTAAACTTCTCTATCCCCTCATCTATTATCTCCGAAGAAATCAGAGGACAGTCCGAAGTTACTCTGACAATTATGTCTACTTTGAATTTTTTTGCACATTGGTAATACCTGTCCAATACATCCTCTTCCGAACCCCTAAAATAGAGAATATTATTTTTTTTACAAAACTCTTCTATTATGTCATCACTTTTGTTTGTTGTAGTGGCTATAATAACATCATCTACCTTCGCATTCTTACATCTCTCATAAACATGGAGTAAAACTGGCTTTCCAGCCAGGTTGAGCATAACTTTACCTGGAAGTCTGGTAGAACTCATTCTTGCTTGTATAATAATGCTCTGTTTCATAGTTTTATACCGAAGGCGAGATTTATATTTTTATCTAATCAAATAAAACATTGGATTAGATGGTATTCTTTTGACTTTTAATTATAAATTCTCTTATTTTATCTATAACATATTCTTGCTCTTCTCTTGTTAATCCTGGATAAATTGGCAGACTGATAATTCTCTTATAAAATTCTTCAGCATTGGGACAAATTCCGACAGAATATCCTATTTTTTTATAATATGGTTGCCAATAAACTGGAATATAATGCACCTGACAAAAAATTCCTTTTTCATGTAGGTAATTAAATAGTTTTAGTCTCGTTTCTTCATTTTTAACTTTTATTAAATATAAATGATATGAATTAAATTGATTTTCCTTTTCCTTTAATATGGTTATATCTTTTAGGTCTTTAAAAAAAGAGTTGTATTTTTTAGCAATATCTCTTCTCAATTCTATAAATTTTGGCAGTTTTTTTAGTTGAGATGCACCCAAAGCACACTGAACATCAGTTATCCTGTAATTATACCCAAGCTCCTGCATTTCATAGTACCATGGCTCAGGGTTATTTTTTATTAATTTATTTTGGTCTCTGGTAATCCCATGAGTTCTAAGCATCAACAATTTTTCATACAGCTGCTTAGAATTAGTTGTTATCATCCCTCCTTCCGCAGTTGTAATATGTTTAACTGGATGAAAGCTAAATATTGCTAAGTCAGAATACTCGCAGTCTCCAGCCTTAGAATTCTCGTATTTTGCTCCAAGGGCATGACAGGCATCTTCAATTACATATAATTTGTGTTTCTTGGCAACTCTGTTTATCTCGCTCATATCGCAGATTAAACCGGAATAATGAACAGGAATAATTGCTTTTGTTTTTGAAGTTATTTTTTCTTCTATTTTCTCATTGTCAATTAAGCCGTTTTTAGTAATATCTACAAAAACAGGTTTTGCGTTACAATATAATACACAATTTGAAGATGCAACAAAAGTCATTGGTGAAGTTATAACTTCATCTGATTCTTTTAAACCAATAGCCATACATGCCAGATGAAGGGCAGCAGTACCGCTTGAAACTGCTACTGCATATTTTGCCCCAACGGCAGCCGCAAAGGATTCTTCAAATTCCTTCACTTTTGGCCCAGTCGTCAGGAAATCACTCTCTAACACTCCTATAACTGCCAGAACATCCTCTTTGTCAATTGTTTGTTTTCCGTAAGGTATTTTCATCTTTAACTAATAAAAATGCTTGATCTTTCAAAGAAGAATCCGATAGATAAGGATATTTATCCTCCTTCACTAAACTTAAGTCAGGGAAATTATCTAAAAATAGCTTTGCAAAATTTGTTTTCCATAAAAGATTCTTGTTACCTCTGTAATCAACCCCCATGTAATCCTCAGCAAAGTATTCATAACCAAAAATATACTTTTTTGCACATCTATGGATTTCCTCCATTACTTTATTAATATCTTCTGGAGAAATATGAATTAGAACTCCATTTGTCATTACCAAGTCAAAGGATTTATCTTTAAATGGAAGATTTAATGCTGAGCCAGTTATATTATGAATGTCTTTTCCCTTGGTTAGCTCTTTGGACTTATCCACCGCATAGTTTTGAATCTCAACTCCATAAAGATTTCTAAGTCCCAATTTATCATGAAGGGAAATTAACTGAACACCTACATTTGAGCCGACCTCCAACACCGAGCCTACTTGAAGATCTTTAAAAAACAGCTCGTTGATTTTGTCCCTTGTGATCCCAAGGTTTTGAACATAAAGTGCATTGAGCTGTTCAATTGTAATGGGATTTCTGTCTGTGTAGTCCTTACCAAATTCCCCTGCCCAGTTTTCCATTTGTGGTGTTTTTTCAATCATTGTGTGTATTGATTGCATCAACCCCTATTTCAGCTAATCTGTTCTTCAGAGCATCTATAGAAAGAAGATTGTCATTTGAAGTATATTCTTGATAATTAACAGAAGGTTTGCCCAATAAGTACGAGTGCTTAATATTACTTTGGTACCTCTCTATCTGAGAAGTTATGACAAAAAACTCCCCCATATCTAATGTTCTTGGCACTTCTTGTGAATTAACTAAAACTTCATGAATCTTTTCACCAGGCCTAATTCCTACAGTTTTAATTTCCTTGTCATATTTATATAAATCTTTTATCGCCTGTATAACATCTATAATCTTAAACCCATCAGGCTTTGGAATAAATATTTCTCCGCCTACACCATATTTTAGAGAATTAAAGATAAGGGCTATTGCCTTGGCCGGTGTGATAAAGAATCTGGTCATTTTATGATCAGTGATAGTTAAATCTTCATTCTTAATAATTTTCTCCCTGATCATGGGTATTAGAGATCCAGTGCTTTCCAAAACATTTCCATATCTTACACACACAAATAAAGTTTTATGATCTCCTTTGCTATAATTGCTCTCAATGAATATTCTCTCTCCCAAAAATTTTGAAGCACCATAAGTGTTTACTGGTAAACATGCCTTATCTGTAGAGATATAAACTGCCTTGGAGACTCCAGTTTCAAGACAAGCATGAACAACATTCAGTGTGCCCAGTATATTTGTTTTAATACATTCTTCAGTATTGTACTCAATAAGATCAATTCTTTTAAGTGCTGCAGCATGGATGACTATATCGCACCCATTCATAGCTCTTTTTAATCTTTCATAATCTCTAACATCTCCTATAAAACTTTTAACTTTAACATCAGTAAAAACCTGCTTTAAATCATAGTGCTTAAGTTCATCTCTGCTCAAAACACGAATACTTTTAGGATTAAACTTTAAAATATCTTTAATAAGATGGCGACCTATAAAACCTGTCCCACCTGTAATCAAAACAGTCTTATCCTTGAATATCTCTTCCATGTCAAATTTTAACGCTGGAGGTATTTAAGTTTAACGATGGCCTTTGGCATACAGCGCTTATGTGCTACAGAGGTTAAGTTTATTTATCCTAAATACCAAATTAATTAGGTGGGGATAAATAAAAGCATAACTATTAAAGATTCCACGGCTCATTGGAAAGATGGTTGAACTTGTAAGGTCTTCGCATAAGGTCTTTAAAATAAAATATCCTATCGGAAATTTTCCGGGGTGGTACAGGGATGAATGAGAAAGAAATTAAAGAGAGTTTTTTTACTTGGGCACACAAGTTAAAGGATAAAGAAGTAAGTGGAAAAAAGTTATATGATTACTTTGAATATAATGGAATAAATTTATGGTGGTTTTGCATCATAGGCGTCTGTCAGGAGATGAACCAGTATCAAAGGAAAGTCCCCCTCCCTAAAAAAGAATTGAATCTTAGGATGAATATTTTTCCAAAAATTGAATTGTTAATTGATTTCTTAAATGGTTTTATTGGAATGATAGTTTATTCCAGCTACAAAAAGAAGAAAGATCCAGTAACTTTTGTAACAATGGACAGATATTGGAAGGATGTATATAATCCAGAAACAAAAAATTATGAAAAAGTTGATGATTTTTTTGATTCTTTAATTAAAGAAAACCAAAAATTCGGAAAATCAACACTTTCAATTGGGGAATTACAGATATTGCAGACACGTTCTCTTGAATCTTTCTTGAATTTATTTAACAGAAGAGTAAAAAGACCTGATTCTCCCTACGCTTCAATCGAATCTTTCTGGAATTTAAATGTATTAATTAAACAATTTAGAGCAAGAAGACATTTTAGAAAGATTTGGAGAAAAATCAAAGGAAGTAGTGATTTGCATAAGATTCTTTATGAAAAAGGAGATATTTTAGGCGAGAGATTAATGAATTTTTTTGATTATTATTTTCAAGTTGTTCTGCCAAGAAAAATGAAATTGCTTGAGATGTCCAGGAATTTTTTAAATAAAGTCCATCCAGAAGCAATTTTATTGCAGAATGAACGGGGAGGATGGGAGCAAATTTTAATTTATGCTGCAAGAGAGAAGGGAATCAAGACTATTGCGTTGCAGCATGGGGTCGTCTACAAATTGCATGAAGGCTACTTTCAACTCGGTGAAAATAAGGAAAACAAAACATTTCCAGATGTTTTTTGTGTTTTTGGACCAGAAGTGAAAAATATTCTGGTTAAAGAGTTAAAATATAATAAGAAAATGATTGAAGTAGTTGGACAGCCCAGATATGATAAGATTAAGAATTATCTAATGCCAGATTTAAGAGAGAAATTTATAGAGAAATACGGCATTGACAAAGACAAAAAAATATTTTTGATTGCCACACAGCCACTTATAGACATTTTGAGAGACAAATACTTTAATGGTACTATGGATGTGTTAAAGAAATTTAAGCAAATACAAATAATAATAAAACCACACCCTGCTGAAAAAGACATATCATTCTATAAGCATAGAATAAAAGAGAATAAAATAAATGCAGTTATTTTGGATAAGAAGTTAGATACCTTTGAAGCATTAACTTCATGTGACTATTTTATTACTCTCAGTTCTACTGTTGCATTGGAAGCAATGATGTTTAAGAAGCCAGTTTTTATTTTTAATTTTCCAAACTCTCTCGGAACATTACCTTGGACAAAAGAAAATGCAGCCATAGAGTTTAATAATAAAAAACAAGCCACAGAGTTTATACAAAAAATCCTGAAGGATAATAATATTCTCAAACCATTATTAGACAACGGGGCAAGGTTTCTAAGGAAGTATTATTATAATCTGGATGGCAAGGCGACTGAAAGGATTTATAAAATAATAAATAAATTAACTAACGATGAAGGTGGACGTAAAAAAGATTAAGAAATCAATGAAGGAATTTTACTCAAGTTCCAAGCCCTATTTAGCCCAGCTGAAAAAACATGATATTTCAGTTTATTCTAAATACTTAAACAAAATACTCCAAATGGCTCCCAAGGGCGCTAAGATATTGGATTTAGGTTCTGGAGCAGGGCAAGTTGCAAATTTTCTTTCAACTAAGGGTTATGTCGTAACTGGAGTAGATATTTCCCCATTATTTGTAAGGGAAGCAAACAAGGCTAAAAAAGCAAAATTTAGAGTTATGGATGTCACCCACTTAGATTTCCCCAAAAATAGTTTCGATGTAGTTATAAGTGCTGAGACAATTGAGCACGTCCTAGAACCAAGAAAAATGTTGTTCGAGATCAATAAAGTTCTAAGGCCTCGCGGCCTTCTTTTCTTGCGTTATCCAAATCGCCAGAATAAGCTCAAACAACTTTTAACATTAATTACCAAAAAAACAAGGTTTGAAATAACCAGGCCGAATTTAAGTAAGAATGTCTTTGGAAATGATGAAGATCTTTGTCACAAGGTTTCAACAGCAGATATTCTAGTTGTTTTAAGAAACAATCACTATAAAATTCTAGAAACAAAGCCATTTTTCTGGAGAGCAGGCTTAATAATCGCAAGAAAACCATAGTATTTTAAATTATAATCTCATTCAGATTTTATGAATATAATGTTTCAAGTTGGATCATGGCATTATGATAAGGGTGGCACAGATCTATTTGTCAAAACTCTTTCTCACTGGTTAGCAAGAAGAGGACATAATGTGGTGGTTTTAGCACATAGATTTGAGGATGAAAAATGCGATGATGAAGACATTCATTTTGGTAGGGGAGTTATTAAAGTTAGATACACTCCTTCTAGGAAAAGGGGTAAGAGGTTTAACCCAATAGCTTATTCTTTGCGCCTTTTTGTCACGGCTAAATATTTATATAAATTAGCAAAATCAGAAAAAATAAATGCCCTGATTGTCGGCGAGACAGAACTGGCCTCTACAATTTTTGTTAAATTTTTAGGTACAAAAATAATTTGTAGAGGGGGAGCTCTTATGTACGAAACCATGAGCAAGGAGGTTTTCAAAGAGCGTGGCAGAAATCTTTACTCCAAGTTTTTCATTTTCCTGATAAAAATTTATAATAATTTAACATTGAAACTGCCAGACGTTATGATTCCAGTAAATTCTTCAGAACATGAATTCATGAATTCCAAAAAACGTAATGGTGCTCAGATATTTACAATCCCCCATGGCGTAGATACAAAGTTATTCAAACCCTTAAAAAAATCTAAGAAAAAGAACAAAATTTCTATTGCGTATGTTGGAAGATTAGCCCCAATAAAACATCCGGAAATAGCTCTCAAAATTTTCCAGAAAGCATCAAGAGGAAATAAGAATACTGAGTTTTTTTGGGTAGGTCCTCTTGACCCCTCTTTCGAGAAAAATTATTTTGAGAGGCTGAAGTCTAATTTAATGATAAATAATGCAAAATATCTCAACAGGATAGATAATAATAATCTTCCTTTTTTTCTTCAAAAAATGGATATATTCTTGCAAGTAGAACAGCAAAGAAATGTCTCTCGTTCTACAACAGAAGCAGCTGCATGCGGGATTCCAATAGTCGCATTGAATGAAGGCAAGGAAGAATATGGCTTCTTCACAATGAAAAAAACAGAGGCAATAGACGAGTTAAAAAAACTGATAAATGACAAAGAATATAGAAAAAAAAGGTCAATTCTAGCAAGAAAGATAATAGAAAGAGATTTCTCAGAAGATATTATCTATGGCAAATATCTTAAATTACTTAGAAGGCTAGAAAAAAATGGATAAAAAATTAGAGAAACAATGGCAGAAAATCTGGAAGGCTTCCAATGGAAGCACATATCAAAGCATCGGTTGGATAAAATCCAGAGAGTCAGCAGGCCAAAAACCAATATTCACATTAATTGAAGAAAACGGAATCATTTCAGGAGGAATTGTAGCATTTGAGAAAACAAAAAACTTCCCATTTCTAGGAAAAAAGAAGATACTTCTTGCAGAAGGAAGTCCAATCGTTTTAGATAAATCAGTTTCAGTCAGGGTTTTAAAGATGTTCAAAAAAACCTCAAGAGATTACGCATATGGAGAATGTTATGCGAATGTTATATCTCCTGAAGAAAATGAATTTATCAAAGGCGGATTTCATAAAACAACAAGCCATACATCAATGTTAGATTTATCTCTGAGTGAATCTGCATTATTCAGTAACATGGAGAAAAAGTCAATTAGGTGGGGAGTGAATTATGCAAAAAGAAATGGACTTTCTTTTACAGAGCCAATGGAACCTAATGAGATAAACAGTTTTTATGAGCTGTATAAAAAAACGGCAGAAGAAGGAAGATTTCAGCCGGAAAAAAAAGAATTCCTGAAAAAGTTAATTGAGGAAGGGACAGGAAAGCTATTTCTCATAAAATTGAAGAACAAAATTTTGGGAGGGGGACTTATTCTTCTGGATGTTAACAAGGAATATTCTATATTAAATCTGACGTCCTGTACAGAAAAAGGATTAAAGCTGCAAACAATGCCATTCCTTTATTGGAACCTCATATTATATAGCAAGAGTTCTGGAATGAAATATTTTGATTTTGGAGGGTACGATGTTGATGCAAGAAAGGGAGATAAGTTATACAATATAAATAAATTTAAGGAAAGATTTGGAGGCAAGATAACTCCACAACTAATTTTTTCTACAAGTCTTTTTTATGCATCCTTAAGGAATCTATCAAAAAAATCAAAATTATTAAGGAGAATATATGAAAAAACAAAATCAAGGTGAGCCAAGAACATTGATGATTGGGTTGACACCTCCGTTAGAAGGAGGGAGCGAAACACATATTTATGAAATAAGCTCTCGGATTGAAAATGTAACTGTTCTGACCCAGAAAAATTCAAAATGTAAAAAAAAGATCGGGCTTCCTATCTTGAAAAATCCAGGATTGATAAAGAACCTGTCATTTTTCATTTCAGCTACATTATACTCATTTTTTTTATTATTTTCTAAAAAAAAATATGATGTTATCCATATTCATGAAAACCTTCTTTATATTCTAGCACCAATACTAAAAATTAGATACAAAATAATAATCACTGTGCATGGTATCACAGGATTCAAGTTTTATGAAAATAAATTTCTTTGGTTTTTTTTCAAAAATTTTCTTAGGTCTGCAGATAAGGTAATTTCAGTTAGTCTTGCAGATAAGGAGTTGTTAGAAAAAGAAATATTCTCCTCAAAGATAGAATATATTCCAAATGGAGTTGATATAGACATTTATAAAAAGATAAAACTATCCAAGAATGAAAAAATAATCTCTTTCGTAGGTAGAATACATAAGCAAAAGGGACTTGAATATCTTCTGGAGGCATTTCAAGAAATTTCAAAAAGATTTCCAGAATACAAACTAGTTATTTTTGGAAAAAATGAGGGTTCTTATTACAAGACTCTTTCCTCAAGATATAAAAATAAGAGCTTAATATGGAAGGGGTTTATCTCTGATAGAAAAACTCTCTTTTCCGGAATTTCTTCATCTGAGATGCTTGTATTCCCATCTATGTGGGAGGCCCTCCCTTGGCCAGCCCTTCTTGAAGGGCTTGCATCCGGCAGACCGGTGATTGCATCAGATCTGCCAGGAATGAGAAGAGTATTCAAAAACAATGAAAATATTGTTTTGGCCAAACCAGGTAGCTCAGTCGATTTAGCAGAAAAAATCGCTCAGTTAATAAATCAAAAATCTAATGCTAAAAAAATAGGACTTAATGGAAAAAAGATTTCACAAGAATATAGCTGGTCAAGTATATCCAAAAGAATTCACAAAATTTATAAGCTCTTTTCATAATCAATAATAAAATGGCACAGTTACAGAATGAATGGAAAAAATATTGGGAAGACAGAGTTTCTACTGATGGTTCTTACTATGGCAAAACAGGCTCAAATGCGGACAAAATAATCAATATTCTGAAAATAAAAAAGGGAGACGTTGTTTTCGATATAGGGTGTGCAGTTGGAGCACATCTTTCTGATATAACTGACAAAACAGGCGCAGATTGTCACGAGATAGATATCTCTCCAATAGCTATAAAGCTCAATAAGGACAAAAGAGTGAAAACTCGTGTAGCAGATATGGAAAAAACATCCTTCCCAGATAATTTTTTCACCAAGGTCTTTTCATTAGGCGTATTTGAGCACATGCCAAGGTCTCTTTCTGTAATGAGGGAGTTGAATAGGATAATGAAGCCCCATGGACTAGCATATATAACTGTCCCAAATAAATTTTCTTTCTTTCATATAACAAAGAATATCAAAATGCATCTTGGAACTTGGGATTTAGGATATGAAAAAAGCTTCACAAAAAATGAAATTCAAAAAATTGTTAATAAATCAGGATTCAGATTAGTTTCTTATTGGACAGAACCTCATATTCAAACAGCAAATATATTTAATAGACTTGACAATTACTTAAATAAAATTAGTAAGCAGCATTTTGGCTTCTTTGTCCATTTTGTTGTCGAAAAGATAGGGAATGTCAAATAAAATAATTTTTAGTATAGACGTTGAGCCAGACCTTCATACTGGAAAATTTGATGGAATAACTATTGGGCTTTCAATATTCGAAGGTCTATGCGACAAACACAATATAAAACCAACTCTTTTCGTAACTGGGACCTGCATACAAGAACACCCAGACATTTTTACCAAGCTCAAAAAAAAAGGATGGGATATATCATCTCATGGATTTTCACATAAACGGTTTGATGAAATGTCTTTCTCAGAAAAAGAAGATGAATTAAAATCAGTTCTTAAATTATTCAAGAATAAACTAAAGATGGTACCAAAAGGCTTTAGAGCGCCCCAACACAGCATTGATTCAGACACGCTAGACCTTCTTGAAAAATATGGGTTCGAGTATGATTCTTCTTATACCCCTTTAAATCTCCTTCAATTATTTTTCTTCCCTTCAAGATTCAAAAAATGGCTTGGAAACTTTATTTCACCACTAAATCCTTATAAAATAAGAAAAAATCTAATTGAGATTCCGACATCATCATTAATAATCCCATTTGTTTCTTTAACAGTAAGAATCTTCCCTAAGTCACTAATTAGAATTTATCTATACAAACTAAGGTGGTTTTACAAGGAACCGGTCTTTTATGCACACTCTTGGGACTTTATAAAATTAAATGAAAGTAAGGTAGACAGTGCATTTTCTCACAAGAGATTTATTAAGAACTTAGATTACTTAATGTCCTTACAAAAATGAAGACCATAAAAAAACAAAAATCAAATCCCCTTATTTCCATAGTTATTCCAGCGTACAATGAGGAAAAAGTTATAGGGGATTGTATAAAGACACTTCTCAATCAGACTTATGAAAATATTGAAATTATAATTGTGGATGACGGTTCCAAGGACAAAACAAAAGATATTGTGAAAAGATTTAGTTCGGTGAAATTAATTAATGGTTTACATAAGGGTCCTGGAATTTCAAGAAATCTTGGAGCAAGCAAGGCAAAAGGAGATATCCTTGTCTTTGTAGATGCAGATATGACTTTTGATAAGGATTATATAAAGTTTCTCACGCTTCCGGTAAGAAAAGGAGAGTGCATAGGCACAGAAGAAAGATTCCAAAAATCTTCTAATTTGCACAATATATGGAGCAGATGCTGGGGGCAATATGTGAAAGAAGATAGGTTTGGAAAGGACAAGAAAGGCATTGTATTCCGTTCCATAATAAAAGAAGAATTTCTTAAAATGGGCGGATTTGACCCAAAATACGGCTATGCAGATGATCAAACATTTCTTATAAAATTTGGAGCAAAGCCAGATATAGCAGATAAGGCCATTTGTTATCACAAAAATCCTGAGAGCTTGAAGGAAGTATTTCACCAAAGTAAATGGATTGGAGCATCATTATTTGTCCACCACCCTATTTTGAGTAAAAAGCATCTTTTCATTCCAATTTTAGTTGGAGGAATATTGGGAATCATTCCTGCTTCATTTTATCTATTTTTAAAAAAAATAGTAAAAAAAAGATTTTCTCCAAAAAATCCCATTGACGTTGGATATCTTGCAATATTTTCATTTACAAGGGTTCTAGGAATATTAATCGGAGTTTTGAAAAATAATCTATTTGGTATTAATTACAGATAATTTTTAATACATCCTCACTTCATCTTCCTATGGCGAAGTCAAAAAAAAACCTAAAGATACTAGAATTAACAAACTTCACTGCAGGAGGTTGCGGAGTTGGAAAACGCGTTCTTAGAGAGTCAGAGATTCTTTCAAAAAGAGGGCACAATGTTCAGGTCTTCTCTTCAAACTTCATAAAGGGAAAAAATGAAACCTGCCCCCTAGAGGATAAAATTTCAGGGGTAAAAATAAAAAGATTTCCAGCAAAAAATCTCGGAGGAGAAAGTTTTATGTCGTGGCAGTTTGAGAAGGAAGCGATTAAATTCTCTCCAGATGTGATAATCGCCCACGCATACAGGCATTTACATACCACTCGTGCATTGAAAATAGCCAAAAGATTGAATGCAAAATGCTTTTTGGTTACTCATGCTCCTTTTGATCGCGCAAGCTCAAGAAATGTAGGAGAGAACTTCATTGTAAAAATCTATGATAGACTAATCGGAAAGCCGTCTTTAAAAAAATTCGATAAGGTTATAATTATTTCAAATTGGGAAATGCCATACCTTAAAAAACTAGGAGTGGATAAAGAAAATATCTTTTACATTCCTAACGGAATAGAGGATTCTTTTTTTTCAAAACAATCTAAGAAATTTAATAATCATATTATCTACACAGGAAGAGTCTCTCCAATAAAAAACTTAGAGATTGCATTGAGGTCTCTTTCTGAATTAGATACTCCATTTAAGTTTACAATATTTGGACCGGCAGATTCTCTTTATCTTGCAAAATTAAAAAAGATTATTGAACTAAGTGGTATAGCTAATAACGTAATATTAAAGAATAGGACATATAGTCATAGTGAACAAATAAAAGAGCTAGATAATTCCACATTCTTTATTCTTCCATCTTTAAGTGAGGGAATGCCCCAATCCCTTATTGAAGCAATGGCAAGGGGAAAAATAGTCATAGCTAGTAATAACAAGGGAAATTCAGATATAATTTCAGACGGAAAAAATGGATTTCTTTTCAAGAATAGGGATAAAGAAGATTTGATAATCAAACTAACAAATATTATATCTCTTCCAAAATCAAAACTTCAGAAAATTCAAAAAGAGGCTATAAAGACTGCCGAAAAATATAAGTGGGGCGAACTAATAGACAAACTTGAGAGTCTATTCTAGATATTTTGTAGTATCTACAATATTTGCCCAATAAAATCCTTCTTTCCTAAGTCTGCAAGCTAAACAAGTTCCGCAATGTTCCTTACTCCCGATATAGCAACTGAATGTTTTTTTAAAATCAACATCAAGTTTCTTTCCAAGAAGAACAATATCTTCCTTGTCCTTTTTTATCATTGGAGCAAATACCTTAAATTTTCCTGAAAATCCAACTTCTCCAATCTTGTTAACAGCCTTAACAAAATCTTTGCTGGTATCAGGGTATCCTTCCTTCCCTTCAGATTTAAATCCCAAAAAGATATCGCACTGAATTCTCTTTTCAATTAAAATCTTTTCAGCAAGTGCAATGGCATATGTAATAAAAATCAAGTTTCTTGCAGGAACATACCATTTCTCGCTTTCACTTTGAGTATTCTTAAGATCCTCTTTGTTAATTTTTTTCACATCCCCTGGCTTGTTTATTAGTGAGGTAGAGATTTTGCCTAATTCTTTTAGCCCAATCTCATAAAAATCAGCAGAGAGATCTAAGGCACAATGTTTAGAAAATTTCCTTTCGGCCTGAACAGACTTCTGACCATAATCAAAAAAAAGCACTATAATCTTATCGTATTTTTTAGTTTTTTTAATATAATGTGCGGTTACAACACTATCCAAGCCACCTGAACAGAGTATTATCCCCCATTTCATCTAAATTTATTGCTAATAAACTTTATAAGCTTGTATTTACCCTCCTTTAATATGAAAGGAAAACTAGCAAAAGACCTTCAAAAAGGAGATAAAATACTTATAGGTGGAGAAGAATTAGTTGTAGAGTCTATAGAACTTTCTGAAATAGGCAAACAAGGCACTCAAAAATGTAGGATTGAGACAAAAAAATCTTCAGGGGAGAAAATAATATTAGTTAGACCCGCAGATTACCCATTTAACTGCACTTAAAAAATGATAGATGTCATAATAACCTCTTACAATGAGCCAAAAGCCACACTGAGGGCAGCAAATTCTTTTCTTTCCCAGAAATCTAATGAAAGTTTTAGAGTTACAGTAGTAGACCCCTTTCCAGATGTGGAAAAATTTTTAAAAAAAAATATAAAAGACAAAAGATTCAACTTTTTTCTTGACCCTGGAGAAGGAAAGAGTTATGCATTAAACCTTCTTTTTCAGGAATATGCTTCAAATGATCAAAATGATCTTTTCATTCTAAGCGATGGAGATGTTTACGTTTCATCTAACACAATTAAAGAAACACTTAATGCATTCAATGACAAAAAAGTGGGCTGCGTAACTGGGAAGCCAGTATCAATAGATTCAAGAAAATTAAAATACGGATACTGGTCTCATCTTTTTTTTGCAGGCATAGACAGAGTAAGGAAAGACCTATCAAATAAAGAAAAATTCTTCGAATGTTCAGGATATTTATTTGCTATCAGAAAAGGAGTTATTCTAGATTTTCCATTAGGGGCTTCAGAAGATTCCATAATTCCATTTTTATTCTGGAAAAAGGGATATAAAATCAAATATATCCCAAAGGCAGAGGTATATGTTAAGAATCCAGATAACTGGAAAGATTGGCTTTCCCAAAAAATTAGAAACATAAAGGGTCATGAAACTTTAGAAAGAATAGCTCCAGACCTGCCTAGAACCAAATCATTATTCAATGAGATAAAATGGGGGGCTTTATTTGCACTAACTTATCCAAGAAGTTTCAACGAGGTCATATGGACTATAGAGTCTTATTTTGCAAGAATTTATCTCTATTTTAAAGCATTTAAGGAAATAAAAATGAAAACAGTTTATAGAGATGGTTGGAGAGAGACTGAAATCTCATCAACTAAACCTTTAGATTGAGAATCTCAATTATTTTATTTTTCAGTTCTTCTAAGGATCTAACAATCGGCATAGACCCAATCACTATCGCACTTAGGTATTCTATGGCTTCTTCAACAGGTTCATCAATCTTAAGTCCAATTGAAGGTATTCCCTTTGCATACGCATATCCTAGTTCCCAAGCTGTTCCAGATCCGACATTTAACCCATCTAACGAAGCAATAACTAAATCGCACTCGTTAAAGCCCTCAATTATGTCTCCATGAAATACACGTTCAACATCATCTATCCCCCTGCATATTCCAACATCCCTATGGGGCAGGAATGTATCCAATCCAATGGATTTACACAATAAATCAATCTTCAATAATCTTTCTTTTTCGCTCTCAGTACCAAGTTTCCCTGCAAGATATATTTTCATATAATTATTGCATTAAATAAGTTTAAAAAATCATTCTTTTTTGCTTAGATATGGTTAATATCACAATAATCAAACTGGGGGCGAAAGGAGATGTAGTGAGGACTCTGCCAGTGCTAAAAGCAATAAAAAATAAATATCCTGAATCCACCATAACTTGGATAACTAAAGAAAATTCTATACCCATATTAATTGGAAACAAAGATATAGATAATTTAATTTCACCTCATGAAATAACTAACTTTCAAACAGACATAATGTATAATTTTGATATGGATGAAGAAGCAACCTCAATTGTTTCAAAAATACAATCCTCAAAAAAATATGGATTTTATTCATCAGGAGGATATCCTGCAGCCTTAAATATCGGAGCAGAGTATTATCTCAACACATTATTTGACGATTCTCTTAAAAAAGAAAATAAAAAAACTTATCAGGAGATGATTTTTGAAGCAGCAGAGCTACCATATCACAAGGAAGAGCCAGATATATTTCTGTCAGAAAAAGATTTGGGATACTCAAATGAGTTCATAAAATCTAACAATATCAATTTAGACAACCTAATCGGAATACACCTTGGAGCTTCTTCAAGATGGCCTTCTAAAACTTGGGCAGAGAACAAGGTTAAAGAGTTTATAATCAAAGCTAAGCAAAGGGGTTATGACATCTTACTTTTTGGAGGGCCTGATGAGAAAGACAGGCATGAAAAACTTACCTCGGAACTAAAAAAAGAAAATGTTTCCATTTTTCAAAATAATCCAAATAACACAGACAAGGAATTTGCAGCATTGGTTAACATCTGTAAAAAGATGGTATGTTCAGATAGTTTCTCCCTACATGTTTCTATTGCCCTCAAGAAACCGACTATAGGATTATTCTTTTGCACTTCTCCATATGAGGTAGAAGGATATAGCTATCTAGATAAAATAATATCTCCTGTGCTATATAGTTTTTTTCCAGAGAAGATGGACCAATATGATGAGGGCCTAGTAAATAGTATTTCAGCAGATGAAGTCATAAACAAGCTTTAATAGGCATAAATAAAAACCCAAAAAACCTATTAAAAACAATGAATTCATCTTCAGATATATCAGAAAAAAGAAAAGAGAGGTTAGTCAAATGGCTAAAAAATCGAAATAATCTCATTCTTATTGGGATTATCCTTCTTGCATTAGTTCTTCGTCTTTACTATTTTGATATCACAAACTCCCAGCCACTTTGGTGGGATGAAGCAGATTATATGGCTTATGCCAAGAATCTTGCAGGCCTTCCTACAACCTGGATAGTTTCATCCCAGCATAATTCAATATATCCCTTTTTTGCAGCCATCCTTATCAAACTAGGATTAAGTGAGGAGATAATGAAATTCCTTCTCGGGATAATCCCCTCTTTCATAGTGGTGATATTAGTCTACATAATTTCTAGATCGATGTACACAGATAAAAGGCTTGCATTGATAAATACATTCCTCATGGCTATTATTTGGGAAGTGCTCTTCAATTCAATGCGATTTCATGTAGATATTCCGGCTCTCTTGCTTGGATTTATAGCAATCTATGTTTTCTGGCAAGGATATGAAAAACAAAAACCTCTTTTTGGAAAAATAAATTATAGGTGGGCCATACCTCTTACAGTATTTTTCACAATTCTGACATATAGCACAAGAAGAGGATATTTTGTATTCGGATTCTTTTTCTTGGTTTATATGCTTGCAACAAGAAAATGGAATGATCTTCTAAAAGATAGATATAATTGGATTGGTCTTGTCCTAGCGATCATCATGATTCTCGTAATAGAATCTCTTGTGTTTTTAACACCTATAACACAAGTAGCAGGAAAATATAGCAATCCAGAATCTTCATTCAATCTCCTTCCTCTGAATGTTTTCAAGGCATTTTTCATGAATAATTCTAATGCGGTTCTAAGCCCCCTTCTTTATTTATTCTGGATAGGACTCATTCTGATAATTGCAGGCATCGTCTTATCTTTTGGATATATAAAGAAAAGCAAAAATCCAAATCTAAAGGCAGACATTTTCTTCTTGATAACTATCTTAGTAACTCTCTCTTATTTTTTATTTTATCAACAAGCTCAAGGAGACTTTGGAGAAGCAAGATGGTATTTCCCCCTCCTCTTTGGAGCAATTGTTTGCATTTCAAGAAGTACACTATTTATCTCAGACCATATTAAAAAATATAGCAAGATCTTAGCCATTGTTTTCATATTGGCGTTAATAGGTTATGGAGGATATGCCCAAGTGATGCAAGCAGACTCATCAATTAAGTATCGCGCCTCATCCTTCCAAGGAATCAAGGATGTTTCCTTATCTGTAAATTCATTATCTGTTGAAAGCGATGTTATCCTAGGATACCCCACACCCCAAATAGCATATTATACTGAAAGGACAGCTATAGAAGCAGATTGGAGAGCTGACAAGCCACTTTCGGAGTTAACACCCGAAGAGTTCATCCAGATGCTCAAGGACAATCCAGATATAAAATACCTGATAATTAGTATGTTTGATCCAGCATATCCCCCATGGATGGCAAAAGTTAATTACGCAAGACACCCTCAAACTGGCCAGCCAGTGATGGTAAGCTGGCAGCTTCCACTTACTAACAGTTCAATTGACTTCGTTAACAATGTCCAAGACATTAAACCAGGAATATCTTACGGAGATATTGCATTCCAGTTCAAAACTGCATCCCAAGACACATTTGCATACGAGATCATTAGACAATAACTATGAATAAGTTAAAAAAAAACTTAGTAATCTCAGCAATAACATTGATTTTATTGATATCAATTCTTTTCAATTCAGGATTTTTTTTCACGTTCAACAACAAATCATCTTCAGATATTGCAGATAATCCATTTGAATCAATTAGCGATGACAAGAAATCAATGATTATTCCTCCAGAAAGCTCTCCATTGATAGATACAGATAGCTATGACGCATTCGGATTACTAATCAGAGAAACTAATGATTCACTCTCTTATTATGTAAGAGAAGGAAAAGGGCATGTCTATAATGGCGAAGGCCGAATTGTACGCTGGCAGTATGATCTTCCAAGTAGATCATGGACTAATTATTCTATTGTTTATGATGATGAATATGACTCTAGGAATGTAGGGGGTGGACAAATAGGAGACAAGACATTTTTATTTTTTACTAGGTTAGAGTCTTCATGGGACGCGACATTTCAAGACATGGGATATATCTTTTCTGAAGATAACGGCCAATCTTGGAGCGAGTATAAAAAGATCCTCTCTAATGAAACTGTTGATTTTTCATCCCCATATGGAGGTATTGTAGAAATAAACAAGAATTATAAAAAGATTTATTATCTGCCTTATTATGGCTGGAACGGAAAAGAACATTTTGTAAGGATGTTTGTTTCTTCAAATGGTCTAGAATGGAAAGAAGGCCCAATCATCTATAAAGGGATGAAAGGATTTGTAGAGCCAACAGTCACTAAAATAGGAGACACCAACCTAATAGCTCTTTTGAGAGATGATGATCAAAATAAAGGATACGTTTTACAAACAACAAGCATCAATGGAGGGTTGACCTGGGCTAAGCCAAGGGAGACAAATCTCGGACTTGAAACAGGCACAAAAATACCTTGGATAGATTTTGACAAAGAAACAAATAAATTTATCACACTATACGGAGACAGGCAAGAATCTTCAACTCTCAAATTCTCTCATGGAGATGCTCAAAGAATATTCTATGACTCTTTTGCATGGAGCACTCCAACCATTTTAGATTATCATCCAAGAAACTGTTGTGGCTATCCCTCATTTGTAAAGATCAACAAGACAGATTATTTTTATGTACATTCAAAAGAGATGAATGACACAGACGCAGATACTTGGTCAGGATACCTGACTCTCTCATTAAATTAATCAGATAAGCAAACACTTTATAAAAACTATATTTAGAACTAAGAAGATTTTGAAAATAAATTAAATAATTTTACCCCCCAGCTTGCTGTGGCTGGGGCAAAACCATAAGTAGTTCTAAACCATCGCCCTTATATGGCTATTGAGCTTGAGCGAGCATGTCATGGTACCTACCGCATTCGATATCACAGGGTATTTGTTTTAAAGTATCGCAAGAAGCTCTTTCTGAAAAAAGTTCCTGTTGAATACGGGAAGGAGCCTCTCAAGGGTATTGGTGAGAGATACTGGTTCAAGTTTGATGCGATAGGTATGGAAGAAGATCATTTGCATATTGTCGTGGGCACAGCTCCCCGTTATGCGCCGAGTGAAGTGATGCAAATCATCAAGAGCATCATTGCGTGGATGATCTTCAAGCGATTCCGCGAGATCAAGCGAGAATTATGGGGAGGAGAATTTTGGAGCGATGGATGTCATATCGACAAGGTAAGTGACCATGGAGGATTGGATAAAATCAAGAAGTATGTTGAAGACTCTTCATGTATAGAAAAGGTAAAGCATCAGATACAGCTCATTCTGAAAAGACTTGGCTGGAGTTTAGACACTCTAGAACCTAGCCCCTGACTCCCACGGAATTTTACATATATTCTCTATTATCGTTAAATTTAAAATACTCCTGTCTTTAGGATTTTCATGGGTTCTCAAATCCAACAAGACACACAAAGGGTAATTGTCACAGGAGGATGTGGCTTCATAGGAAGCAATTTTCTTAGATTAATGATTGAAAAATATCCAAACTATCATTTTGTGAACATAGATAACTTGAGCTATTCAGGAAATCCAAACAACCTTAAGGACATTGAAAATAAAGAAAATTATGAGTTCATAAAGGCAGATATAAGGGACCATAAGGCAATGTCAAGTATAGTCCAGGAAGGAGACATAATCGTTAATTTTGCTGCAGAATCCCACGTAGATAATTCCATTAAAGACCCAGAGATATTCATAAGCACTAATGTCCTCGGAACCCATTCAATTTTAGAAGCAGCCCGCAAAAATAATGCAAGGCTCTTTATCCAAATATCTACAGATGAGGTATATGGCTCTCTTGGATTTGAAGACAATTCAAGTACAGAATCAGATACATTGAAGCCATCTTCCCCATATAGCGCATCAAAAGCTGCCGCAGAGATGATATGTCTTGGGAATCTTAAGACATTTAATCAGCCAATAATAATCACGCGTTCTTCTAATAACTTTGGACCATATCAATTCCCAGAAAAATTAATCCCTCTCTTCACTACAAATTTAGTAGAAGGAAAAAAAGTACCTGTATATGGCACAGGAAACAATATCAGAGATTGGATCTTTGTCCAAGATAATTGCGAAGCTCTGGATTTTCTAATCCATAATGGAAAACCAGGAGAAATATATAACATAGGGGGAGGGAATGAAATAACAAACTTGGCTCTGACAAAGAAAATAATCTCTGTCATGGAAAAGAATGATGATTTTATAGAATATGTAGAAGACAGGAAAGGCCACGATTTACGCTATTCGCTAAACTCTGATAAGATAATGTCCTTAGGCTGGTCTCCAAAGTCATCATTTGAAGAAGCAATGAATTTTACTCTAAACTGGTATAGGGATAACAATGTCTGGTGGGAACCTTTAAAAAATATCTCAGACAGGAGAACATCATGAAAGGAGTAATTCTTGCCGGAGGAACTGGCTCAAGACTTTATCCATGCACAAAAGTCACAAATAAACATCTCTTACCTGTCTATGACAAACCAATGATATACTATCCCATAAAAACTTTGGCTGAGGCAGGAATAAAAGACATATTGATAGTATCAGGTCCAGGACATGCAGGTCATTTTCTTAATTTGTTAGGTTCTGGGAAAGAATTTGGAGTTGATTTAAGTTATGACATTCAAGAGGAAGCTGGTGGAATAGCTCAGGCACTGAATGTCGGAAGAAAGTTCGTGGGAAATGATAAATGCGTCGTCATACTCGGCGATAATATATTTGAAGATAATATAAAAGATTCAGTTGAAAAGTTTACAAGACAAGAACAAGGGGCAAAAATATTCCTCAAGGAAGTTCCAATTGAAAGTGCTCAAAGATTCGGATGTGCGGTCATCGAAGGAGATAAAGTAGTATATGTAGAAGAAAAGCCAAAGGACCCAAAAAGCAATCTTGCTATGACTGGATTGTATTTTTTTGACTCAGAGATATTTAGGATAATAGATAGACTCTCACCTTCTGCAAGAGGAGAGTTTGAGATAACTGATGCAATAGACAATTATGTCAAGAATGGACAATGCACATATGAGGTTTTGAATGGGTTCTGGTCAGATGCAGGTACTTTCGAAAGCCTTCAGAAATCAAGCAATTATCTAAGCCAGAAATCAAATGGCTCAAATGGGGGCAACGAAATTGTAGATGAAATAAAAAGATTTCAAGAAGAGCTTGACTCACTAAAGAAAAAATTAACAGATGCTTTTCTATAATTCTTGAAGAACATTCTTCATTCTTTCAGATATGAACTTTATTTCATTATCCTTTAATTCAGGGTATATTGGCAATGAAATTATTTCTTCAACATATTTTTCAGTGACTGGAAGAGAGATTTTACTTAATTTCATATCTTTCACTATCTTTTGCTTATGACACGGCACAGGATAATGGATTCCGCAATGGATATTATCTTCTTTCAATCTTTTTATGATTTCATCTCTTTTTTTGCTATCAGTGCGGATTACATAAAGATGATAAGAATGTCTTCCATTTTCTTGATCTTCTGGAAGGACCAGCCCAGTATCATAGAGCAATTCACGATATAGTTTAGCTATATATCTTCTTCTCTCACTGAAATCATTTAATAATTCTAGTTGTTTTATCCCAATCGCAGCATGTATCTCACTAAGCCTGTAATTGTGTCCCAAGATAACATGATTGTATCTTCCATTTTCTCCATGGCTTATGAGCATCCTCATTTTTCTTGCAATCTCATCTGAGTCAGTTACGGCCATGCCTCCCTCTCCACATACAGTAAGGTTTTTTGTTGGATAAAAGCTAAAGCATCCAATGTCTCCAAATGTTCCTACATGCTTTCCATCATAGCGCGCATTATGCGCCTGGGCACAATCTTCAATCAAAAAGAGTTTATGTTTTTTGCATATTTTTTGCATTTCCTTCATATTTGCAGGATTTCCATAGATATGTACGGGCATAATAGCTTTTGTTTTATTTGTGATCAATTTTTCTATTTTCGTATGATCAAGAGTATAGGTTTTTTCATCAATGTCTGCGAAAACAGGCTTTGCTTTCAGGTGTAAAATTGGTTCTATGGTTGGCATTGTAGTAAATGAAGGCACAATCACCTCATCACCTTCTTCAATGCCCAATGCTTTCAGTGCGATTTCTATAGCAACAGTTCCATTTGCCATCGCAATAGCATGCTTTGCTCCAGAGAAATCAGCAAATTTTCTTTCAAATTCTATTGTCTTCTCTCCCAATACAAAAATGCCTGATTCAAATACTTCTTTTACAGCCTGAAGCATGTCATTGTTTACAAAGACTTTAGAGGTGAAAATTGGACTCTTCTCATCTATTTTTTCAACAGGAACAGCATTTTCCATATCAATGATTCTTCTAAATACACTTTCAAGCCCATCCTTCAATTTTTCAATATCTTTTTTCAGATTAAAGAAGCTTTTTTTAATTTTTTCTTCATCCATAGACAAAATAGGACTCTGATTTTCATTTATAACCTTTGTTATAATAGAATTCAATTGTTCTTCTCAGGCCATTCTCAAAAGAAATTTCAGGTTTCCACCCAGTTGATTTAGTGAATTTAGAGAAATCAGCAATAAAGTTTCTCTTGTTAATTTTATTTTCTCCTTCAGGGAAAGGTACATGGGTAATTTTAACATTCTTTCCAGACATTTCTTCCACGATTTCTTTAATTTTTCTCACAACCTCATTAAATGTCCTCCCCTCACCAGAACCTAACGTGAATACCTCTCCATTTGTTTTGTCTGAAATAGCAGAGAGGATAAAAGCATCCATATAATTTTGTATATAGCAATAATCTCTTACAAATTCACCATCTCCGTAAACAGTTAGATCTTCCCCCCTTAATGCCCTTCCGATCATGAAATTCAATATTCCCCTGTTAGGATTATCAATCCTCTGGCGCTCTCCAAAAACATTGGAAATTCTCAAAACTGTAGACTTTATTCCATGAACGTCGTAATAAATCTTAAGATATTTTTCAGCTATTAACTTATTAGCTTCATATATGGATAAGGGATTTTCTTTATCTAATTCATTAGGGCTAAGTTTATCAGTCTCTCCAATAACCGTCACACTACTTGCAAAAATTATTTTAGCATCCTTATTATGATTTTTACAAACCTCAAGTAATTTTATTACACCTACTAAATCTTCAGATATATCTTCTTCTGGATTAGCCATTGATTTTTTCAAATCTGTTTGCCAAGCAAAATGAAAAATGTAGTTCTTATCTTTTACAGCTTTTTCTAAATCTTCATTTTTAGATATCTCTCCTTCAATTACAGAAACCTTTTCTTTTATGTCTTGAATGTTTTCTAAACTTTTCCCAGACCTTACAAAAAGAGTGACTTCAGCACCCTCCTCAACAGCTCTTCTGGCAAGATTACTCCCTATAAACCCCAGACCTCCTGTAATCAAAATTTTTTTATCCTTTAGTTTTTGATCCATTTAAATGCCTAGATTAGAATTTTGTATAGCCTTAAACAATCTTAGAGTTTTTCCTATATCTTCATCAAGGTTCCCTTCAGGAACAAATCCTAATTCTTTAATTTTCCTGTCATCAACATGATAAGGCTTTTGGTTCAAAATGGGTGATTTAGTTATAGTTATATTAGTTTCAGGAGCATGTTTTTTAATTGCATCTATTATTTCATGCATAGTGTAATTCTTAGTCAAAACATTATATAATTCTCCAGGACTTCCATTTTTCTCAAAGAATTGAAGTGCTTTAATATCATCATCCAAACTCAAATAAGGCCTCTTGCTTTCTAAAGCGCTATCCCAGACAGTCAATGGCTTATTCATTGCAGCCAAATAGCAGAATTTATTTACGGCAGTATGGAACCTCATACCGATACTGGTTCCAAATATGGTCCCCTTTCTTAAAACAATAGTTTCAATTCCAAGTTCTTTGTAAGCATTTTTAACAAAAGATTCCGCCTCTAACTTTGCTTTTGCATAGGGGCTGGCAGGTTTCAAATCAATTGTTTTTTCATCAACAACGCCTTCAGCTTCACCATAAACAGAGGTAGTTGAAGGGAACAAGAATCTCTTAACCCCTGCCTTAGCAGACGCTTCTAAAACATTTTTTGTGCCTTCTAAATTCACCCTAAACGTTTCCTCCTCATTATTTATAGTGGAAGGTGCATCAGTGATTGCAGCCAAATGCACGACAAGGTCAATATCCTTCACGGCCTTTTCAACATCTTCCTTGTTCTTAATGTCTCCCCCTATAAACTCATATTTTTTATTTAGAGGAAGGTCAAATAAAGAACAATATCTCTGCACAAAAAAGTTGTCTAAAACTCTCACAAGTTCAACATCATCTCTTTTAGCATACTCTCTGATAAGTTTAGATCCTATATGCCCAAGTCCTCCAGTAACAAGAACCTTCATTCAATAACCTCATATGATAATGCAAAAGACTCACCTAATAAATAGTTAGAAAGATTATGAATAACCATCCTAGGAGATCTAATTTTTACAAGATCCCCCTTATCTATTGGACGATGAGTGTGATCTCGAAATACAAAAGACTCTTGCCCATCATTCGTTTCAACACTAATGCGGGTATAATCGCTACCCATGGTTCCAGGGTCAAAACCATAACTTACATCTAATACTCTTCCTTCAATTTTTCTTGTCAACATTCCCATATTTTTAAACAAATCATGGGGTTTAAATAATTTACGTTCTTTAAGGCTTTGCACATAATCTAAATACTGCACATTAACAAACTCTTTTT
This sequence comes from Candidatus Pacearchaeota archaeon CG10_big_fil_rev_8_21_14_0_10_34_76, assembly GCA_002763075.1. GTDB lineage: Archaea > Nanobdellota > Nanobdellia > Pacearchaeales > GW2011-AR1 > 1-14-0-10-34-76. The sequence goes on along the minus strand of PFDB01000002.1, from coordinate 111,780 downwards.
GCACATAAATAATTTATAGGTTAAAATAGCTTACTTATTTACATTAGGTACACTTAAATGGGGTCTTTTTTGAAGGTATTTCGCAGTTTCTATTTTTGCCTTCTTTTCTTCTTGTTCTGCTTCATCTTTTGGACCTATAGAAATCTTGATTTTTTGCTGCTGTTCAGCCTCAACTTTGGCTCCAAAATTGATAACCTTAATATCAATCCCTCCACCAGCCTTGCCAGAAACAATGGTATTGAGTTCTAATTCAATAGGTGCTTTAAACTCCCAGTCTCCTAATCCAGCAAGAGCCTGATTCTTCGTTTGCTCTATAAATTCTTTTATTGGACTGCCTGTTGTATCTGTTGGTGGTTCTAGCATTTTATATCCCCGATTTAAGCCTATTATCTTGTTTACAGAGCATCTGGCAGTTCTTTGCTATAGTTTGCCCTCCCTCATGCCAAGGTTTTATATGGTCTGCTTCCATTCCTTCTATCTCAAAGTGTTTTTTACATTTAGGACAAATACCTTTCTGTCTTTCGTATGCTTCTCTTTTCATATTATCTGTGAAAGAACGAATGTTTAGGTATCTCTCGTTTCTCGTTAAGACATAAGGATAAATCCCAGATTTTTTAGTAACATCATCATCTTGCATTAACTCAGTTATCTCTTTTTCCAGCTTCTTTGAATCAAGTTTTTTATCTTTAAATTCATTAAATAAAACTCCCCAAGGGACAGATTTCATTTCTTTACGATATTTGGGGAACGTTACTTTTACCCAATTTATAACTGCCTGAAAGTATAGCCATAGTTCATTTGCATTAGGGTCATGTTGATGCCTTGACATGTAATCCTCTATTTTCCCCTTTGAAATCCAGTCAATAGCCGTTTCCAAATACTCTTGTCGGATTGCACTACCGCTTAAATAATCATCACCTATTTTTGGTCTGCTATTTTTAGAAAAATAACGTTTGGCATCAGAAACCCATGAACCAGAATAAACGGCGTTTCGTAATTCTTGGTCTGTAAGCTGTTCTCCAGCAATATTAATTGTTCTGAACCATTCTAATTTTTCGCTATCTTTTCCTGAACACAAATATATCATCAAAGGATATTTTAGGATTTGCTCTCTTTTATCTTTTGGAAGATTGTGAAACGCCAATCCTTTAATTGAGAAGTCACCTGCGACATACTGGCAAAGTGAGATTGTTCTTTGCTGTCCATCTATTATCTCAAATGTTCCATCATCACGCACAGCCCAGTACATTACATTAAGAGGAAAATCCTTTGTAACAGTGTGAATAACAGCATCACGCTGTTTGTCTTTGTAAACAAATTCTCTTTGAAATGGTGGACGAATATCAAGTTTGCCACCGAACCCAACTACACCAGCTTCTGCATTGTCTTGATAACCTTTTGATAATTCGGCAACTGTAATTTTTTTGAGTTCTATCTTCATAGAATAATATTAGAAACTATTTATTTAAATTCTCTTATTCTTTATAAGAATTCTATTATATATCTTCTTGCCCTTAATCAAAGTATAGCACTCAAAACCAATCCATCTGGCACTATTGGCAATTCCTAGAACTTCAAATTGTTCAGGATTATGTTTATCTAAGAAAGTGATAGGCACACCCATTACTCCCTTATAATCAATAGGAATATCGCTTACTTTATCAACATTAATAATATCGTATTTATCATATTTTGGATATTCTTTTTCATGCCCTTTGTATGTTTTGTAAAGGATTAAATCTTCATGTCTTTTCTCAATATCTAAGTTTGTGAACCAAACAACACTACCCATACTAAAAAACTTTTTACCATCCTCTACTTTCTTTCTTGATTCTGTTGTTATGTCATAATTGTTTGGAACCTGAAACCATTTTGTCCCGCCATTATCAACGCCTAACCAAATCTTATTTTCTTTTATTAAGTTAAAAGTCTCCTTGTAAGTTATTGCATTTTGTTGTGCAAGTATTATGAATTTTTTATTATATTCTATTAACTGTGCGACATATTCTCTAAATAACGAAAATGGGGGATTGGTAACAACAATATCTGATTGTTTTAGCAACTCAATACATTCCTTGCTACGAAAATCTCCATCACCCTTTAAATGTTTAATTCCGATTTCTTTAGGGTCTGGGACATTATTTTTATTTTTGTCGCCAGTATATTCTAAGTAAATCGCTTTTTCAGATTTGTTTTGACTAAACAAATTCATTTGTTGATTTTTATAACAAGTAGTAATTAGTTTCTTCAAACCTAACTGTTCAAAGTTATATGAGAAATAGTGAAAGAAATTACTGACGCGAGGGTCATCACAATTACAAAAAACTACTTTGTTTTTAAAATGTTTTTTATAGTGCTTCAACTCTTTTTCAATATCAGTTAGTTGTGTATAAAAATCATCATTCTTATTCCCTCTTGCCTCATGTAATCTTTTATTTAACGATTTCTGTTTCATTTTTTGCTCAACTCCTTTATCTCTTCTAAGATTGCTTTTGTTGGGTCTTTCAACTTATAGATTGTTTTTCTTGCATCTTCTTCAGACATCTTCATCTCCAACCATCCAGCTTTTCTCAATTCAGATAATAAAACTGGAAGAGAGGTATCACCTGTAAGAACTTTTTCTGCATCTACCTTTGTAAACTCTTTATCTTTGAATTTGTTCCACAGTTTAGAATAACGCTTCATTATCCATTCAGGTAAATGTTGAACCATTTTATCACTACTTTTTATAAGTCATTAACTTATCTAATAACTGCTTGTATATAAACTTTTTGATAGAAATGCTTAAATAGTTACTTAAGTATTACCTAAGTAATGTCAAGACCACCAAAGTATAAAGAGTTACAAAAACTTGAGCTTGCTCAGAACATATCTATCAAGAAAAACTCCAAGATAAAAGTTTCAAAAGACAAAGCGATTAGAATTTTTGAGACAAAGGTTAGTAAAAATTCTTCTGGAGCCTATATATCTACTTCTCAAGATTTTGCAGGACATAGGGCTTATGTTATTATCATGGAGGAAAAGGTTCATGGATAGTGCAATAGAAAGGTTTATTAAGTCCAATGTTACACTTAGTAACATGGGTAAATTAATACAGAATTTACAACTTGAAAAAGAGGTAGAAGAAATATGTAAAGCTAATGCTTTCAATATAGACTTGCTTAGACCTGTGCTTCTAACTATGATGAGGGGCTATAATAACAAAGAGGTGGCTCAAAAATTAGGAGTACATAGAGTTACAATCCAGAGATATACTCATGCCTTAAAAAAACTTAAGGAGTCTGAATTTGAGAAAATAAAAAACTACGTACTAAATATAGAAAATGAAGAAGATAATAAAAATTAACAACGGAAAGAAGTTACATTCACCAGCTAGAATGTACACTAAGAAAGACCTAGAAGAGATGGGAGTTGATTACGTTGAAGGAGCAATATACTTCAATCGTGCTAAGCCAGACCAAAGCTTTCCAGAGATTTCAGAATTTGTTAGGAAAAATATGATAGTTCTGAATTATCCTGATTGTTCAGCAACTGTGTTTTCGGAAGAAGTGTTAAAGAAAGTAGTAGATAAACAAATTGAGCTAAACTCTGACTTTATAGTTTTTCCTTATTTTAAAAAAGAAAATGATTTTGACGTGAAATCTAAGGTTGACTTATGTGAAGAGCTAAAGCTTAATAGGAACTTCAGCAAAGAAATAGTATTAGAAATGTCTTACAAATCTGAGATGCCTCCACAGGAGCTTTCAGATTTGAGTCATAATTTTGATTATCTTTCAGTTTTCTATGGTGCTCCATTCGGAGGCTATCCTTCATTCTCAAAAGTTGTCAAGAGGGTAGTTACTTTTAAGGCACTTACTGGTAAAAGAGTGTTTACTATTGCAGTTCCATTTAAGTTTTCAGGAGAGCATAATAAAGATTGTAGATTTATGCCTTGTTTTAGTTTGGTTGCTGAAGGTTGGGCAAAAAACTGGAAAGGTGGTGGGAAAAAACAAGTCATTAAAGTTGTTGACCCTCAAGACTTAAAGTCAAAAGATTATACTTCTTGGTTGGAATCTGGATATAAGCCTGAAACAATATTAAATTTAACAAATAGGACAGTTGCAGATTTATTTAGAAAGGAAAGTAAAATTCTCAGAGGAGAATTTGAAAAATATTTAACAGATGGTGTTTTAAATGAAATATCTAACCTAACTCCCTTGACTTATGAGGATTACATTTATGGTAAATTTTATGAACAATACACAGTTCCATTAATTTTTTCCTATAAGGAAAAGCTAATCCTAGAGTTATTTAAGGAAAATCCAGTATTTGGCAAATTTGATAAGTCTGGGCTCAAATTGTTGGAAGGGGCAATAAGGAGAAAGTATAATCCGCTAAGTGTTTTCAAATTAATACAATTTTTAGATAACTTAGTTCAGAGAGAAGAACAAATAACTATTCAAGAACTTGTAAAAAGAGCAAACAACTTTGGTTTTGAGAATTAATTAGTTTCTCTATATTTGTAGTAGTTTTGTATATAGAAATGTTTATATATCCTATATACTTATATAATAAGTAGATAGCTTATATAATGGAACAACAAAGAAACCTCTGGGATTGGACCGATAACTTTAGCTGGAGCAAGTATAATGAAAGCCAGATGAAAGAGAAAACCATTTTCATGCAATTACTAAGGGAAATCTGTAATCTAATAGAACAACCACCACATAGCAAAGGAAGGAAGCCAGTAAACTATTCAGATATGATTTATGCTCTTGCCTTGAAGAACTATTTAACCTTCTCTTCACGTAGAGTTCATAGCGACCTAAAACTTGCTAAAGAACTTGACCTTATTCATAAAGAATTTCATTTCAATACTTTATTGAAATATCTTGAAGAACCATCATTAAAATTAATTCTAAAAGAGCTTATAGAAATATCTGCATTGCCTTTGAAACAGATTGAACTTGATTTTGCAGTTGATGCGACAGGATTCGGAACCTCTAAATTTGTGAGGTGGTTTGACGTGAAACATGGAGACAAGAATGCGAAAAGGAGAGAGTTCAGAAAATGCCATGCAATGTGTGGAGTTAAGACTAACATAATAACATCTGTTGAGGTTACCGAAGGTTATACTCATGATTCTACACAATTTGAAGGTGTTGTCAAAAGGACATTCTCTAACTGGAATGTTCAAGAAGTCTCAGCAGACAAAGGTTATTCTTCAAGGAAAAATTTAAATCTAATTTCTGAACTCGGAGCCGTTCCCTACATCCCTTTCAAAAAAAGCACTTCTGGAAAGAGAGTAAGAAATCATACATTGGGGATTTGGGGAACAATGTATCGCTATTTTAATGAACACAAAGATGAGTTTTTACAGCATTATCATAAGCGTTCTAATGTAGAAAGCGTGTTCTCCATGATTAAGGCACGATTTGGTAATAATGTTCGCTGTAAGAAGCAAATAAGCCAAGATAATGAGATTTTATTGAAGTGTCTGTGTCATAACCTCTGCTGTTTGGTTCAGGAGATTTTCTTAAATAAGATAGATATTAATTTTAAAAAATGTGCAGACAACTATATTGCACATAAACACTAATCATTTATGTGCAAGGCTGTTCTTTAAGACTTTGTACATAAGTTATATTCTATGTATTAACGTAACTTTCCTTAAAATGGCTAGTATTATTTTTTTAGCTTTTTAGGACCATATTTCAAAGTTAGAAATTTCTTCTTCAAACCATCTAACAAACTGATATTGTTTTTGCATAATTCTAATGTAAATTTTGAAAAATCCGGATTACACATACATTTTTAAACACTTTTCTTAACAGATAAACATGGAAAAAACATTCCCCAGGCAAGAATTTTACGTTCACACAACTGATAATCCTATAGACTCAACAATGGTAGGTGCCCTAAATGATAGGGATTTTGTTATAGATAATGAATTCAGAGAATATGCAGAAAGAAAGTGGGACAAAGATAATAAAGGTTGGACAAGCTCACCAATTCCAACAACATTAGAAGTAGAATCTTCTCCAGGAAAGTTTCTCTTACACTGTAGCACAACAAGCTACAAGTACTTACTAGGAATGGTCAAACTAGCTTCAGAAACTGGAAAAAGCAACGCTTCTCCAACTATTATTCATGGTTTGAGCACAGAGATAATGCCAATCACTTCTGATGAAATGATATTGTTCTCAAGAAGAGATGAAGGAGCAACACAACACGGAGCAGGATTTTACGATATTCCTACAGCCGGGCAGAATGCCAATATGTGGTTGGTCAAGGCACAAGAGGCACATCCAAATCTAGTCAAGGGAATGTTCGACATGGATGGATTTCCAAGATGGAACCTCGTCAGACATTTAGGAATTAATCCAGATGAAATAGGAAATATGATTTATACTGGATTTTCAAGAGGATTTGAAGTAAGCTTAGATTCTCAATTCAATGGTTATACTCAATTAGGAATTTCTGCAAAAGAGCTACTGAGTAGAATGGGAGAAAAAAGCAGAGATATTTTAGTCTATTCTCTAAATGAGATAGATGAAGTCTTGAGTACTATAGGTAATGATAATTCTAGGGGAATGAGAGTTAAACCAGACATCTTTGGAAACACTCCTAAACCTTCTCCCCAAACGGGTGGGTTTGTAATAGTAGATGATTGTTTAGGAACTCTTCTAAGCAATTCCAAACATTTTTTTGGAGAGAAGGCTTACAAATCTGCTAAAGTAGTTTTAGAACAAAGAGGATACAAAGTTAACGAGGTTCCTTCTGGAAACATAAAATTAGATTCTCTGATTTAACCTAAATATCTATTCAAATTTTTCTCAAAGAATTCAATCGTTCTCTTCATACCTTCTTCAAAACTTATTTTAGCTTCCCAACCCAATTTCTCTTTTATTTTACCACAATCCAACACCGCATCCCCCACCTCAATATTCTTCCTCTCAGGAGGCCAAGGCACTAATCTAACCTTTCCATTTCCGACAGATTTCACAATATCGTTAGCTATCTCTATTAATGAAATACCTTTTCCAGAGCCCAATAGAAAAACCTCTCCATTCGCCTCATCTTTCTCAGAAGCTAAAATCATAGCATCAACAACATCATCAACATGAAGAATATCTCTTAATTGAGTTCCTGGTTCAAATATGGTCAAATCCTCCCCCCTTATTGCTTTTCCTATAAGCCAATTAACAACTCCGTATTTTGGATTTTTAATTTGCGCTCTTGGACCATATATATTAGTCAATCTTAAGGAAGTTGTCTTTAACCCGTAGGCCTTATAGTATATCAGATGATATATTTCAGAAGCTAGTTTTCCAGCCCCATATATATCACTGGGATTATCCCTCATAATCTCTTTTATGACACCACCTTCAACAGATCCTGTTTGAGTTCTTGTTCCAGTATAAACTATTTTCACACTTGGATTATTCATTCTGCATGCCTCAAGAAGAATTATCTGTCCCTTGCAGTTAATATCTACATCAAGCAATGGATTTTCCATGGATAAAACATGGCTCACTTGAGCTGCGAGATTGAAGATAATATCTTTTTCTTTAACTATCTCATTCATTAACACACTATTACGGATATCTCCCTCCACGATTTCCAATTTCTCTTCAAAACCGGCAATATTATGATAATTTGCTCCAGTATCAGGCATTAGGTTATCCAGAATGCACACCTCTGCTCCTAATTCCAAACATTTTATCGCAAGATTACTTCCAATGAATCCAAGTCCTCCAGTTATAAGAACTTTTTTTCCTTTCATCTTTCATCTTTAGCTAATTTATATATAGTTTCTACCATCTTAAGATTTCTAATCGCTCTTGTTTCCTCATATCTCCCTTCAGAATGTATTAAAGATAAAAACTCAGAAAAAATTCTTTGATATTCAATATACATTTGGGAATTTATTCCAAGATCATAATTAAAATCAATCCTTCTTTCTCCCTCTGGGGATTTTAGGACTATTCCAAATTCATTCGTATCAGCAACCCAGCTAATTTTCATCCTTCCTGTTCCATTTCGAAATTGAAAATAAATTTCAGCAGAGGTTTCAACATTAAGAGAATTATTCATCTTATCTTTATAAGATATTTCGCCCCCTTCTATTTGAATTGGTCCTAAAATAGTCTCTAGGCAATCCACAGCATTTATCCCGCTATCCATTATGCATCCACCTCCTGACTTTTCTCTTTCAAAAATCCAAGAATTTTGCGTAAATTCAGCAATATCCTCTAAAAACTTAAGCTCTACAGAACTTATCGAATCGATATACCTTTTATCTTTGATTAATTCTTCAATTTGAGGGTTGTATCTTTGATGACATGGAACCATAAGAACTCTATTATTTTTCCTTGCCGTGCTTATCATCTCTTGGGCATCCTCAAACCTAATAGATATTGGTTTCTCACACAATACGTGTTTCCCAGCATTCAAGGCTTCAATTGCCTGACTTTTATGAAGATGAGGAGGTGTTGCTATCACAACCAAATCTACACTATTTAAAAATGAATTCATCTCTCCTTCAGAATAAAAATTAATTCTTTCTTCAGGGACACCCTTCCTTTTACCTTCATCCTTGTCCATAACAGAAGCAAGGTTCAATCCAGGAACTCTGTCTATCCCATTTAAAATGAACCGGGATACATTCCCAAGTCCTATGAGCCCTACATTTGATTTGTCTATTGTCATAATTTTGCCCAGGAAGTCAAATTAATAAGCTTTTCCACTTCTATATACTCTATTTAAGAAAACTATTTAAACCGTCTATCAAGCTTCTTTTTATGAGTTTTAGCACAGAAAGACTTACATGTAAAGCGTGCAGTGAGCATAGCATTATCAAGTTCATATCCTTCGGAGAAATGCCTATAGCGAACGCATTCTTGAAGAAATCTGATTTAAACAAGAACGAGTTCAAATACAATATGGAAGTAGGTTTCTGTGAGAACTGCAAAATGGTGCAATTGGTTGAAACACCTCCTTATGATAAATACATAGTCCCAGATGAAACTGGAAAGACAAATTATGCATTTTTTTCATCAACTTCTAAATTCATGGAAGATCATTTTGCAGAGCTTGCAAGAGAGGTTGAAATTAAATTTTTAACAGACAGTTCAAAAGTTGTCGAAATAGGGAGCAATGATGGTATTATGCTTAAGTCTTTTAAGAACAATAAAGTCTTAGGGATAGAACCCTCAGCAAATGTAGCAGAAGTAGCCCAAAAGCAGGGAATAGACACAATAGTAGATTTTTTCACAAGGCAGCTAGCGAGCAGAGTCGCAGGACAAAAAGGCAAATTCAAGGTAGCGCTCACAACAAATGTATTCCTAAACATAATTGATATAAATGATTTTTTAGAGGGTATAACAGAAATTCTGGAAGAAGACGGTGTTTTTATAACTGAAGATCCTTATCTCATGGATATTTTGGAAAAGACTTCTTACGACCAAATATATGATGAACACATTTGGTATTTTTCTCTAACTTCTCTTTCAAACATTCTAAGAAAGCACAACTTAGAAATTTTTGACGCTGAAAAACAATGGACACATGGAGGATCAATGCGCGTGTTTATCTCAAGGGTCGGAAAATACAGAAAGACAGAGCGCTTATTTTCTTACTTAGAGGAAGAAAGAAACAGGGGAATCGAAAGCCTACAAACATATCTAGATTTTGCAAGAAATGTAGAAAAATCAAAATTAGAATTACAAAATCTTGTTAAATCTCTAAAATCTCAAGGAAAGAAAATCGTAGGTTATGCTGCAGCATCAAAAGGAACAATCGTTCTAAACTATTGCAATATCGGGACAGAAACAATTGATTATATTTCTGATTCAACACCTTTCAAACAAGGGACATACAGTCCAGGAAAACATATTCCAATTGTTTCTCCAGAGGTATTTCATGAAGACAAAACTGTTGATTATGCCCTTCTTTCTGCTTGGAATCATGCAGACGAGATTATGCAAAAGGAGCAGGATTTTGTAAACAGGGGAGGAAGATTTATTGTTCATTATCCAGAAGCTAGAATCTTAGAGCCAGAAAACCTTTCTCCAACCAAATCACAATTCACTAGGATTACAAGCAACTCTCTTGATTTAACTTCCAATCCGAATAATCCGAGCCACTCAGACAATCCCAAGAATGAAACAAAAGAATTCAAGATAAAACAACTTAGAACATTTGCTAATGATCAAGGCTACCTATATGAAACTCTTCGAGCAGATGATGAAATTTTCGAAGGTAAATTTGGACAAGTTGTTGTCTCAAATCTTTATCCAGAGGTAATCAAGGGATTACATAAACACAAAAAACAAACAGATTACACAACATGTATAAATGGTAACATAAAATACATTGCTATAAAAGAAAATCCTAATGGTGAACCAGAGATTATAACTAAAGTTATAGGAGAAAATAATCACATCCTTGTAAAAACACCTCCAGGATATTGGCATGGTTACATGCCTATAGGAAATAAAGAAGCAACAGTCTTACACCTCATGGATGAAATGTACGATCCAAACGATGATGATACTGAAAGGTTAGACCCTTTCCACTTCGGAGATATTTGGACAGTTAAACCAAGTTAAATATTAGCATCCCTCTGTTTCTTGAATAACTTAGAATAAAAGAAAGCCTTAATGTAGTTAACTGTCATAATCCACAAGATGGGTGCATGTATCAACCAATACAATTTCTTTTCCTTGGCATATAAACTTAGACTTTTAAAAAATGCTGGGAAAAAACTCAAATTGTACCAAACAGTTAAAACAAATCTCATATTTTCTGAAAAAGTATTAGCTTTCATATTAAACCAATAAAACTCTCTAGAATCAAAATTCTTCAATAAGTAATGTCCAACATAATATGCTCTTTTTTCAAGCATATGCTTTAACTCTGTACTACTTTTATGATATAATCTAACTTCTTTCGGAACAGCAATCAGATATTTTCTTTTAGAGTTGGTCATTCTGTAGAAATTATCAATATCCTGAGTATATCCTCCAGACTCAACAAAATCTTTTTTTCTTATAACAAATCCATTATCCCCTGCATAATAGAAACGATGTTTGTTCACAGGATAAACATAAAAATCGCCTTTTTTGTTATATTTGAATTTATAGGGATTTAGAACAATCTGAGCATTTAATGAGTAAGATGAAGCAAATGGATCTTCTATGCCTAAGGCATTAACATATTTGTCAACAATCGAAGCCCCATTAGGAACATAATATCTTGACTGAACACCAGAGATTTCTTTATTTTCTTCAAGAATTTGGACCATTCTACTAATCCAGTTTTTTTGAGTCAATATATTGTCTTGGTCTAGTTGTATTATAATCTCCCCATTAGCTTTTCTTGTAGCTTGATCCATACCGTATCCCTTTCCTATAGAAAACTGCATCTTATTATGAAATTTTTTTATTATCTCAGGATACTTTTTTATATATCCTTCTATTATTTTAAGAGTTCTATCTGTACTTCCTCCATCTCCAAGAATTATCTCAATATTTTCTAAGGGATAATCTTGACTAAATATTCCTTGGAAATATTCTTCTATTATACGATCGCCGTTATATGTACAAGTAACGATACTGACTTTAGGCAATTTTTTAGCCATGAAATGACATCTTTTTTTCTTATTTAAACTAATCGTTATTTCACTGACTATTAAATCCTAGAACATTCTAATTCCATAAGAGATCCTACACCCAGATAACTAACTACAAGACTAACTGGAGTAAGTAATATTTTTGAAAAATTTGAAAAAACAAAATTATGGTCTTTTTTACCTGTTTTTTTAACAAGCCAGAACTTTAAAGACCCATCAAGCATGTAGGGGGTATCATAAGTCCGGATTTTATCCACTTTCAAGCCATTCTTTTTTAACATCATAGAAATATTCTTAGGATTATAATTATAAAGATGTCTTGGAACATCATACCCAAACCAACAATCTTTGAAAATATTTCTCCATATACTCTTCGTATTAGGAACAGTTACTACTATCTTTCCATCTTTTTTAATCCAGTCGCGACACTTCTTAAGTATCTTATCTTGATCCGGAACATGTTCTAAAACTTCTTTCAAAATAATATAATCAAAGGTTTCATTTTGAAATTTGGCCTTGTCAGTGCTTTCTCTTTTTATTCCTAATTTTATTTCTTTTTCCGTAAGTTCAGGACCATAAGGCTCAAGCCCGCACGTTTTCATCCCATATCTTCTATAAATCTCTAATTGCATTCCATTTCCGCAACCTATTTCTAAAATATTTTTCCCCTTCCTTAAATGATAAGTATACATAAGAGGACTCAAGGGTTTCATTAAAAAACTTAAAATTTTATTTCTTTTAGAATGAAACTTAGCAGAAATTTTATGATACTTTAAAGCCAATTTATTATAATCATAAAAAGAATAATACTCTTCTACAGGATAATATTTTCCTAATTCTTTTTCTGTCAAACTTGGGTTTAAAAACTCAAGCCTACAATTACTACAAATAACTATAGAAAATTTACCCTCGACAAAATAGCTCTTATCCCATAAGTTCCTAAATTCCTCTTTAATATCTTTGCTTCCACAACAAGGACAATTAGATAAATGTTTCATTTTATCTTTCATCCTCCTCTCCTAGAATGGCCCCCTTAAGATAATTTCTTATCATGATTAGTTTTTTATCATTCATGGGCGTTATTCGATCATATCTTTTAATTAATTCAGAAGTCAAATCTTTTATATTGTAGATTATCTTGACACCCCATTTTTTTTCAAAGTGCCTTGCCATCCCTACTTGATGGTCGTTAATGTGCTCCCCATATTTATGCTGTCTTGGAATCAATATTAATGGTTTTTTTAATTTCCGCAAAACCTCAATCGTCGTTCCGATACCTGCATGTGCTATAATCAACCTAGCTTTTTTCATGTAAGGCTTAAGATCGGAATCAAATTTAAAGCTCTTGCAGTTTTTAGGAATGTATTTAGTATGTCCTCTCTGAATAATAATTTCTTCATTAATCTCTTTTGCAAGATTATCAATCTTCCTTATCAATCTTTCAAACTCTTGATTATGCGTTCCGACACTTACAAATATCATACAATGCCTCCAACATATTTCGCTCTTTTTCCGTAGTGTCTTGCCATTTCAGGGTACTGGACTAAAAAAATGTCTGAAAATGGATATGAAAACTTTCCAGCAAGAGTTCTAATAGTCGCAGCTGCTGAGATATCTATGTAAATAGTCTTTATCCCAAGAAATTTAGCAGCAATAATAGCAGGCAAGCCGATCTCAGCACCATTAGTTACCAACACATTTACATTTTCTTTTCTTAGGATTTTAATACATCTCAACAATGCTGGGAAATATGGAAATGGATTATAGAGCAACGGCTTGAAAAAATAAGTTTTATTCTTGAGTTTGGAAGTCCTATCATTTTTTTCAGTGAATATGACAAATTTGTCTTTATTTAGGTCCTGAGGCAATAGCTCAAAAAGTTCTGTTAGATGTCCTCCTGCAGATGATGCAAGGACTATTTTCATTTTAGTTTTCTCCATATTCTTTTAATTAAAGGAGATAATGGCCTTAAAAGGTTTTTTAGCCGGGAGTTAACAATTCTCAACTGCACAACAGCCAAGACCATTTCTAAAGTAGCATTAATCACTCTAAGCTTGCCTTGATCTCTTTCATACCACTCGGTAGAAAGCTGTTTAATCATATATCCTTTTTTATAAAGGTTATACAATAAATCTACATCAAAAGCCCAATTAGAAATAATAGATGTTTTAACAATTTCATTACTTGCTGCAACACTAAAAATCTTAGCACCACATTGGGTGTCTGTATAGGGCAACAAAAACAACATTCTAACTAAATAATTGAAAATCTTTCCAACAAGTAACCTTCTGAATGACAAGGGAGGGTGAATCTTAGATCCTGAGAGATACCTGTTAGCTATTATTCCATCAGAATTGCCAATATTTTCAGCCAATTTAAAAAACTCTTTAGCCGGTGTGGCCATATCTGCATCAACAAAACCAATTAAATCAAAATCTTTTTTTAAGATTTCTTCAAATCCTCTAAGAACAGCATTACCTTTGCCACCTTGTTTTAAATTTAAATAATTTATTCTACTATTTCTTTTTTGAAATGTTTTTACAATTTCTTCAGTTTTATCTTTTGTATTGTTTATAACTACTAAAATTTCATAGTCCCCTAATTTTTTTATCTTTAAGGCCTTAGAAAAATATTCTGAATAATTTTCGAGAGTGTCACCTATTCTCTTTTCTTCATTATATGCGGGAATGATTATTGAGATTTTCATTTTATTAGTACTATGGATGCCCATAAAAAGGCTGCAGAAGAGAATATGAATGCAAACGAGAATTCAATCAAATTCGAGGAAAAATAACTAAGTAGGATGACTTCAATCATCACAAAAAAGAGCAATGAGAAATATCCGGAGGTTTTATTTGTTGAAAGCTTGTAAAGAAGGGTTAGATTAGCAAGAGATAATAGACTAGCTGCAATAGCAAGATAAAATAGAATTCTTGCAGCAGGAACAATGGCTTCTCCCTTAAAAGTCAATATAATTAAATCGGGAAAAGCATAAAATATGGATAATCCCACAATGAGCATTCCACCAAGTATTCCCAATGCGTTCAAAAATACATTGGTCTTTTCATAAACCGGAGATTTATCTTCTGCAGATAATGGGAACATAGCCTTGCTTATTGGCAACGTTCCTAAAAAGATTATTTTTGCCAATGTTGAGGAAATGGCATAAAATCCTGCAATCTCTTCAGAAAAGAATACCTTTGCCATGATTATATCAAGGCTGTAAAAAAGAGTGATTGCCAAGGTAATTGCAAAAGTTGGCCCAGTATATGAAAGAATATTGTCTATATTTGCTTTTTTTACCGCTCTAGATTTATTAATGCTCTTAAGCGGAATAAAGGAAAAAACAAATGCTATTATCACGCTTAGAAATGTAGCAAAAATTGCACCATAAACTTTCCAGCCCAAAAATACAAAGCCTAATGCTAAAATAAACTTGGTGGCGCTTTCTAGCACCATATTAATCCCAAGGTGAGCAAATTTCTTTTTCCCCTGCATAACCCCTCTTGTTATTGGAATAAAAAAAGCAGTGAAGATAATTAAACCATTAAATGCTAGGAGAAGATAATCAATCTTTAGCAGATTGAATAGAAAGACCATTATTATTAAGTAAATTATCAAAAGAGCAAAAGCAAGTTTATTTGCATTTTTAAAAGATGCAAAAATTATTCCTTTAATTTTACTGTTTTCCTTTTCATTTGAGACATATTTAGTTATGACTGTTTGTATAGAATCAGTAAATACTCCTAGAATAGATATTATTGCAAACAATGTAGCTAAGCTTCCAAAATCTGACGGACTTAAAAGTCTTACCATCGACCATTGAAATAAAAAATTGAAAAGGTTAAATAATCCAAATGTAATAAGTAATACAATACTTCCTTTCAATAAAACCCTATTAATTTTCATCCTATTATTCCCTGTCTGAATACTATAAATCCGATTATCATCGTCACTATCTGAAACGCCCATATAGACAATACCACTTTTTTCTCAGTTGGTTTGATGTTAGCCTTCTTCATGATATATATTGAGAAGTGATTCAAACTATAAATTTTAGGATATCTAAGTTCTAAGCTTCCATCTTCGTTTGGTTTTCCAAATGAATATTTTTTAAGCTTGCCTCTGGATTTTAAAACAGTTTCCAGAATATACGGGATAAAGAAAAATACTGCAATTTTTTCAAAATTACCGAGTATTGAAACCATGGCAATAAGCCCTCCAACACAATAGGTTAAGGAATCTCCTGGAAACACTCTTGCAGGGGGAAGGTTGTAGACCAAGAATCCTAAAAGTGCGCCCACCATGACCAAACAAATTACAGAGAGCCACGAGCTCCCAGTCAAATATGAAACAATTGAAAGTCCAGAGAGAATCAATATTCCTTGGCCCGCTTCCAGTCCATTAAATCCAGCTAAAAAATTATAAGTTGCTACAGATCCTACTATTCCTAATGGAATGACTACAGCAGGATAAATCAATCCCAATTCAATAGCGCCCAAAAAAGGTATTGACACAACAGACTTTCCTGCATTTATCACCACTAATGGCACAGTGGCAATGGCAATAAGAAGTAGCCTATATCTCCTAGAAAGACCCCCCTTCCTCCATCCTAATAAATCATCTATTAATCCAACCCCTGCGAGGATGAGGATAACTGTAAGAACTGCAAGTATTTCTATTAAAAACTGACTACTCTCCAATATAAAAACCCTATATGCGACAAAGACTAAAACTCCCAGAGTGAATGCAAATATAGCTATTATCCCTCCAGATCCTGCAACACTCTCAGAAGAAAATTTATTCATATCTTCCCATAATAATCCTATTTCCTTAGCCTTTCTAATCCAAAAAGGTAAAAAGAAAAGACTTGCTAAAAAACTTATAGCGATCGGTATAACGATTATTAGCGAATTCATATTATTCTTATGGAACCCTTCTGTTTAAATATTCCTCTTTAAACTCAATTTCAGACGGATAATTTATTTCCCATATCTTAATAGGTCCTCTAAATCCATTATAATAGACTGTATCTCCTACAGAAATTCCTTGAGCTTTCAAACTTTCTACGACTATATCATCTTCAACTTTTACAATTTCAAAAGATGGATTTTTCTCATTAAATAGGTATAATCTTGCAAGTTGTGAATGAACTGTCCTGTCGCTCAAATATATCAATGCTCCACTCTCTTGAACATTTAATCCGCTTGCTCCCTGTTTTATAGCAGGCATCAAGTATATTCCAGCATCTATTCCTCTTCCAAGATCTATCAACCTCTCATCAAAAACATACCTTATTGGAATTCTATACTGCTGTCCATTATAAACAAATATTCCTTCAACATTCTTAATCTCTTTATTGTCAGATCTTTCAATTATAATTGCTCCAAGTCCTGCAACATTTAGGTTCTGGTTAATATCTGCATCCTCAACACCTGGGAGGAATATTTTACTTCCATTTTCTTCATAAATTATATCTCCATCAAGACTAAATCCTCCCCTATACAATAAAAGAGTGCTATTCTTCAGATTACTCGTTTGAGAGTCATCAATCAAGAATGTCTGCAACCAACTCCTTCTGTCATATTGTTCATCAGATCCAATACTTGAGAATGCAGTATACTTTCCAATATCGCTTGAATCAATTAAAAAGTGAGTTGCATTATGGGCGAACAAAAACTCTAGTGCTTTAGTATTATCATCTCCAGTCAAAACATATCTACCCATAAAATGATTCCAATAAGGTATTGCATTTCCTCCATCTAAAACTGTCGCTCTTTCCCCAATAGATTGCACCCAGTATCCATAATCCCACCAATGTGCAAAAACAGCATTTTCGGGAGTACTCTCTCTAACCCAGCTCATTGCTTTCTGCCATTGTTGTGTATAAGAAGAAGGGGCATATCCCTGAGCTATATTATTACTTGCCTGATAATAGTAATAACCTGCAAATATCAATGTTAATGCAATCAGTCCTGCAAACACAAGAGGAGCAATGTTTTTATCTTTCCCCCCAAAGTTGCTTTTTTCCCATAGGCTAAATACAAAATAACTGCTAATTATTGCAACAGAAGGCACAAGCATCATAATAAGTCTTACAGCTCCCCTTACAGATATCAAACTGATAGCGAAGAATGAAAACAAGAGAATTGACGAAAACTTAATTCCCCTAAGTTTTCCAAATTCATTTCTATTCTCAAGGAACAGATAATAATAAATCAATGCTCCAAGGAAAACCAACGCCCCAAGCATATAGAATGCAAGACTAGCAAAGCCTTCTCCATCAAAAATGCTATTTGGCTTATATCTGCTAAATATGATGGCAGTCAAGAATAAAGTATAACTTCCAATTAGGATCCACTTATGTTTATTGCGTTTTTCATTGATAATACTTCCGAATAAATATATGGAACCAATAAACATTACCCAGAATAATATTGGAAATCCTCCTAACTCTGGTCCAAAACTACTTGCCCATTCAGAAAAATAGGGCTGTCTATTCTCAGCAACTGTAACTCCGAGTCTATCTGTAGAAGGTTTAACAAGTAACCCCACTACATTACTTATCTTAGAAGGCACAAAACCAAATCCAAAAAATATGCTTGCTAATAGGATTGCTATGATGCTAACTACCACTAAGGATTTTATTTGTCTTGGAATATTTTTTAATTTTCCCTTAACAAAATAATATTTTATCCTTGTTTTATAAATAATCCAATCTCCCCATATCACTGCCAGTGTAAAGAATACAATTCCAGTAGTTGCAGAATTTATCATTCCAGACAAATTATATCTCAATGAGAACATGTTCATGATAATCAAAGCAGAAGCTAGCCAGATAGTATACATATAAATCCTTTTTTTGTCTACCTTGCCTAACATAAATGCAATAAGCACAGAAGCCCCGATAGTCACAAACAAATAGATATATCCTCCCCAGACTAATGCCATTCCTGCTGTTAAAATTCCTGCTAAAATGGCACAGGTATATTTTATCTTAACATTTTCAAATTTCCATGCTAGAAGAAAGAAATAGAATGTCGCAAAAAGAAAGAAAAATCCAGGAGACTCTTTTTCAGGTATTCCAGCTATCGTTCTCGGCAAAATAACTGGGAGCACAGATAAAAAGAATGATGCAACCAACGCCGCAAAATTAGAATTCATTTTGTTCAAATTATCTTTGAATATTTCTCTAGTGAGAAAGAAAAACGCTATGACTGTTATCGCAAAAAAGAAAACTGGATATAATGCGGCAGATTGTTCAACAGACACACTTCCAAAAACGCTTGCCACCTTATGGAACCATGCAATCATATATGGATGTAATATCAGTTCTCCCTTTGTCCTAAATCCCAGAGGCACGTACCTAAATGAATCTATTGCCATCAAACTTCCATTCTCAACAATATATTTTGCCCATCTCAAAAACAGAAATGGATCCAAGTCAGGACCAAGAGTCCATCCGCCTGTGGTGACATCTCTTAATCCAGAGAGATTTCTCGTTCTAATCCTCACAGATATAAACAAAATTATTGCTAAAATTGCATAAACCACTAAATTATAATTCTTCTTTAAAGCATTTAGAGCCTTCTCTTTTCTTTCATTTATCAGGTTCTCTTCATTCATTTACAGATAATTATATTTGCTTATTTAAATATTGCCACCCTCGTAAATCAACTAAAGAATAAGGGAGTTAGAAAGACTTCCATCAGCGCAGAAATAAACAATACAATCACTGCCAAGATTATCAAATTCAATGAATCTTGCAACACCTCCCAGAATTTCTCTGAGCCAACTTCATGCCGGATTACAGAAATAGATATAATTCCCCCCGCCAATGCGGCTATAAAATAAGATGCAATCTCTGGAATTCCATGCACGAGATATCTAAATAGTCCTATCGGAAGAGAACTTAGATTAGATTGGGTAAAAATTCCCACTGCTGCCGCAATCACGCTTGCGTTCCACGCAAGGATGAAAATCACACCAGCTCCAAAGATTAGTGAAAATACCAATGTGAATATCAGTACATAGATATTGTTAGCAAATATAAGGAAAAGCCTTTCTTTGTTTGTTGCAAATACAGTAGATGAAGATCCCTTCACGCCGTATTGCGCAACACATGCTTCAAAATTAGCAGGTTGATTTATGACACAATAAGTGTTTATTTGAGCTTCAAATGCTTGTGTAGTTGGCAACATAATATACCAAAATGAAAATGCCACAACAAATCCTACAAACAACCACAAAAACGCCCAAAGAGCTTTCCTATGTTCCTTCAAAAGTTTGAACATTCCCATATGTTGTGTTGCTTTTTCTTCTTCCAGCTTTATCATATAATACATAAATGGAATTGAAAACATCACTGTAAATGTCACAACTAAAATTCCAGAATAACTTTGAAGTACAACATCTTGAGAGAATATCCAGTTTACAAGTATAATCGAAACGCTAGCATAGAATGCCCCTATAAAAAATAGTTCCCAAGGTCTTCTCTCAGCCTTTTGTGGACTTATTAACATCTCTAACATCTTTATTTATTTGCATACCTGCTTAAATAGTTTTGCGATTTCAATAATTAAGCTACTCTTTTTTAACTTGTTCAAGTTTTTTTATCAATTCTTGAAATTCACTGGATAGGCCATTTAAATTGTCGTTAATTTGATATCTTATTTCTCCAAGCCGAGATATTTGTTGCTCAATTATACCTATTGCATCGTCAGGAGATTTTTTCACAACAACTCCTGCTCCAACATCAACAAAAAATTCTTTCTCTTTCATCTCACATTTTACAAACAGGCCCTTCCCAATTGATGAAAGAATCTCTTTCTCAGAACTTTTTCCAATCTCTTCCACACTCTTGCTGAACATCTGAAGCTCTGACATCTGTTGTTCAATAAATTCAAGTTGTTCTTCAAGTTGTCTTGACTCTTGATATCTTTGGTTGAGTTGCATCAATAAATCTTGTTCCATAAAAATTGTTCTTTAAGGAAGTTTAAAAAGCTTCCTAAGCAGAAGGCTGAACACTATAGCACTAATTATATACCACCAGAACCATGTCCCTTCAATAGTTGTTTCGGCAAAAACATCCTTAATCCACCAAAATGCTACTATTACAGGAACAAATGTTATCAACATAGGTTTGAATGAATGTCTTAATTGTTCTCCAGTGTGACTCATCATCTCTTTAGAGAGCTCCATCTGTTTAGTAGGATTATTCTTATGCTCTTTCATTCTTATTTGCAATTCTTTTTGCTTGCGCTTAATTTCTCTCAACCTATCTTTATCAAGAATTAAATAATTGACAAGACTGATAAAAAAAGATACAATTAATGAAATTAGTACGATACTCGATCTAGGATATGTTTGAATTAATTCTATCACCATGCAATCCTTAAGAATGTGGTGTTTTTAAAGTTTGGTCATCCAAAAGTTATCCCATAAACTTACGCATAGCAGGATGCATATCAACAGCGTGCTGTTGAGCAATGTTCTGGTAGAATTGATAACTAATCATCACAGCAAGAAGAATTGCTGTCCCAGATGTTAATGCTCCTAATGAATTTGCTATGGCTGCAAGAGCTCCAACAGCAAGACCACCCATAACTGTCAAGGGCATTATATACCTGGATAAGATGCTTTCTAAAATCCTCTGATCTTTTCTAAATCCTGGAATCTGTAACCCTGACCCCATAATATTCTTTGCTTGGCTAGAAGCATCCATTCCTGAAGTCTTGACCCAAAACACAGAGAATATTGTAGCAAATATCATATAAAACAATAAGTGACTTATCCCTTGTATTACACTAAAGATGGTTATACTTCCCCTTATGACCTCTTCTACTAAATTGGAAGATCCTAACCAATACGCAAGCCCTGAAATTGGAACCCCATTTGAAAATCCTCCCAAGAATGTAGCTCTCCCTAGCCAATTTTCCATAAGGCCACCAAACAACTGAAGATTTGCTATCAATGCAGAGACTAAAATCACAGGAATAACAGAAGCATAAAAGAATGCTAATGGCCACTTTACGCCATACCCCCTCAATCTATCATAGCTCAAGGGAACTTCAACTTTCAAACTTTGCGCCCAAACAACTCCCAAGAAAATCAATACAGTTATCAATATTACTATGATAGCAAGAGTCAGCTGTTGTATATCTCCATTTATCAAAGACTGAATTATGACAAATATTCTTCCAGTGCATTGGTTTTGTCCGAAATCAACAAGACAATTCTGTCCGCTTGCATCAAGAATACCAAACAACCCTGTAAACAATTGCAACGCCACTCCTCCAAGAATGAACATTGAGACTCCTGATCCGAATCCCCATTTATTTGCAACTTCATCCATGTACATTATAGCAAATCCTCCGATCACCAATTGAAATATTACTATTCCTGTGAATCCAGGAACTGCTTGCAGTCCTTGCATTAAAACAAACACTGCTGCCTCAAATATTATGAAAAAAATGACTCCAAGCTTCTGAATTCCTTGGAAAAACCTTTTTCCCTCTTCAGTCTTAGTGTCTATGTTTAGGATTCCTGACCCAACTAAAAGCTGAAGTATGATTGATGATGTCACTATTGGTCCAACTCCAAGGCTGATAATACTTCCAAATGATGTTCCCAATATTGTAGATAAGAATTCAAACCTAGCAAGAGCATTATTGCTCAATCCGTACAATGGAACATTATACAATATAAAATAAAAACCAAGGATTATCAAGGTCCATTTAAACTTTACATTAAAACTAACCTTTTTTTCAGCAGGCTTTTTGACCTCTGGAATAAATTGTAAAATTTCTTTCAATCCCATATTTAATATACAAACAAGAGGTTTTTAAAACTTCAGCTTTACTAAGCTAAAACAATCTCTCCACCTGATTTTTTTATGGATTCCTGAGCACCTTTGGAGGCAGAATTTGCAAAGATTTTCAATTTGATTCCTAACTCAGTATTGCCTATAATCTTATACTTCTTAAGATCAACACTATAGGTTCCCCTTTCTTCTTTTGCAATTCCCTTTTTCTCTAAGGATTCAAGATTGTTCAAGATTGATTGTAATGTAACAATTTTCACAATTTTCTTTGGAGCAGCTCTTCTTGTTTTTGATTTTCCAAAATAATCTCCCCCATAAAGATTAGTGACGAGTGTTTTCTTCTGATCCCCCCTCTTTCCAGTTCCAGCCATTCCAACTCCTCCTCTGTGTCCACTACCTCTTGCCTTCTTCTTGAAACCTCTTCCATGTGTATGTGTACCTCTGAATCTTGTAGATTTCTTTCTTTTCTTTACTATTTTCATTACCATTTTATAACATTCTCCTGACAAGATTTCCTATCTTATCCTTATGGTCTCCCAAAACTCCTTTGTCTACCCCAAAATGTTTCTTGCTATCAATTCCACCTCTAGGAGGATGAAGCCTGAAGAAAGGTTTCATTCCTTGAGATTTTAAGCCTTTCTTTGCAAGGTTGCCCACGACTTCTTTAGCATCAATCTTTTTTCTTTCTGTGCTTTCCCCTCTCTTTTCTATAAGTTCTTCCAGTAGTTTATCATCTGCATCTCCAAATGCGACAAAGTTTCTTATCTTAGTCAATAACATTCTGTTCTCAGGAGTGTCTTCTATCAAAGTAGCAGAGTACTTCCTTCTAAGATTGATTCTGTTCATAGATTCTTCTATCTTATCAGAGACTTTCACAATTCCGGATATTCTTATTACTAGTATCATTTTACAAGTTTGGTTGTTTTTTCAAGAGCATCAAAACATGCTTTGGCATGATTGAATGTTGTTCTGGTCTGTCCCATGCTGAATGCATAAATATCTTTTATTCCCACTAGTCTTAACATCTTCTTTAGTTCATCTCCAATGACTAATCCAGTTCCTTGAGGAGCAGGCATTAATTTCACCCTCACGCTTCCAGATTTTCCCTCAACAACAAATGGAACTGTATGATCCTCTCCACAGGAGCAGTCAAAATGAGCACACCCTCTTCTTATTTTTATCAAGTTAAGTTTTGCCTTTCTCAATGCTTTTTCTCTTGCAGGTAATGTTTCTTTAGCCTTTCCAGTTCCTAATCCAATATGTCCTTTTTTATCTCCGACAACAGCCATCGCAGAGAAGGTCAATACGTTTCCTTCTTTTGTTTTCTTCTGAGTCTGTCTCCAAGCTCTTCTCTTTCCTCCTCCAAATTTTCCTTTAGCCTGACCTATTAAAAGTAAATCGCTTTCAAGATTTCCTAACAAATAGTCTACAATTTCAGGTTCTAATATCTTCTTCCTGTTTTCAAGAATATTATCAATGTTATTTTCCTTGCCAGATTTTACATCTTTTCCTAATTGAGTTATAGGAGCCCAAGATGCAAGTCTATCTTCCTTTTCTTGTTTTTCTCTTGAAACTCTCTTCTCAGCTAATGTTGGCTCACGTTTAGCCTCTTCCTCTTTCAACGCAGGCTCTATGATTAATTCTTCATTGAGATCTAAATTCTCTGGAGTAGGTTCAATAAGATTTTTTGGTTGGTTTTTATTTTCTCTTTCAGCCATGTTTTATTTTCTCCCTTACAGTTTTTAATATTTCAGATGTTTTCTTATTTGAAGAGAGCATTTCTTCATCAGGAAGACAATCTTGATTATGGGGTATTTCCATTCCTCCATCTATAAGCCCTTTTAATGTTGCATATAATCTGCCCCTATGAATATTTCTCTGCAACCCAATATCTAAAATACATTTCTCTTTCTTTTTTGCTTTATTTGCTAACAAAATTCCTGTCAAATAAGCAGCACTAAGATTTTTAAGACTACCCTCAAGTTCCTTTGGCCATCCCTTGCCCAACAAATCTTTTGAACTTACGCTCACAATAATTTTATCTTGTGCAATATCTGTTTCAACCAGTTGAGCAATTATGTATCTGTTTGTCTTTCGGATTACAATTCTTGGAAGAGAGGATTTGATGACTCCAAGTCTTGCCTTGTAATCTGTTTTTCCTTCTCTTCTTCTTCTTCTTATAGTTCTTCCTATTTTGTCCATTATTCCTTGTTCATGCCCCCTATTCTTTCTTTAATTTGAGCCTTGCTTTTAAAGTCTCTGGCTCTTATTTCCTTTCTAAGCTTGATATAATCTTCACTACTCAATTTATCCTTTCTTCTAAGTTCTTTTATGTAAGCTCTTAGCTTTCTTGTAATTATCATATACTCTTCTTTTCGATTATTCACTTTTTTCTTTATACTTCCTTTTCTCCTTCTAGTTTTCCTTTTTATTTGTGTTCTTCGACCTTTTGGATCATTAATCATTATGGCCTTTGCATCCAAGAGGTCACGTACATCTTGTCTAGTTATTGCATCTTTTAGCTCGTCCAATCTTTCTTTGTTTAACCTAACTCTCGCTTTCCCAACACCCAATGTTCTTGCAATAAGTTCACGTTTTTTCCCTATATTCATTCTTTCTTCTCCTTCCGCACATTAACAATCTCTAATTTCATTTCATTTGTTTTTTTCATGATATCTATTCTCTTCTTTGCCCCAACTTTTCCAATTATAATTATATTCTCTTTATTTGCGTTTTGAAGATCTTTCAAGTTTCTGACAACAATTGGAATAAGGTTCTTTATCTTGCCTTTCTGAGCTCTGCTATTCTTATAACCCACAGACGGAGCAGAAGGATAGCTAAACCTTTTCTCTCTGATCTTATTATCTCTTCCTTTTGCTCCTCTCCATTTCTGTAATTTTTTTCTCCCCCTACCTAATTTTGAGAACCTATGGCTATCTCTTCTAATGAATTTTTTTGCCATTAGATTTTCCTCCCATTTTTAGAAGTAATAAATATTCCATCTTGGAAAATTCTTCTGTCTTTATTTGAAACTTTTGTAGCTTTTTCTATATTTGCAGCAGTTTGCCCAACTGACTCTATGTTTATTCCAGATACTTTGATTACATTGCCATTGACATCAACATCCACTCCCTGTCTGATATCTGCTCTTCTCTTATATTTCTCTCCCAAAAAATTGTCTATAACGACTTCTGATTTTTCTATTTTGACATTCATTGGAAAATGAACATTACATATCTCAAGTTCATAAACAAACTTCTCTTCTAATCCCTTGAACATATTAGAAATATGCTTAATGAACGTCACCAAAACTGCGCGCTCTTTTCTATTCGCCTTATTACAAGTTATTGTAACTTTCCCATCCTTTATCTCTAAGACACTTCCTGGAATATCCACTAATCTGCTTGTTTCATCTCCGCCTTTCTTACAAGTAAAAATCTTGCTTTCATAACTGCATTCAATTCCTTCAGGGATTTCTATTTGTTCTATTATTTTATTTTTCATTTTAATAGAAATATGCTATAACATTCCCTCCTACATTTTGATCTATAGCAGTTTGATGAGTCATCAATCCTTTATTAGTGGATATGATCAACACTCCCATGTCCCTTGCAGGAAGATATCTTCTTACATATTTCTGAATATCCATTGCTTTAACGACGTATCTTGGCTTAACTGCTTTACAAGCATTCAATTTTCCCCCAGTTTCAATTTCAATTTCCTTACCCTTTACCCTATAATCTTTTATGTACCCCTTAAGTTTACCAACCGCGAGAATCGAGAGTAACACCTTTGAATGAAATTTAAGAGTAACAATTTCTTTATTTGCCCTTTTCGCATTCATTATTTGATTCAATCCGTCTGCAACTATGTCTTTTCTCATTTTAACTATATTTTTTAAATCCTATTTCCTCCGCTATTTCTCTGAAACAATGTCTGCACAAGTGAATATTATATTGGTTTAAATGTGCCCCAAATCTACCACATCTTTTACACTTTTGTGCAGCGACACCCATATTTCTATCCTTTGGTTTATTATGTTTTGTAAACTTTTTTGCAATTTCCGGCTTACTTTTAAGCTGTTTCAATATTTTGTTCCAATCGCTTGCAGTCATCTTAATTTTCCATCCCTGTTTTGAAATTATCTTCCATAAATTTAATTATCTCTTCTTTAGAAACGTGTTGTCTTCCAGGAATACGCCCCCTCTTTATTTTCCTCTTCTTGACTCTTGTTCCAGCACGTTCAAAAACAACAGTAACATTAAATCCCTTAATACCAATTTCCCTAATATATTCCATATCAGGAATTTCAATATATTCTTTTATTCCAAATGAAAAATGATTATTTTCTATTTGCTTCTTGCTCAGGGTATTATCTATCGCTCCCAAAAGTCTTCTTAGAAGTTTTATTGCATCCTCTCCACGCAGAGTGACTCTTGTTCCTAATTCAAGCCCAGGCCTAACACTAAACGCAGGAATTCTGGTATTTGGTCCAGCCTTTATAATCTGAGCTTTTTTCTGAGTTACAATTTCCAATAGTTTTGCTGATTTTTCCAATTCCTGTCCTGTAGCTCCAGCACTCAATATCACTTTCACAAGCCTCGGTTTCATCATTACATTCATTTTATGGCTATCACATGGCTCTGATAAAGCTCAGTGACCTTGTCTCCCAGTTTAATTAAAATTTTCTTTTCATTGATATTTTCTATTGTCCCAGTAAGCCCAACACTCTTTCCAGAATAAACAAATGCTTTGCCACCTTTCTTAAGCGGAATTTCATCTATAATTTTTCCATCAGTGCCAATCAATAATGAATCTCCAATATTCATTTGTTTTTTAGAAATCAGATTTGATCCGTCATGCAAGTTGATTTGAATTTTTCCAGAAGTAAGAATTTTCTTGTTGAGTATTTTGCACAATCTCTCGCTACTTGAAGTCTCTTCAAAATTCCATCTTCCTGTAGGAAGAATTGTCAACTTGTATTTCTTGTCTCCAGCTTCAAAAATATTAAACAGCCTTATACTTTCTCTATAATCCCTCACAATCTTCCCATTTATTTTTAAAGATTCTGATTTTATCAATAGTTTAACCTCTCTAGCAGTTTCAGCCAACCCTATCATATCTCTTAATGCTATTACTGCAGGCACCCCATCCCTAACATGACTCAGGGCCCTAGCTAAATATCTTGTTCCTTTTCTTGGAATTGGAATTTTACTACTTGTTTCCGCTCTTGTCAGGTACATTTTTTCTCTCCTCTGGTTGTTTAATTGGTGGTTTAGAAGGCATTTCCTTAACAATAGACCTCTTAAATCTTTTCTTATCCTCAAGATTAAGAGACTGAATTTGTAGGTTCTTCGGACTAAATTGAACACTTATCTTTGTGCCATCTTTCTTGGCGCGATTTATATTTTCAAGGATAATTCTTGTTCTCTTTATATCTATAGAAATTACTTTGGCCTTCTTCTTTGCGAAGTTTCCGCGCATGACAAGCACTTCGTCACCCTTTCGCAAAGGGAGGTTCCTCTTGCCATACTTCTTTCTCAATTCTTTTGACAAATTAGTGCTTAAAAACTTATGCCTAAGATGTAACGGAGCATTGTATGTATATTTCCTTTGCTTCCTGGGCTGCTTGCTTCCATTCCACGATGTTGAAAATTCTTTTTTCATTTTTTATAATACAAATTGCGCAATCTTAGAAACTGCTTTCCACCTTTCAGCTACTTCTCTTGCTATGGGGCCTTTAATCTGAGTCCCCTTTGGATTTCCTTTATCATCTTTTAATAAGACTACTGCATTGTCTTCGAACATGATTCTCTCACCCGTATTTCTCCTAAATGGTTTCTTTTGCCTTATGATTATAGCATCAAATACTTGCCCTTTCATTTCAGGTTTTCCAGCCCTCACAGAAACTTTAACATGATCTGCTAACTTAGCATATTGTTGTGTTCCCTTTCTCGTTTTTCCCCTCTTCACACCAACAATCTTCACAATTCTTGCTCCACTATTGTCACTTGCTAAAACATGGCTTCCAATGTTCAATGCTCTTGTGGCTCTTGCAGGTATTGCTTTCATTTTTTATCTCCCGTATTGTTTTCAGAACTCAATTTCTCAACAAACATGAAATGAGTTATTTTGCTAAGTGGTCTACACTCTCTAACCTTAACAACATCTCCCACATGCACGTCTGTTCCATCGAGGATTCTTGCATGAATTCTTGTTTTCTTTTTCATAAATCTTTCATATTTTTTGATTTTTACAGTTCTTTCTAAGTCAACAACAATTCTTTTTTCAAATTTCTTAACTACCTTGCCCTTGAATGTTCTTCCCCTAGTTCCAACTAGCCTTTTTCTCTCTGTGTTTTTCTTTTCCATTTTCTCCATTGTTTATCTCCTCTTTAACTGTCGTCTATCGAGTCGTCGGAAAACCCAAGCTTGACCAATACTGGTCTTACTTGTCTTTTGTGCTCCCCTTGGAGCTCAATGTTCCCGTCCTTTACAGTTCCTCCGCAAGCAAGCGCCGCTTTTAAGGCTTTTGCAGTGCCTTTCACGTCGATTCCTTTGTCGAAGCCAGATACGATGGTGATTACCTTCCCGTACCTTCGTTTTTCTGTTCGGACAGTTATCTTCTGCTCGCTTTTAGCGAGGTCTTCCCACGCGATAGCTTCAACAGGTAAACCCGTTTTTGGATCTATCTCCATTGCTATTTGCTTATTACCTTTGCTGATTTTTCAGCTTTGGTAATTGTGAGTATGCGAGCAATAGCCCTTTTAATCTCTTTGGTCTTAGCATTGGTTTTATGAGCTGTGACATTCGCTTTAGTAAGTTCCATCCTCAAGTCTTTTAATCTTTCTTTTCTGTTTTTTTCATCCATTTTTCTTATATCCTTAGATCTTAAAATTGCCATTTATTTCTTTGCCTCCAATTTTTTCGCCTTTTTGCGTTTAGGTTTTTCTTCTTCAATCTCTTCAACTTCATCTATTTTTATCCTAGATAATAATTCCTCATTCACATCAATCCTATCATGGATATGGGCATCAGGAGGAAGAATGCTTACCTTAACTCCAACAACTCCTTGCTGAGTCCTTGCCTGAGACATAGCTCTTCTTACAACCTTAGCAGGATCTCCTGTTTTCTTAAGATATCCATGACTAAATCTCCATGTCTTTGCTCTATCTCCTGGAAGCTTTCCAGAAAGCACAATCTCGACACCTATTGCTCCTGCTTTCACTATATCTTGAAGAGTTCTATAAGCTATAAGCTTGAATTTTAAAGAACCTTTTCTTTCAAGATTAATTGCAATACTATCAGCGACTAATTGAGCATCTAGCATTTCATTTGTAATATCTCTTATCTCAATATGAGGGTTATCCAATTTGAATCTTTTCTTGAGCGTTGTCGTAAGTTCTTCAATTCTCTCTCCCTTTCTACCTATGACTAATCCAGGACGATTTGTCTCAACAATAATTTTTTCACCAACTGGAGTATATTCTATCAGGACCTCGCTTATCCTTCCCTTTCCAAGAGCGCCCTTTATGTATTCTCTGACTCCTAATTCTTCTTCTTTAAACCCTACAAATTTCTTTTCATCCATTTTTCTTTTTCTCCGTTATCTCCTTTGCTTTGATTATCATATTAGTTCTTTTAGCTAGCATTCCACCTCTTCTCTGTGGTCTTGCAGCCCAACTTGCAGAAGCATAATATATTACGCTATTTTCAAGATCCATTCCATTTGTAATTACATTGCCCTTAAGCCCCTTAAGAACCTTTATGACAAACCCAGATGCTTTAACGGGATATCTTCCAGACATCATTCCCTTCCCTTTCCTATGTGGAATTTCTCCTTTAAATGGAACAACTTTTTTCATCTTTATAACTTGGTTCAAATCATCAATTGCCTGATCTATCTTTTTGTTCTTTATGAATCTAGAAATATATACTCCTTGTTTTTTTGACATGTGCATACTTACTCCTCTAGCAATTGCCTCTTCTTTCTTAATTACAGTTTTTTTATCACCCTTGATTATTTTTGCAGTTTTTTGCTTCACATCTTCTTTTGTTCCTTCCTTACTTTTTCCAATCTCAACAGTATCCTTAGCAGAATCTTGAACGTTAGCCTCATTAGTTTTTTCAGTTTGAATTTCTTTCTTCTCGCTAATAGGATCTTCTTTTTTCTCTTCAATTTTTTTATTTTTCATTTCTTCAACCATTTTACTTCTTTGCCGCCCTTGATCCTTTTGTTGCTCCGACTCCAGCAGATGAATGGGCAACTCTCTTTCTAGTTTGAGCAAATTCTCCAAGTCTATGACCAATCATTTCAACTGTTATTTGGACAATCTGATAGTTTTTGCCATCATATATTTCAATAGTTTTTCCAACAAGTTTGGGAACTATGACGATATCTCTTAGATGAGTTCTTATTTTTTTATTTTTCATTTCTTTCATCTCACATCGTTTAGTGAATTTTTCAACAACATCAAAATGTCTGAGTATAGATCTTCTACTTCTAGCTGGAAGATATTTTGCAACCTCTCTTACATCTAGGGCTTGTAGCTCTTCAACGCTCTTTCCCCTATACTTCAATTCTTTTGACCTAATTTTTACTTCTTCTGTCATTTTATCTCTTCTTTCCTGTCTTTCTTGGCCTTATATGTCCTACCTTTCTTCCAGGAGGAGCATTTCTCTTTGCAACCTTTGATTTAATTCTCTTTCCTCTTCCAGATCCAAATGGGTGGTCTATTGCGTTAACAGCCACAGCAGAGACTCTTGGATATAATTTTCCCTTTGATTTCATCTTATAGAACATTCTTCCTGCCTTCATAAATGGTTTTTGTTTTCTGCCTTCTCCAGCAATGGTCCCAATAGTTGCCCTGCATCCTTGATTAAAGATTACTTCCTTTCTATTTGGCATAGTGACTCCAACTTTGCTGTTTTCATATATCTTATTAACAATTGCACTGCTTCCTGCGGTTCTTATCATCTTTCCTCCGTCTCCAGGATTTCTTTCAATATTAAATATTCTTGTCCCAACAGGAATGTCTTTTAAAGATAAAATATTTCCCTCGGAAGGTTCAGATCCTCCAATCTTGACTCTTTGACCCTCGTATACACTTTCAAACGCAACATTGTAAAATATCTTATTTCCCACCTTTAGCTTCATCAATGGGGCAGAATGTGCAGCAGATTGTATTAATTTGATAACTTCAATTTCCCCCTCCATGACTGGATAACCTACCTTGTAGATAAACGCCTTCTTTCTTACTCTATAAGTATGGCTTCCCTTTCCCCTAGCTTGTGATATTATTCTTTTTCCCATTTTATATCATTCCTAGTTTAGTTGCAATATCAATTGCAGGATTTTTTTTGTTTAGTCTCACATGAGCAATTTTTTTATTAGCTCTAATCATTGTTCTTATTTTTTCCACTTTAACATCAAATAACTTTTCGACTTCTTTTTGGATATCTTCCTTTCTTGCTTGCCTTTCTGTCTCAAAAGTTAATGTATTTTCCACATCAATCCTTCTAACTGCCTTTTCTGTTGTAACAGGTTTTAATATGAATCTCATTTGATTGCCTCCATTTGAGATAATGATTTTTCAGTATAAATTACAAGCCTTCCTAGAGGATAAAGGTCAGATATCTTAACTTCTCCTAACTTCTTCACATCAATACCATTAACTTTTACATCTTCATCATTTCCAGTTACAAGAAGCAATCCCGCATTACTCTTGTATTTTCTACCTCTTATCTTTCCTTTTCCAGCCCTTACTTTTTTATTTTTGAAAACCAGATTTTCCATTTCTCCAAATAACAAGTTAAGCATCTTCTTGATTTCTTTTGTTTTCACTTTTTCTAATTTTGATTCTATGACAATTGGAAATTGTACAGATAGATCCTTCAAACTATCATAACGACTCAAAATATAGTTTTTATTTGCACTAGCAGCGAACCCCGAATTCATAGCTATCTGAATCTCTCTTAAATTAATCTTTTTTTCTTTACCAATACCCTTAGGTCCATGAGCTCTTCTACCTCCCCTCGTACTTGAAACTTCAGCACCAACCCAGAAGAATTGAGTCCCTCTTCTCCACATAGTTTTTCTAGGTGTTCTAGAAATTCCTTTCCCATAATGACCTTTCCAATCATGTCTCTTATGACTAATTGTTCCAGAAGCAGAATGTTTTCTACCTCCCCTCGGATCCGGCGAATAAGGCTGGATAAACTTATCAACTTCAAAATATTTGCCTACAAGATCCTCTCTAACTCTATTATCAAACAATTTAGGCATCTCTATTTCTCCCTTCTTCTTTCCAGTTATGTCATATAATGTAGCTTTCATTTTATCTTAACTCCAACAACTCCAGTTTCTTTTTAGCTTGACTTTTTGTCGGCCGTGAAGCAGGGGTTAACATTACTTGTCTTTTAACAGGGCCTTGTATACTTCCTGCAAGAATCACATAATCTCCTCTAACCATTCCATAATTGCTGAATCCTTCTTTTTTGTTGATATCCTTGCCTTCTTCCGAAACATTTCCTAACTTTATTACATTTGAATTATGAGTTATCCTTGAAAACATCCCTAACTGTCCAGACATAGGGACGCGGAATGTAACTCTTGCAGGATGCCATGGACCTAAACTTCCAGGTCTTCTGACTCCCTTTTCAGATTTATGAGCCTTCAATGTAATGCCAAACCTCTTAACAGGACCTTGAAGACCTTTCCCTCTTGTTAGCCCTCTAACATCAACTAACTGCCACTTCAGGATATCTGAGACAGAAATTTCTTTTCCAATAAGAGTTTTTACCTTTTCGAGGGCATTCTCCCCATTAAATGCAATCTCTGCAAGGTCCGGTGATTTCTTGAATCTTCCTTTTCCCATAGAACTATACATTATCAACCTTATCTCATCATAATTGTAATCTCCATCCAATTTTTTAGCTTCTTTCGGTACTTTTACTTTCTTCTTGAGTATCCTTTCATTGGAGACAACAACTTCTTTGCTTATATTACCCTTGTTATAAAATCTTACAGAAAATATTTTCATCTTAGGAACCTCAAGAATAGTTACAGGTATAACGATCTTTTTTCCCTTAGTCATAGACTTATCAGTTTCATCCTTAACAACAGCAGAAGCCATACCCACCTTGTAGCCTATAAATCCTAATAATCCTTCATTAGCAGAACCCGCTCCTCTAACATTATCCCAGTTAACTCTAGGAAGAGCTTTTCTCGCTCTCTTTCTTGGCCAGTATTGTAAACTTCCAAATCTTGGTCTCGTTCTTTTTGTCATTTCTTAATTCTACCATTTTCAACTGGGCGCAACTTTCCCGTTTTTAAATCTTAGATTCTTTCTACCAAACCGTGTGCAAAAAACAGATTTTTTAGGTTTTTAAATGTAACGCTGCCGAAACACTATCATCAAAGAATCATGCTACGAACTTTATTTCCTTCATTTCCTGTTTGCCGTCTATAATAGATCTCCTAACTATTCTTCCCTTGCGTTTAGCTAATCTCCTCAATTCATTAGGATCTTTTGCATCAGTTGGAAGGTCAATATCTTCAATTATAAAATCATGGAAAATCTCAGCACTTTTGAAATCACTTGTCTCGAAAATAAGTGCCATTATCAAGTCTCTGTCCGTTGTCTTTAGCTTGCAAAAATCAATTTTCTGTGGCTCATCTGCAGATTTTGTAGAAGGTTTCGCGGATTTAGGAGCTTTTGGTTTTATTTTTAATTCTGTCTCTCCAGCATTAAAAGAGAGCCCCATAAAGCATTCTGGAAAATTATCACATAACTCAATAATTTTATTTCCATTCATTTCCCCATCAATAATATATTGTTTAATTCCCATGAACTGTTTCTTGCCATTAAACTCAAGCTTGCCAGTCAAATCACTAGTAGAAACAATAATTCCCGTAACATTTGTGGATTTCTCTCCTAATCTTTCAGCAACAGCTCTTACAATCTCATTTGCAAATTCTGCAGTAGTTGATACATTAAACCCTTTAGCAGAAAATTTAGCTCTAATCATTGCCCTATTCCTAAAATTTCCTCTACTAAACTTTTGAAACTGAAGATGTATAAGTTCGTCAGTTTTTCCATCAAAAATCTTTTTTATAAAAAAGTCCATCCCTTATCTTGTAAATAAGTGTTTATAAATTTTAACTAGTTCCAATCAAGATCCACCCAACCTTTATATAATAGTTTGGCTTTTCCTAAAAATGAGTGTTACCCAACTTGAAGTAAGGCGTATAGGAGCAATTACATTTATCCTAACTTTAGTAGTACTTGCCTTTTTGGTAATAAGACCCATTCTCCTCTCGATAATTACAGGATTGATATTAGCATATGCATTCAATCCATTATATATTAAGGTAAAAAAAGTATTGAGGGAAAAGAATACATCTGCATTCATAGTCGGGCTTTTAGTATTATTAATTATAATCATCCCACTTTGGTTCCTGATTCCTCTTCTAATCCAGCAAGTATTTGACGCGTTCACTTCTCTCAAGGGGGTAGACGTGGCAAATTTCGTCCAAAGATTTTTCCCTATAGATTCGGCAAGAATCCAGGTTGATATCACAAACGCAATAATTAATTTCATTGCAGGAATCACAAATACTTCGTTATCAGCCCTCGCAGATTTTCTCCTAGAACTACCAACAATTCTCTTAAACCTCGCTGTAGTAATCTTTGTATTTTTCTTTGCTCTTCGTGATCAAGATAAATTAAAGGAATTTGTTTCAGGAATATCTCCATTAAGAAAAGACAAGGAAAAAATTCTTGTAAAGCAGTTTAAGGATTTAACATCTTCAATAATTTTTGGACAAATTATTATAGGCATAATTCAGGGAGTTGCAACTGGAATAGGACTTCTTGTCGCAGGGGTTCCAAATGCGCTTCTCTTAACACTCTTTGCAACAGGCGCATCCATCATCCCAATAATAGGTCCTTGGCTTATCTGGGTTCCAGCAGCAATATATCTGCTTTCTATAGGAAATACTACTGCAGCAATCATCTTTGCAATATACAGCGCAGTTGTTGTCTCATCCATAGATAATTTCTTAAGACCTTACATAGTAGCAAGGAAGACTAAATCTTCTTCTGTTGTAGTCTTAATAGGTATGATTGGAGGGCTATTTGTCTTTGGAATACTAGGTCTCATCTTAGGTCCGCTCATTCTATCCTACGTGATATTGTTTATAGAAGCATATAAGAATAAAACACTTTCAGACATGTTTGCTTAGTATCATAACAAAACAATTATTTTTATATATTTTATATTTCTCTTGAAATCATGAATCCCAGAGGTTTAGACTACAATAGACAAGTAATTGAATATATCCGTAAGAATCTAAGGAAGGGGTACACAGCTGAATCACTGAAGTGGGCATTAATCAATCAAGGTCATTCTAAATTTGAGATAGAAAAAGCTATGAAAAAGCTCGAAGAAGAAATGGCCCACAAGGCGCCAGTTCTTAAAACAAAACCTGAGATAAAATACGAAAGAATAGGCTCATTTCCTACAACAGAAGAATTAGAAAAAACAAGGACAAAAACTTTCTGGAAAAGATTATTCAAGACTTAACCTTTGTCCCAGATTTCCATTCTCCAATATGTTCTCCTTTCAAATGCTTATCAAGCATTTCCAGCTCTTCATAAATCCCATCTATTAAATCATAATCTCTTGCTTCATCTAAGCTCACCCAGCAGTATTCAGTAAGTTCATCATTCAGGGTTATTTCTCCAGAATCATAATCTGCAAACAAGCTTATGACAATCGTAGGAATTCCATCCTCCCTTAGGAAACTTAAACTAGTCAAATATTTTATGTTCTTTATTTCAATCCCAACCTCTTCCATTACTTCTCTTCTTAGTAAATCTTCAAAAACATTATACCATTGTCCTCCAGGAGTGTCTGTTTTCCTGTTAACATAATCTTTCTTTTCAAGCTTCCCTCCAGGAACAGTCCATCTCCCAGGCCATCTTTTCTCTTTCTCAGATCTTTTAGCAATTAAGAACTTGCCATCTTTTACAATTATTCCCGTCGCAACAACATAATGTGCTTTCTCTGGATCCTGCATGACTTATTCAGAAATGTGAAATATTTAAGGATTATCGAGATAACTAGCATCTTTTAGAATATAGTTATCTTAAAATTTTATCAAGCACAGATTGCATTTCGATAAACTTTTCAGTGTCTATTTTTCCTATCTTCTTTATTACAAGTTCTTTTTCGAGTCTTAGAATATTCTCAACTTTAATCATACAATTAGTCATAAGTTTGCCCTGTTCCAGATTTTTATTGGTGAGATTTATAGAATATCTTTCTTTTTTCACGTTAGAAGTTACCCCAGAAACAATGACGTCTTGCGAATGACCGTTAAATGAATTATTACTTATTACAACAACAGGTCTCACCTTTCTTCCAGATTGGTCAGAGAAAGGGAAAGGCACGAGTAGCAAGTCTCTCTGTTCAATCATAAGTACTTGCTCCAAACTTCACTGTCTTTTTTGTTATCCCAAAGTTTATTCATCGATTTTTCAGCTATAACAAGCCAGCCATATTTTTCCTTTTTGTGGCTTTCAAGTTTTTCTAAAATCAGGTGTCTTATAAATTCAGATTTTGACAAGTAATTACGCTTCTTCAGGAAATCATCCAGTTCTTTTGCTTCATTTTCAGGTAGCTTTATGCTTATTGTTTTCATAGTAATACGCAGGTATTACTTATTTATATAGATTTCTGTTTCAGTATTTCAGAGAAGGATTATCTACAAGTTTTATACAACATTTTCTAAACAATAAGGATTTTTAAGCATCGTCAACTACTATGTGGAAAGGTAAATAAAAAACGTAGGAATAATCAAAATCTAATTCTCCTAATTTTGCAATGTACTCTCTAAACTTTCTCTTGCCTTTCTCGGTGCTGATTTCAATCCAAATAATTTTCTCAAACCTTCCGTATACCATCCCAATGTTGGACCAATGAGGGGTGAGACCATTGCTAAATGCTTCGCTCCAGAGAGAACGTTCTCCATGTCTACTTTAAGTTCACCATTAGATGCCAAATTAGATGCTAAACTTCCAACCGCAATAACCGTAGCATACAAAGGCACTTGAAATGTATTAAATGCTACTAGCTCCGTTACACCCTTTCTAAACCTAGAACTCTTATCAGTAGTCTTACCTTTTTTATAAACAAAGTTTCTCCACTTCCCATATGGGGCTCCGGTTGGAAAGTTAATTGCAGTCCCATAGGCTCTCGAAGCTAAAATTCCAAAACCTCTTAAACCGGCGGAATAGTCCATTCCAGCTCCAACAACCAGTGAATAACTAACAAGGCCTAGAGTATCAACTAAACTTTCTCTTCCTCTCTTCTCTTTAGGTTTTTCTACAGGTTCTTCCATAATAAAAAATAGAAATCTTTCATTTTTAAATCTTTCTGATTAGTTACTACTAAAAAGTAAGATAAATATTATTGGATTACCTCCAGACCAAGCTCAAAAAAAGTGTCTCAGTTGGTATGCCAATTTTTTATGGGTTTTGTTAGTTATTCTCATTTAGTTCTATATATTCATTGAGTTTGCTAATAACTTCTCTATGAAACTCTCCATTTATTTTACAAAGTTTCTTCTTGATTATTGCATTATGTATGGTGAAGATTCTTTGAGGTCTAACAAAGCTCTTGAATGGTAGTTTGCCAGTTTGGAAGTTATTTGTTTTAATGGGCAGATCTCCCTTCCTAAAATTTCTTGTGATTAAGCAACAAATTCTATCTTCCGATTGATTAATTAATCCGTTAGAAATTATCAGAGCAGGTCTTTTTTTATTCTCACTTAAATCTGAATATGGAAATGGAATTAGAACAACCTCTCCTTGATCATACATTGTTCCAGGCCTCATCCTCTTGGTTATCCCAATCTTTATTCAAAACTTCTTCTGAAGCTAACATTGTGAGAATACTCTCTTTATCTTTGTTTTTATCTAGAGACTCCAATTCGTTAACTCTTTTTTTTATCATTCTTCTGACAAAATCACTCCATCTTACTTCTGAATATCTACGCATTTTTTTATACACTTCATCATCTATTGAAAGAGTTATGTTAGTCATGATAGATTAAGTGATATCACTTATTTAAACTTTTCGTTTTAGCTTTACGCCCGGACCAAGCTTCGCATGATCAAAACGCCGACGCCCGGAATCCCGTAACACTCAAGTGTGAGGGCACCGCGGATTTCTTATCTGCGTGTGCGTTCGATTCCTTAAACGCCGACGCCCGGAATCGAACCGGGAAATCCCGAAGGAAACTGGTTCTCAAGACCAGCGGAGTACCATTGTCCCACGTCGGCTTAATTCTATAGGAATCTTAGTGCTTTTAAGCTTTAAGGTTAATTGATTCTCTCAGAGCTCAACTCTTCTCAAATCAACCTCACTACCACTAAGTTTGAAGTGCACCTGATTTTTTCTCCATATTCTTATTGCCTCTTTTGCAAAGGCAAGCATATTCCCCTCTGCTTCTTCATAACTATACCATCCGGCTTCTCCTTCCTCTGTTTCCTGAGGAATGCCTTCAGCATTAGCATGCAAAAGCATAACAATTTTATGTTGGTTTATTTGGTCATTCATAAGTTCACAAAATCCAAATGGGATGAATGTGCTCTCAACTTTTATTCCAGTTTCTTCAAGCACTTCTCTTGCAGCAGCCTCATGTGATAACTCTCCCGGAATCACACCCCCTCCCGGAATGCATAACCCTCCCTTAAAATGACCTACCTTCAATTTTATAAGAAGAAATTTCCCTTCAGAATTTGTTATAACCGCATTAGAATTGACTTTTATTTTATCCATTCAAAATATGATATCAGAACTAGATATATATTTTTCTACACTCGCCCCAAGAAAAATCTCTATTCTATTTCTCAGCACAGCTAAAAAATATTGGCTCTTTGGATTAAAATAAAAAATAAGTTTATCCAAAGAGAGATGCTAGTCCTGCAGCGGATTCTTCTGCCTTCTTCTCTTCCTTAGGCTCTTCAGCCTTTGGTGCTTCAGAAGCAGCAGCGGGTGCAGCAACAGCTACGCTTGCATTTTCAAGCTCTTTTGCTATATCTACGCCAGATAGGCTTGCTACAAGTGTCTTTATCTTAGAGTCATCTACTTGTGCTCCAGTGGCAGCAATAACATTCCTTATGTTATCTTCGTTCACAGGTTGCCCTACTTTATGTAATAAAAGAGCTGCATATATGTATTCCATTAATTATTTTCCTCCTTTGTGTCTTGTTGAATTTCAGTTGTATCAGTTTGAGGAGTTTCTTCTTTTTGGGCTTCAGCATTTGCCTCACCACTAATCTCTTCTTTTTCTTCTGATTTTGGAGTTTCAGCAGATGAATGTTCATTTACAATTCTTCCAATTGCTTTCTCTTCCATTGCAGCCCTACTTATTAAGAAACTAATTGTCTCGGTTGTAGGATAATTTCTTCCAACTGCAAATCCAAGGGCTTTCCCAATCAAAGATCTAAATTCATTCAATGTTCCTTCTTTATCAATCTTAATTCCAACATATACCTTATCATCTTTAGAATCGTATGCTGCTAATGGGATAAATCCAGACTTCATTGGGAATATTCCTAGCTTTGCCAATACCCCTGCAACTTTTTCTGATATTGGCTCTCCTTCCCTTGCAACAACAGCTCCCTTAATTATCTCTAATTTACCTTCCTTAACCGAAACCTTGAGTCCTACACTTCCAAGTTCTGAAATAGCAGGTCCAGGGGGTAGGTCAGTTGGTCCAGGCTCTATCTCAATATTTTCAGGAGAAATATCTCCAGACCTTGCCTTAGTAGGAACCTGACTATCAGTTAGCAAGGCGGAAAGCTCAAATGTATCTATATCAGAAAAAAATATTGCAAAATCTGCCTCTAATTCCTTCTTTAAATTTTTTAATGCGCCTTTTTCAGTAGCATCAATTGCTCTTTCAAATGCATTCTTTTTCATGAATTTTATTTCAGCCTTTCCTCTTAGTTTCTTTTTAATATTCTGAAACTGAGAACTAGGAAGACCTCTACATGATGCAATCAAAACAGTTTTAACATTTTTAATTTTGTCAGCTACTTCACTTACTAACTCCACTTTTTCATCAGGAATTGGCTTCAACCTCACATTATCGTTGCTCATTTGACCTCCACAGCAATTGGTTTGCTCATTGTGAACTTTATTAGGGTATTCTTCACATTTTCTTCTTTCTTTGGAAGAGAACTAATGACTGCAGCATGAACTGCCTTGATGTTAGCAATTATTTCTTCATCCTTCATAGACTCATTTCCTATAGGAACCTTTATGCTTGCTTCCTTCGCTCTCATCTTCACAGATTTAGATATTCTCTCTAGCAATGGTTTGATTAAATCATCTCTTTCTTCAGGGATAATCCCTAATTGAGGAGAAGGCATTTTTCCTGCAGGACCCAAGGCCTTACCAAATGTTGATGCAACAGAAGGCATTAATTTAGCGTTAGCAATAAAAAAATCAAATTCATCGACAATTTTTCTTAATGCATTCTTCTCGGAATATTTTTGGAATTCAGCTTTTGTAATTGTACTTATCAAAGGGTTCTTTTTCTCAAAAAAACCACAAACTTTCTTGTCCTTTACCTTATTTGGAATTGAGGCAAGGATTGCGATATTATCTTTTCTAAGGTCAACACTTCGCAGATTCACAATTAGTTCTACAGTTTGCGAAAATTTTCTTTTCTTTTCTTTTCTTAACTCTTCAAGTGCTTGTTTCAATTCTACTGCTTGCATTTATCCTCCTACATTACGCCAGACATTCATAGAACATATAATACCTGGATGTAGTTATACGGTAATTCAGCTAGAAATTTGGGATTTATAAATGTTGTCCTTCAGGCTCATCAAACATTTTCAAATAGTCTTTCACCCTATCGACAGTCTGAGGTATTATAAAATTCTCAATTTTTTTTTCAAATATTTCAGACAATGGTTCAAACTCAGAAAGTCTGTAAAAATTATTCTTTTTGTCAACAATCATTATATCTCTCAATCTTTTCAATTGCCTTCTAACATTGCTTTCTGCAATTCCCTTTATCTCAAGAGAATGAGATTTTCTTATTTTCTCTATTTGTTCTATTATAGTAAATGAAGTCATTTCTTCTCTTTTTTTTCTTGCATTGTCTAAAACAAGGAGGATATCAACAATAACGTCTCTAGAGTCACCAGGCTGCAACAATCCTATTGATAAGCATATCTTTTTCACAAGCTCTCTTCTAGAAGACTTGTATGGCCTTTCATATTTTCTAAGTGTGATCTCGTTCAACGGCAAATCTTTAACCATATGGGTTTCAGTATAGCAATAATTATAAATCTACTTATTTGAAGTTTAACATGGACTTAGTAGCATTCATTGGTGATGATAAAGAAAATTGGGGGCAAGTGACAGGTTTGATAAATAGGGGAGAATGGGGAAAAATCTTTTTGATCAAAAATCAAAATGCAAATACTTTCCCATATCACTCAAAAGCTGAACTAATTTCTGTAGACTCGTCAAAAAAGCTTTTAGAATTAAAAAAAGAAATCTCTGATAAAATCAAGGGAAAATTCTCTGAATTCGATGCACATTTATCAATAGCTTCTGGAAATGGAAAAGAACATATGGCTCTTATTTCAGCACTACTCTCTCTTCCTGTTGGAATCCGTCTTGTAGCATTCACAAAGAACGGCGTTGAGATGATTAATTGATTCAAAAAATAATTATTTGAAGCTATAAGTTAGAAAAAGCTTATCGCCCATCTCACCATCATCAATATAAGCAATGCAACAATGAACCATGTTGCAAACGCAAACGCCTTCTTTCCTATTTTTTCACTTCCAGTGATTCCCCATACAGAAAGATAAAAGAATCTTCCTCCATCCAATATTGAAACAGGAAGCATATTAAACAATGCAACAAGTATATTGATTATCACAATCCACCATAATAGATAATAGATAAACCACGCAAAATCTCCATCCCACCTTGATTCGTAATATATGAATGGATCTTTCACATTCTCAACCACATTTGTCATAAACCATCCGATAACTCCTCCTCTCCCTGAATTAAGGAATCCAATCCCAAGATAAGCTTGACCATTTCTCTCACCAAGAATTAATTCATGATTATCTACATTCCCATCTTGCTTCGTAGTTACAATTATCTCATCTCCCGGAGAGTAATTGTTCAACTCATTTTGCAAACTTTTTATGCTCGTTATCTTCTCCCCATTTATCTGGGTAATTGGCCCCCTAAGACCACTTCTTGCAGCAGGAGAATCATCAAAAACAGTTATCTGTTCCGCACTAGCTTCTATAGCAAATTTAAGATTATTTTCTCTAATCAAATAGTTTTTTTGTGTGCCTTCAAGTGAAGATGCGCTGATATCTATTAGTAAGTTTTCATCGCTTAACATTCCAGCTATCTGAGATATATCATTTATTTGCTGCCCATTTATAGAATTTATAGAATCAACATTAATCTGTTCAGACCCATAAGTGTTAAAATTGATTCCAGCAGGAGCAAAACTCAATGCAAAAAATCCTCCAAGTATTAATCCGAATATCACAGTCATAACAACATTAGCAAACGTTCCTGCAGCAAGAATTGTAAGTTGTGGGAATTTCTTTGCTTTTTGCATCTGTTTTTCATCCGGTTCTACAAATGCTCCAAGAATAGGTCCTAAAAAAGCAAATCCTGTGGTCTTTATTCTAATTTTATAAAATCTTGCAAATATTCCATGTGCAAATTCATGACTCACAGCCACAATAACTAGTGCTATGAGGAAATAGGTAAAGTAAAGCTGGGGGAAAAATGACTCCATATTAAATAAAGTAGGAAAGTAAGGTATCAATGGTGCAATAGGTGGAGCCCTTATCAACTGGATTATGATTGGGGAGGTCATATACAAATAAACAGTCTTGATTAAAAGCCAAATCATAGAAATCATTAAGATAAACCCGGATGCTACAACAATATATTGTAATGGCTTCAAGAATCCTCTAAATTTATCAACAGTCCAATCCATTAACTTAATTCCTAACTTTGTTTTGTAAAGAAATAGTATTCCTTGTCTTTCTAAGTTCGCCCTTTTTTTATGAAGAAACACTATTATGAATAATGTGAACAATACAAGAAATGCAACATCATATACCCAAAAGCTTACCATTTACACCTATTTTTTCTTCGCCTTTATAGCACGAAAATTCTTTTTACTGCACTTTCTACACTTGACTTTTTTAGCAATAACTCTTATTGAATCAGTTTTCATTTTCTGTCCACAGCTCTTGCAAACAAAAACATTCTTGAAAAGTCTTGCCTGCGCGGCAGGTATTTTGGTTGCCATATTATAATACTCTCCTTATTACCTTATATCCCTCAATATCCCAATACTCAACTTGTTTCTCAGGAACAAGATCTCCAGCTACTTCTTCAGGATATGGTAAATCTAATGTCTCAAAGCTTTCGAGATCCATAACACTTGCGTTATGATCTCCCACACTTAAAATCTGGCCTTTTCTTTTATCTATCATCGGTACTTCAAATCTTAAATGTCCAGGAACTGCCAATACTTTTTTCTTACCTCCAGTAAGACTAACTGCCTCTATTCTACACTTGCTAGCCCCATGCTTTCCGGATTTACTAATGTCGTTAGATTTGACTGTATATGCTTCCCCGTCAATCAAAATATTTACTCCTGATCGAGCCTGTGTAGCATCAATTAATTTTAAAACCATTATTGAATTTCACAAGAAACGTTTATAAAACTTGTTATTCCCATGGTTTTACACAAAAATGGAAATTGTTTCAAAAAAAGATTTTATAGAACTTGAGTTTACTGGAAAGGCAAATGGAGATATATTTGATACAAATATTTTATCAGATTTAATTAAAATAAATCCTGAAGCAAAACCTAAAAAGACAATTGTCTGCATAGGTGAAGGCATGGTGGTATCCGGACTAGACAAGCAGTTAGAAGGAAAAGAGATTGGAAAAGAATATTCAATAACAATTCCCTACAAAGAAGGATTTGGAGAAAGAAAAAAAGATTTGGTAAAAACAATCCCTCTAAGAGTTTTTACAGAGCAAAAGGTGATGCCCCATCCTGGAGAAACACTCTTTTTAGATAATATGGTTGTGAAGGTCATCACAATTTCAGGAGCAAGAGTTATAACAGACTTCAATAATCCTCTTGCAGGAAAAGATCTTGAATACACATTCATAATAA
Source organism: Candidatus Pacearchaeota archaeon CG10_big_fil_rev_8_21_14_0_10_34_76 (assembly GCA_002763075.1). Lineage (GTDB taxonomy): Archaea > Nanobdellota > Nanobdellia > Pacearchaeales > GW2011-AR1 > 1-14-0-10-34-76. Next base: position 67,072 of record PFDB01000002.1, on the reverse strand, counting down.
AAAGAAAGGTAAATGATGAAAAAGAAAAAGTTGAATCTCTTTTCGATTTCTTTTTTAGAACCATCCCAGATTTTGATATAAATAACGATAAAATCATTGTCAAAGGACACAAAATGCTTCAATATTTAGTTAACAACTTTTCAGAAACATTTAAGGAATTAATAGGAAAGAATCTCGAATTCATAGAAGAGGTTAAGACGTCTAAAAATGAACAAACTACTTCAGAATAAGTCTTTTCGTCGTAAAAAACAGTAGTATAAAAATCCTTATAAAGACATTTCATTTCTTTTCCAGATGGTTGATATAAATATTGAAAAAAACTATCCTGACTCTCATTCTATAGATCAAGAACTAGAATCATTGCTAAAAAAACAAAGTGCTCGTATAAAAGTTGTTGGATGCGGTGGAGGAGGAGGAAACTCAGTCTCTAGAATGAAGGAAGTCGGTGTAAAGGGCTGTGAGGTCATAGCATTGAATACAGATGCACAAGATCTTCTTTATGCTAATGCAGATCATAAAATATTGATTGGCCGTGAATTAACTCACGGGCTAGGCGCAGGAAGTAACCCAAAAATTGGTGAAGAGGCTGCAAAAGAATCGGAACAAGAATTAAAGAAAAAATTATCCAATTCTGACATGGTATTCATTACATGCGGTCTTGGAGGTGGAACTGGGACTGGAGCAGCACCTGTTGTTGCAGACATAGCAAAAAGACAAGGAGCACTAACAATAGGGATAGTAACACTTCCATTTACAGTTGAAGGACAAAAGAGAATTGAGAATGCACAATATGGTCTTGAGAGGATGCAGGCAATTACAGACACATTGATAGTAATACCCAATGATAAACTTCTCGAGTTAGCCCCAGAACTTCCATTACATACTGCATTTAAGGTTGCAGATGAAATTCTAACCAACTCCGTCAAGGGTATAGCTGAACTGATAACGACCTCTGGATTAGTAAATCTCGATTTTGCAGATATAAAAACAGTTATGTCAAACGGAGGAGTTTCATTGATAGGCATAGGAGAATCAGATTCAGCCCAAGGCAGAGCAATTGAAGCAGTGAATAGGGCAATCAATAATCCTTTACTGGATGTAAATATTAGCGATGCAAAGGGAGCATTGGTCAATATCATAGGTGGGCCAGATATGTCTTTGGAGGAGTATAAAATAATCATGCAGGAGTTAGGAAGAAAAATATCTCCAGATGCAAAAATAATTTCTGGCGCACAAATATCTGCAGACATGGAGAAATCCATTAAGGTACTGTTGATAGTTACTGGAGTTAAAAGCTCACAAATTCTTGGAGCATCTTCGGATAAGGACTTTTCAGATAACCAATTAGAAAGTGAGCTCGGAATTCGCTTTTTACAAGACCAAGGTTAATTTTAAAAACAGGCTTATGTTTTATCTCACATGCATAGAAAACTAAAATCATTCATACTTCAATCTCTTAGGGTATGGAAAATCTTAAAGAGACCAACCAAACAGGAGTTTTTCACAATAAGCAAGGTCTCTGCAATTGGTCTTCTTGTCTTGGGATTATTAGGATTTGTCATCTCGGTGGTAGTAAGGATGTTTTTCTGAGCTAGGGGAAATATTTAAAAACCTTGACAAATCTTTAAAATTACTACTTCTTGAGTATTCTTGATTCATGGAGTAGTGCAAGAAAAATGATTTTTATTATCAAAGTCACAACAAACAAGGAAGAAAGAGCAGCAGAATTAATAAGCCAGAGGGCTCAAAAAAAAGAGCTAAGAGTTTTCTCCATTGTAAGACCCCACGGGCTGAGGGGGTATATAATTCTCGAGGCAGAAGACAGAGATTCAGCAGAAGAAGCAGTTTTCAATCAACCTTATGTTAAGGGCATTCTAGGTAAGAATGTTGATTATGAAGAGGTGAAAAATATGGTGGAGCCAGAAGTTGAGGACTTAAATATCCAGGTAGGAGATATAGTAGAAATGATAGCAGAACTTTTCAAGAAAGAGAAAGGAAAGGTAATGCGTATAGATAAGCAAAAGGGAGAAGTCGTCGTTTCACTTCTTGGAGCTGCGGTTCCTATTCCAGTTACAGTAAAAATGGACAACATAAGAGTTATAAGGAGAGAAGATAACGAGGAAGAGGAAAAGGAAGACCAATAACATGCCAAAAATAAAACTAATAGTGGATGGAGGCAATATGAAGCCAGGTCCAGCAGTAGCACAACAGCTTGGCCCAATGGGTGTAAATCTTGGAAAGGTAATTGAAGATGTAAATTCTGCCACTGCAGGTTTCAATGGAATGAAAGTTCCAGTTGAACTTGATGTGGATGCTAAAACAAAAAATTACACAATCTATATATCTTCTCCACCTGTTGCAGAATTGATAAAGAAAGAATTAGGCATAGCAAAAGCTTCAGGTCAGGCAGGAAAGACCTATGTTGGAAATCTCGGAATAGAACAAGTTATTTCAATAGCAAAAACAAAGCACTCCAACATGCTTGCAAAAGATTTAAGTGCCGCAGTAAACCTCGTAGTTGGAAGCTGTGTTTCCCTCGGAGTTCTGATTGAAGGAAAGAATGCAGTAGAATTTCAAAAAGACATTTCTCAAGGAGTTTACAGCAAGGAAATAAAAGAAGAAAAGACAGAAGTTTCTCAAGAGAAGAAACAACAATTAGCAGGTGTATTCTCCGAAACTGTCGCTAAGCAGGAAGCAGCCGCCAAAGCTGCTGAAGCCGCTAAGGCAGAAGAAAAACCAGCAGAGACTGCAGCTCCTGCTGCAACTGCAACTCCAGCTACAGCAAAGAAAGATGAGAAGCCAGCCAAGAAAAAATAATCCTTTATTTTGTTTAACGTCAAACTTAAAAACTCAACAATCAATTTTAATTCAGGGGTTGTAGTCCAGCTTGGTTAAGATTCCAGGTTTGGGACCTGGCGACCCCGGTTCAAATCCGGGCAACCCCATTCTTAACATTTATTAACTAAATTATATCTCAACCCTCATGAATCATGGACTTGCAATCTCAGACAATTATTCATTAGAATCTGGCGGGATTCTGACTCAGCAGAGATTAGATAAAATGAGTAATGGGATAATGGACACTATCAAATTGAGCCTAGAAATAATTTAGAACTAATAACAAAAATACCTTAAAAAATAATCAAAAGCATTCTTGAAAAACTAACAGAATAATTTAAAAACCTTTAATTTCATCTTGCTTTAACACAAAGAAAAAATTTAGTGTTCTTAAGATGGCAGCAAAAAAGAAAAAAATAAAAGCATCAGGAAGATTTGGTAGTGGATACGGTACAAACGTTCGTTCAAAATTGAATAAGATTGAACTCTTGCAGAGAAAAAAGCAAGTTTGTCCCCACTGTTCAAAACTAGGTGTTAAGAGGGAGTCTTCAGGCATCTGGAATTGCAAAAAGTGTGGAAAAAGATTTGCATCTGGTGCATATTATTTAAAACATTAATTTCTTAATAGTAAATCATGTACCATTCACGTCCTATAGAAGTTGAAGATTATGAGGAACTGTACAAAACAAGAGTAGTCCCATTAATAGATGGATGTAATTTCGAAGGCGCATGGTTGGAAATGGAAGCAATAAATGTCCCTGCAGAAGCCCTCGATTTAGGCCAGTTCAATAGAACTCACTTTGGTATTCGTGCTTTGGCTACAGGAAGAAGACTTGAAGATAGATTAAGACAAGGAGATAAACATTGGATAAAAGAAACCCAGGAAGAATTGGAAGCATATCTTGCACAGACAACTCTTCCAGGTAAATAAATCATTAAGACAAATCTTTAAAAACCCTTTATTCCCAAATTAGATATGGCACAGTATAAATGTTTTAAATGCAGCAAGATGATTACTAACAAGCAACTTGAAAAAAGATTTGTATGTCCGGGTTGTAACTCTAAGATTTTCTATAAGCCTCGCAGACATATAGTGAAGCTAAAAGCTATTTAATATGGAAAACATATCTCCTGAAGTGGTTCAAGAAATGCAAGTTTTAGAGCAGAACCTTCAGAACATTCTAATGCAAAAACAAGCTTTTTCTCTTGAACTCAATGAGGTAATTAACGCAATGAATGAGGCATCAAAATCTGAGGGAGATATATATAAGATAGTTGGTCAGGTCATGTTGAAATCAAACAAAGACTCTATAGTCAAGGAATTAGAAGAAAAAAAGAAAATAGCTGAAATAAGAATAGTGTCTATGGAAAAACAAGAAGCGCTTCTCGAATCAAAAGCCAAGGAATTAAGAGAAGAAGGAAGAAAACAACTTTTAGATAAAAAAGAGTGATTTTCTAAAATAACACACAAATCTTTATATACTGACTTAATTAAAAAACTTCATGGGATTTAATTTCAAAGAGATGTTCAAAAAAGACAATATTTCCTCGGATTATGTGGAAATAGACCTTGACCAGGGAAGTAAAAGCAAGGAAAAGATAATGGTCAGACCATTTACCTTACGAACATTTGAAGATGTGAATGAAATTCTTAATTCATTAAGAGAAGGTTATACAATTGCAGTTATAGACATAAAACCAATAAAAACTAAAGACATAATTGAATTAAAGAGAGCTATTTCAAAAATAAAAAAGACTGTAGACGCTCTTGAAGGTTCGATAGCAGGTTTTGGAGAGAACACGATTCTTGCAACACCATCTTTTGCAGAGGTGTATCGTGGATCGAATGATTTGCCAAAAAGAGATTCTGCTGGTTTATACTAAACCATGCCCTACAAAGATACGAGGTTTTTAGATTATAGAGTCTGGTTTTCAGATTTTGGATTAGAGCAAGTTATCCTTGAAGATCATCTTACTGGTGTTGACCCCCAACAGATCCAAGCAGCCACAATTGACGTTCTTGCTGGTGAGACTAAAAGAATAGAACCTCTCCAGACAATATTTATGCCTCTTCAAAAAATGTCCTTTTCTGAGAACATTGATATATTCCCAGATTTGAGGAGCAGAATGAGGAGATTAGGACTCAGGGCAACAGCTTTTTCCCCAGAAGACGGAGGATTTCCAATTTATAATCCTTCAGGTCAAACATATCAGATAAACGAGGGAGACAGATTTGCACAAACTTACATAGGAGGGTTGCCAGACAATCCACTTGGAGATGGAATTATTTCTGATATTCCTCACGGACGTGTTCTTACAACAAATGATGAAGTAAGGCGCATGATAAAAGAGGGATTTCTTTCAGTAAGAAATGCCTCAAACAAGGGTGTTTTGATTGAAGACGGATATCTACTTCTTACACCTTCTGGAGTCATGCATATGGCAAAGGTAGATCCAAGAAGTGTAATGAATCCAACAAATAATAAGGATTCTTCATTTTACAAAGCTCAGACGATAAGCAATGATAATGGAAAACTAAGGGTTCCAAGACAATCTCCAATCAGTATTCCATCAAGAGAAGTCCTACAGCTCTCTCCTCATGTGGCAGTCCAGCTATTTTTCATAGACTCAAATGGAAATTTTCAACTTGATGGAGTTGTCGATCCAGGGTATACAGGGGATGTTGCAGCACAACCCCAACTCCATGACGCCCTATCTCTTAACAAGGATGATCCATATATTTGTGGGAGAGTAATCTATTTTGAAGGTGGAGTAAAGCATCCTTACGGTTCAAAAGAAAGAGATAATCATCATCAAGGAACTCTTTGGGGTTCTTCTAATGAATTAATTCTTAGCTAACTCTGTGCAGATATAGAAAACAAGCTTTTTATTGCTACCACAATGGTTGCAGGTACAAGCATAACAAGAAGCGCTCCAAGTGTCGAATTTACTATATCTCCAATTGTCAGGAATTCAATTTTTGCAACTCCTTGCACTCCTGCAAAACTTACAATAACTAATGAAACTGCAGCCATCAAAAAAGTATTAACATTCTTGGGAGAGACATTTACAAATCCTACAATCAGCCCAATAATCACAAGCACCCCTAATATAATAGGATGCAGGGAGCCAAAACTCAGAATTCCAACTGCAAGTGACAGCACAACACCTATCAAAAAAGCCCATGCGCCAAAAAGATTTTCTCGTGAACGTATTGCCATGATATTATACAAATTACAAGAAGATTATTTATATAAATCTTACCAAGCCAATCTAAAGCACCTAATTGTCAGAATAATTCAAAACCGAAAAATTTATAAAGCAGTGTAATTAACAAGTTACAACACAAAATGGCATTCAAGAAAACAGCATTGTTTTTAGCAGTATTTTTCGCATTAATTGTATTCGCAGGATTTTCCAGCGCAGCCTCATTGAGCTTTGCAAATATTAACATTCCTTCAGAAGTAAATGAGGATGCAGGTTCTTTCCAAATAACTTTTGATTTAATAAATAAAGGTGAAGAATCAAACCTTAGTTGGAGCAATTCAGTACTCACTCAAGGAACAGGTTCAATTAGTGTTGATCAGACATTTATTGATATGGGAAACAGCACAGATCCAACAACAATTCCAGTAATAGCAACAGTGACTTTCAACTCAGGACAAACAGGGAATATAGCTGGAAAAATTGAAGTTGAGCCTTTAGGATTAGGAAATAACCAGAGTTTCACTTTCTCTGTTCCAATAAATGTTACAGAGAGTCTAAAAATAAATCCAGACACTCAACCAATTAATTTTGGACAAAACGCTACAATCACACTAACCAATTTCGGATCTTCAGCACTTAATGTAGCATTAAGCGAATTGACATCCTTCGGAGCAACATTTTCTCCAGAGAATATAGTGGTAAATGGAGGAACAACATCAGGCACAATTAATGTAATTCTAAGCGGATTAAACAGGTTCAGATTTGGAGATAATACAGTAACAATCCAAGCAAAAGACCCTAACACCCAAGATGCAGTAGACACTGCTTCAATCATAGTAAAGAAATCATTCTGTTCCAATGGTCCTATAGGTACAAACTTCACTTTCTCAAAAATTGAGTTTGACAACAAAGGAGATGGAAATGACAATTCATGGGAGTTCCTTGATGAGGTAGACCTGGAAATCAAAGTACAAAACAACAACGATGATGACACTGATGTTATTATAGAATTCGCTCTATTTGACAGTAATGGAAATAATATAGCAGATGACCTAGACTATTTGCCTGAATCAGATGGAGACTCAGGAGACGAACAAGAAATATCAATAAACATAGATAATAATGATGATGAAACTGTAAATTTTGTTTTCAGAGTTCCAGCAGATGTTGATGCAGACACCTACAAGGCAGCTATAAAAGTATATGACGATGATGCAGGAGAAAGAATATCTTGCCTAGATAGCTTCACAAGTCTAAGTCACTCAACCTATCAAGAAATAAAAATAGTAGAAAAAGATAAGAAAGAAGATTTTGTAGCAATAGAAGACTTCAATTTCCCAAACGAACTAGCTTGTGGAGAAACACTCTCAGGAAGCTTTAGCGTATTCAATGTTGGAAAAGATGATCAAGACAGGGTATTGATTACCCTAGAGAACTCAGAATTAGGTCTTGATAGAACTTTTGAACTAAGAGATTTAGATAAAGGAGACGATGAAGAAGTAGACTTCATATTCAATATTCCTGAAAATGTAGAATCAAAGACTTACTCTCTGAAATTCACACCTGAGTTTGATTACAAAAATGGAGTGTATAAGCTTGAAGGAAATGAATTTGTAAGGCCATTGACTATATTCGGTTGTGGCGGAACAACTCCATTAACTGCAGTAGTTACTGCAACACCTAGCACTCCAACTCCAAAGGCAGGAGAATCTCTAACAGTGAACGTAGTAGTCACAAACACTGCTTCAGTAGCAAAGACGTTTACAATAGGAGCATCCGCATATAGTTCATGGGCAGATCTTAAATCAATCTCAGCACAAGCATTAACAATTGGAGCAGGTCAAAGCGCCACACTAACAATTAATCTTGATATAAAGGACTCTGCTGAAGGAAGTAATACATTCCTAATAGAACTAGCAGAAGGCGAAAGCAGAGCATTACAAGAAGTTGAAGTTAATGTCGAAACCAAGGATGAATTAAACTTTGGATTTGATTTACCTGGAAATGGATTGATATGGATAATTGCAGCAATAAACATCATCCTGATTATATTGATAATTATTGTAGCAGTAAGGCTTTCCAGAAGATAATTTTTCTCCCAAAGAGATTTAAACATTTTTAGTTTAATTCCTTGATGAATAAACTCTCTGACTTGATAATTCGTTACGCAATTCTTCTTATTCTGGGGCTTAACGGATTGTTTATGATATACTTTCTCATATCTCCCATTACAATATATATTTCTTTCTTTGCATTAAATATAATTTCAGATGCAACATTATCCGGTAATTCAATTTTCTTTAGGGGTATTCAAATAAATCTTATTCCTGCATGCATAGCAGGCTCAGCATATTATCTGTTATTAATCTTAAATCTAACCACTCCAATGGATAAAAAAATCAGAACAAAAAGCTTGCTGTTCATAATTGGTTTATTTTTTATTTTGAATATCTTTAGAATAATTGTCTTCAGCATACTATTTTCTAATAACTACTCCTATTTTGATTTTGCTCATGAATCAACGTGGTATATTGGAAGCACAATTCTAATCATGGTGATATGGTTTGCAAATGTAAAGATATTCAAAATAAATCACATTCCAATATACTCTGATATGAGATTAATTTATAAAGAATCAGAATCAAAAAAGATTAAATCTAAAAAATGATCTCAGAAATCCTAAATCAACTAGTTACATTTATTCTAGAGACTGCAAATGCTCTTGGTTATCTTGGAGTTTTCCTTCTAATGACTATTGAAAGCTCATTCATTCCATTTCCCAGCGAAGCAATTCTTATACCTGCAGGAGCAGTTGTCGCACAAGGAAATATGTCCTTTTTAGGAGTCTTAGCTGTTTCGATACTTGGAAGCATTCTCGGTGCAACGATAAACTACACACTCGCCCTTTATCTTGGAAGGAGCACCATTAATTTATTAATAAAAAAGTACGGGAAAATATTATTTTTAAATACTGAAAAATTAGCTTATTCTGATAGATTTTTTACAAAACATGGAAAAATAACAACTCTTGTAGGAAGATTAATCCCCATAGTTAGACAGCTTATATCCTTACCTGCAGGATTTTCAAAAATGCCCCTCGCAGGGTTCATAATATTTACAGCATTGGGATCAGGCATATGGAGTATAATTCTCATATCATTAGGGTATTTCATAGGAGATAATCTTGAGATGATTAGGCAAAACATTACTCTAATAACTGCCATAGTTGTTATGATGTGCCTGGTTACAATCTTAATATATGTGTATTTAACACTTAAAAGAAAAAGCAAAACTAAGTTCTAGCATCTAAAATGGTCTGCAGTTCAAATTTTTCTATAGCTTGCATTATTTTGCAATCCTCTCCAACACTAATTGTATAACAACTCCCATTTATATCAATCCTGCTCTCATTTCCTCCAACAATCTGGATTACTCTTACATTCTGTGCTTTAGTATTATCACAAGTGACATAATTATGGCCTTGTATACTCGCCTCGCTTTCATTCATATTCCCAGATTTAACAGTTATCTGATTATCTGCTAAAAATTTAGACAACGTGCCTATTGCAGCAAAGCTCTCAGTGCATTGGGGCAATCCAAGGGTATCTATAGTTATAAACGCAGTGCTTTCTGCAAAGGAAGGTGATTTAAACACAATGTCATTCTCCGCGTAAACTGGAACATTATTTGCACTGGGATTAGTCCTAAGGTATAAATTGTACTCAGTTATTTGCCCCTTCTTATTCTCAAATAAATAACTATAATGGTAAAATGTAAGCTCTCCAAATTTTTCCTTAGTGAAAGTCAACCCCTCATAATCAAAATGGTTCAAATTTTTAAAAAACCAGCTTGCCACAATGAACAAAACCACTAAAAAAATGAAAAATCCGATTACCTTCATGAGGTCTTTTTCTACCTTATTCTCTTGTTTTGTTTTTTTACTTGGCATAAAATCAAATACGCTCGAGTGTTTTAAATGTTTCTAGTAATTCCCCGCTAAGCTATATAAAAATGCATCAACTGATTCAATGTCTCCATTGATAAATACGCATTTATCTTCTTGCAAAACACTTTTTTGCTCAGACTCTCTAAAGACTATAAGGTTCTCAGTACAATCCTTTTCTGGAAGATCCTCTTCACACGCCCCATAACACGCCCTTTGCATCCTAGATGAATATTGTCCAAGATTTGCAGCCACTTCATTTGTGCTAAGATCGTTATCTGAAGCAATAAAGAGTGGAGCCCCCAGATAATCTTGAAGGTTATTCTCTATATCCACAGGAATATCCTTCACACTTTCTACAGAATTGACAAGATAAAATTTAATCCCTCCAGTATCCAATATCCATTGGTTTCCATCAAAATATGGATTAGATAAACTCTCATCTGATTCCGAGGAACTTCCAAGACCAAAAAAAGCATATCCCAAACTGCTAAATGCCATTAAGCCAATTAAAATAACTCCTACAATCAATCTTTTTCTTTTCTCAGACTTTTCTACTTCTTCAGGCGTCCTTATTTTTCTCATTTTAAAGTAAAATAACTCTCAGTTTAAAAAATTAACCATTGCAATTTAGGATAACAGAATCTCGATTACACCAGAATAAAAAAGAAAAAAAAGAAAAAAAAGAAAAAAGTTTTTTGCGTTTAAGCTAACTCAAGACTATCAGAAGATGTACCAGTGTACTTCTTGCCAACAGTTGTGTCTACAGTCTGAGTTGTTAGTGCCTTTGCAGCATTGGTTGTATCAGCAGCGTTATAACCTGCCACTAATGTAGCAACCTTTGCTCCGCTGAATGGATTATTGAATGTCTGGATTAAGTAGCTTCCAGAACCAATTCCAGCAGCTGATTCGAATGCGCTTCCGCACATAGGGCTAGAGCTTCCTAACAATTGAGCAGCAACAGTGTTAACACAGCTTCCACCAACAACAATTAAGTGATTGGCAGATACCTGTGAAGCTTCACTATCAAGAACAGTCACACTGCCTAAGCTTCCTCCGCTTCCACTACTTGTAGAAGTTTCAGCCAAGAACACTTCAGCATATGATTCTGAATCTCCATCGCTTCCTGCAGGATACAGCACTTCTGCCCAATCCCTATCAGGTTTGGTGTAGTGCAATGTCCTTGTAGCAACATCAGATGTCAGATAGGCTTCATAGACTCCAGTACTGTCTCCCACTTCCTGAGCTCCAGGACCTCCACTGCCTGATCCACTAACTTGCGTGACATGTACATCTCCATCGGAGTTGTCGTCAGCAGTCAGATTGAATGCAGTTCCAGCAGCAATATTATCGTCTTTGTCTTCTTCATCAAAGAAGAGTAACCAAGTGTCCATATTGTGTCCTGCTCCAGCAATAGCTTGATCTGCGTCAGTAAAGTCAATACCTCCATTAATGTAGGTAGCGTTCTGATCTACAGGCAACCACGCTTTCAAACCACCCTTTGTATAGATTGTGTTGAAATTAGTGTTTGTTCCTGCAGAGATAGTCATCCACTCGTCAGATGCGTTCCTGTCAACAGCAACAATTGTTAATCTAACATCTCCAACGTCCAATGTATCTCCAGCAGTTCTTGCTCCGAATGTCTCACCAGTGATCTCATTCTTTATTATTGTTTCATTTCTGTTTGCATCAGTATCTTCTCTGATGTTTGCAGACAATAAATAAGATGAAGAATCTGTAGTGGTATTGTACGAAGCTATGAAATACCTATGATAATTGTCATTAGTCTGTTTCTCATAGTATGTCAATGTAGTGTTTGCTGATGTAGCTAACCTTTCATCTGCTGCCTTTCCAATTCCTAAAAATTCTCCAGATGCATTAGCATATAATAGATGTAAGCTTGCGCTTCCATCCACAAATGGCCATGTTATCTGTAGATTTGTATCAGAATCTCCTGCAACAGTTATGGTCTCCTCAGTTGGTCTAAAGAAATCGTTCATTGTGAACTTGATTCCCCCAAGACCAGGCATTTGAAGCCCTGTTTCAGATGTGATAAACTCTTCCTCATCAGTTACCCATTCAACAACTACCTTGTCAAGTCTCTCAGCGCCAGAAACAGATGTTCCTCTGACAAACCATGCTCTTACACCATCAACAGTGTCATCGTTCATTTTAATTTCGTTTCCAGAAGTTATCTCTAACTTTCCAGAACCAATGCTAAACTCGGCTTTACTGATTCCAGTATCTTTTGAAACATATAAGTTATCCCTAAGGCTTACATATGTTCCATCTGATAGTTTATAGGTCTCCCCTTCACTCATGGAATTAGTAGTTTCACCATTAACATCAAAAATGACCTTATCACTGCTTATGAATGTAATCTGTACATTGTATGTCTTTCCACTCTCTGTAACACTTATAGTTTCTCCTTCAGAAACTATTCCTGTAGTTGCAGAATCTAGTAATGTGAATGTTCCGAAGTTTGCAGCAGCAGTGCCGTTTTTAGCATCAGAAACATAATATTTCTTGCCAAACAGCATTATGTCGCTTCCTTCAAAATCCTCCAAATCACCTGAAGCAACGTCTGATTCAGCATCAGAAGTGAAATCAAGAGAATAGTTAGCAATCAATGTATTTGATGAACTGATTTGGAATCCAATAACTGGAGTTCTCTCACTTAAGCCTACAAGAGATTCATAGTCAGAGTCTCTGAAATGACTTAATGAAAAAGCTCCTAAGGTTATCTTCTGTTCATAATCAAACTCATCATTGTCTTCAGCAGAGTATGTGCCGTCAGCTAAAAGAACTTCCAAGTCATCGTCATCAACTGTTGGCCCGAAAGGCCCGTTGACAGCATTTCCTAGGTTCAAACGGTCACTAGATCTATCTAGTTGGACAAAGTCCCCGCCTGTTGGAGTTCCTCCGCTGTTGCCTCCCTGTGAAGTCAAAGCAGATTGTAGATTTGTAGCAATATCTGTAGCTGCGACCAAGTCAGTTGGCTGAGCACTGCTTCCGTAAACAATTCCTACGTCTGCCTGTCCGTTAGTCACGAAGGGAGCAGGATAGCTTGCGGCAGCAGCCAAAGCAACTGTAGATCCAACCATTAAGGTTGATGCAGCTGCAGATGCGATTTTTCTAAAATTAAATCTCATTTTTTTTAACCCCCTTTCAGCTTTGTACGTTGACAGCCCCTCAAGGCTCCCGTAAGGGAAGCTTTTTACAGCTCGTCTCGTCAAGTAGCATGAATTAAGCTACTGACACTGAAATTGTGCTCCTAAAAGCACAACTCCCGTCGGTACTCCGCTTTGGAGTAATACATATAATTCAAAACCCTTTAAAAAGCTTTGTACATCAGGCCTATAAAAATCCAAGATTTACCCTTAAAACTGGGATTCATTTATAAATCTTTCGGTATCACTTTGGGATTTATCCTCATCTCTTAAGACAGTTAAACTAAGCACCCAAATTTTATATGTATTATCAACCCATATATAACCTATAGAAACATATAAATACATAAGTTATTAAAGATATATAGGTTATAAAAAAACATATATAGTAAAAAATGGCGCAAAAAACAAAGAGCATGCAAATAACTATCGTCGATAAACAGGGAACATTCTCAGCTTTATTCAAAAAGTTTCCTGGAAACAAAAAGGATTACGACTTTGAAGGCCTTTCTGCTTTAAGGGGATTGCTTTCAAATGAAAAGGCAAGGATGATGCACACAATAAAAACAAAGAGTCCAAAATCTGTTTATGCCTTAGCGAAGATGCTCGGTAGAGACTTCAAATCTGTGAGTGATGATATCAAATTAATGGAAAAATTTGGGTTTATAGATCTGATAGCAGAGAAAACAGGTAAAAGAGAAAGGCTTAGACCAAGGATTATTTTGGATTCTATAAATATAGAATTAAAGCTTTAACTACACAATTCAACAGATGTCACAATCCTTCCAGGAAATGCAGGAATAAGATATTCTGAGCCAGTCAATGAATTATTACATTGCCCCCTTGACAGTTCTATAATATCCTCTTCAGAATTGCTTGAATTAGATGAATAATAAGACCTGAACCTAAATCCTTTTATGGGATTATCTTCCCCTATATTAAACCCTGCATCCACAAGCCCAGAAATACTTGTATTTAGCACTTCGCACGAGCTTCTACCATCAACACATCTCCCTCCTCTTGAACATTCTCTTATAACTTCCCCTATTCTAGCATAGGCGGGAATATATCCTATTGCACAATCTGTAGTAAATTCCATAGAACTCTCTAAAAATTGTCTTGCTTTGACACTATCTTGCAAAATAGGATTATCCCCACTTCGTATATTTAGTCCTAAGAAGATAAGGAGGATAACTACTACTAATACCACAACCATAATAAATCCTACAATCTCCTCTTGTCCTTTTTTCATCATATTGCCTCCCCCGCAATTATTACCTTCCCCAGCTCACATTTATAATAACCTTCTTCAGGTTCATACCTACAAAGAGAAACAAAAGCGCTCTTACTATCTGGAATTATGCTTTTATTGATTAAAGTCAATGTATTGCATTCAGGATAGTTATATAATGTACATTCTCCACCAGATTCAATAGGATAAACTTTCTCAATTCTAAAGAATGAATAATCCCAAAATCCAACATAACTTGCCCTTCCCTTAAACGCCATTGCCTTATCCATATCAATACAAGACGCACAATCATCTATAGTCCATGCAAATTCAGGAATAGAAGTGACTCTCTTTATGCTCTCTAATACATCTTTCTCTCTAATCTCTTGAGCAGAGTTCTTCAACGAGGAGAGGGATATACTGAGGAAAAATAATCCTATTATAACAAAAAATATAACTAATGCCACAAGCACAAAAGCCATCTGCTGAACCTTCATCTGGCCCTTAGAACAGCTTACAAGATAATTTTTCATTACTCCTCCTTATTTCTGTACTTTCTATTCCAATAGCTTTAATATCATCTTTATCAGATTCTACATTAGCAAGATTAGAAGCATATATTTTCATCTTATTGTCTAATCCTGTTGTACATCCTTTTCCCTCTAAAAATTCTGCCTTCAAAGAATAAACATGTGCAAGTTCTCCAGTTCTCTTCATTAGTCTTGTTACCTGGCACAAATATATCTCTGGCTCTGCAAAAATTGCTCCATACATTAAAGAATCCCCCTCATAAAATACTTTGATTCTATTTTTTGTGACACTTTGTTCTTCAAGATTCACATTCACATCACAACCCGCACTTTCAAAGCACACCTTAATACTCTCTCTTGCACACCCCCCAACACTCTCACTTATATTAACATTTTTTAGGTTTAACCCTCTGATCTCATCTTCTATATCTCCACTAGGGTTGACAAAACAATAATTTTCTGAATAGATATATGCCAAACTAGCTATTTTATACGGCATCTCAAAAGGTTTTACAAAGATATTGACTTCCTTTCCTTGCACAAGTTCCTCTGAGAATATATATTTATCAAAAAATGCTTGTTCATTTTCAGATCTTTGAAACTCATTTCCAATTCCGCTTCGCACACTTACACTAAGAAGCTGCCTTCCAAAATTTCCAAAATCATCACACCTATTGTAAATCCTGGTTTCATCAGGGAATTCAATCTTTATTTGTTTCCCTTCTTCAAGGCTAGTCTCCACAGACTCTAAAATGCTTCCAACCTCTCCAGTTATTTTTGCATTAGATGCATCTTTACTTGTCCCAATAAACTGGGTTGTTGCATAAATAGCAATGAAAATTATCACCGCACCGGCTATTATGGCAAAAAGCCATGCAAATGTGAATTCCAGTCCCTTTTTGTTAATGTTAATCAATCTATTTGATGTCATCAACAAATCCCTCCACATTTAATTCCAATCATCTTCTTATCATCACCAAGGCATCAGTGCTTCCTTTCTCTATAGGTATTTCCACTCTTCCATTGACAACTGTAAAGCATTTTATTCCACTATTCTCAAATCCAATATGCTCAATCTTATGGCTAGCAAAGTCTTCACAAGCTTTTTCAGGAGGCCACATAAAAACATTCCCTCCTGAAAATGAATAATCTTCTAGGATTCTATATTTTTCTTCCAGGTTGCTCAACTCTCCAATACAAACTTCCTTAATTCCAGAAGAAACTCTCTCACTGAAAACATCTTTTACTATTTCAGATCTCCAGGCAGAATCAATTCTCTCTTGAAAATTCTCATAAAACAATGCACCTTCAGTGCATTTTTTCACCCCACTAAATTTTGATATTGCATAGAAAGACACAAATAAAATTGCCGCAATTAATATAATTGAGAATATAAATCCAAACGCAAGCTGCAAACCTCTTTTCTGCATACTATCACTTAAGAAATTTAATAATTAAAGCTTTCGTTACTCGAATGTCGAAGCACTAATTTGTATTGTACAGGCATCTGGTGCAGGTTGGTTCCCAAACTCATCAGCACACTTTATATGATATGTTTGGCCTGTCTTCCATTCTGCAAAATGAATAACTTTCTTCTCCACATCCAGCGTTCTCATATCAATTCCATCAGCAACTTCAAAGTTACAGGTGTTTATTGAGTAAGAGCATTCAGCCTTCTCATTAGTGATTATTTTAAGAGCGTCAACACCTTCTTTATACAACCTAGTGATGAATGGGGCTTTATTGTCGGTTTCAATTTGGAAATTAGTAATGGCTTCGTCACTATTTCCCCCCGCATCAATACACCTAAAGTAGTAGTTATATGTCCCAGCAGGCAATACTAATAATTGTGAATGCTTGAAACTATTCGTATCAGACATGGCTATATAACTATCAGGATTTCCACTAGGGCTTATATAACATATAGACTGCCCTTCGTTAGCTCCATTGCTTGTCTCAACTTCCAACGTGAGTCGTACACTTTCAGTGCTATCAAATAATGTCTTGTTAGCCTCTGGAGAGAATCTGATTATATTCAATTCTTGGCTTCCCAACAATGTGAATTTTTTGCTTTGAGTGTTTACATTTCTTTCATTATCTGGCTTATTTGGCTGGTCCTTACATCTGAAATAAAAGCTGTTCTCTTCTCTATCCTTTATTCCTGTAAGTTGAGTAGAGCAACTATACAATTGGTTTGCATTCTGTTGATATACCTCAGTTGAACAGCTCATATTATTTTCCATATCTAAAAATGCTTTGTCTTGCACACTCCACTTACATTCGGCAGGTTCATTCACGAACAAACTTAAATCAATCTTCTCAGAGTTAAATGCAACAGGACTTCCATCTCTTATGGAAGTATCTTCAATTATCGGGGGCGTTGTATCTGGTGTTGGATCAACACAGAAACTGAAAACAAAATCTTCTTCATTTACATTCCCATTCTTATCCTGACATTTCACATAAAAGTCATATATCCCATCAGCACCAATGATAAGCTCTTCCCCACCAAATTCTGCTATTGCATCAGGAGATGGCAATCTCATCTCTTGAGTATGGTTCTCCAAGAAAAGATTTGTCTCCCCAAGGAAGAACTTCATCTCATCAAATTTCTTCATGTTTCCAATATCTATTTTGCATTGTGCAGGCTCATTTGTAACCACTCCAAATGTTAGGGGTGTAAATGGCTTAATACATCCATTAGTGCTATCATCTCTAACTATTTTTGTTCCAAGACTTGGAGGCCTTGTCTCATGATTTGTATACTTATGTCTTTCAGTTAATGCCGAAGTAGAAGGAGTCATTGTTGGAGCTCTTACATCATCCTTACTCACCCAAACACATTTTTCTTCCTTACTTCCAGAATTCAAAAGCTCACACGCCTGTCCAAGGCTTCTACACCTATATTCAGAACACGGCAGACCATCACTTCCACACTTATTACAATCAGCTCCTCCAAGCGGAGGCTCATAAGGATTGCATTGGAATTCAATCACTTTCTTGCTGTCTTTCTTATACAAAGCCACAAATACAACAACAGCGACTGCTATCCCAATCCCTGTCGCATAGGTCGGAGATAGCCAGCTTCCTAGAAGTCCAGCATCTGCCGTACTAGTTCCAGCACCAAAAAGTCCATAAGCTAGTTTTCCAGACATGATTCCTGCAGTGGCAGCAACGCTTAATGCATTAGTCATATCGGAATCAGCTCCTAAAAGTGGAGCAATTAATTGTATAGCACCAACGACAAACAAACTCCAAGTTAATCCTTCAAGAAGATGTCCTCCAAGAAAGTTTGTAGTTGTAATTCCTAATGCAGGAATTCCTCTTTCTTTTGTTAATCCAAGAGATTTTGCAGTAGCAGAACCCAAACGAGTACTGCCAGAACCCTCAATTGGAATCTCTTGACCTCCAGGAACAGAGACAGTCCCAGCATATTTTCCATCAATGTTTCCAATTTCTTTAATAGTTAATCCATTTCCTAAATCTTGCCCAACCTTCAAACTGCTCAATTGTAAATTAGATTTAGTTAATGAGCTTTGCACAACATAATTATATCCTCCAGAAAGGTCAAGGTTGTTTTTGGTAGCTATACCCTTAACAACTCCATCCCCAATTATTTCTCCATCATTACCATAATATTTTAGTTCTCCTCCGATTACTTTTTGAGTAAGGGTTTGAGTTTCTCCATCAACAGAATAAGTATGAATTTTCGAGTAACCTACAGAATTTGTTCCTCCAGTCCTAGTTGGGCTTTGTGTTGCAGATTGTGCACTAACAAAACTGGGTTGTCCAAGAATCCAGCTAAAAGAAATCATTGAAACAATTAACAAGAATATCTGCACACCTGATAAAATACCCAAGCCTCTCTTTTTCATATTTATATAAGGAACTTCTATATTTATAAAGATTAGTCAGTCAACGAGATTTTAACCTCACTCAGAGTTTGTCTTCTCAACAGGCACCTTGCCTTGAAGATAAAGATCTTCACATATGGACCGCACTCTAAACAACCCTCTTTCAAAGCCTATATCTTCACGTATTAGGGGTTTTCCATCTCTAAAGTAAATCATTTCTATCATGCTTCCATTTTTCCAATTATGTGCGTCCAATGTCACATAGTATTTCTTTCCTAGATTCTTATTCTCTGATACATTAATTCTCCCGAAATTTGCGTAAGGCACCATTTCAGCAACCACTTCTAATGAATTCAAATGTTCTATCCATCTTGTACCTGCACCAAAACCATAATTACCAGATTCATATCCATTCCAGAAAGCAACTACTTTATTTCCATCTTCTACGAAATCATCAAAATTTGAGCTATTAAGATCAACTACTTGTTTAACATAATTTTCATCAACTCTACCCTGTACAAGACTCTCCGCCGAATAGCTCGGTCTATACTCTCTTACAGGACTAACCTCTACAAAACTAGTGCACCCTCCGATTGCAAGACTCAATCCTGTAGCACCCAAAACCAAATTATTTCTCAATCTTCCCGATTTATTATTTGATTTCATTCTTTTAGTACAAACTCCCATTGTGAAACAAGTTTTCCATCAGAATACCACAATGCCCTATAATCTCCAGGCTCTAGCATTTTCGCATCATCTCCAAAATTATACACTCTGCTTACCCCATTACTCTTCTCATCTGTCGAAATTTCATCAACAATCTCTCCATTTCCATTTATTAACCTATAAGAGAGATTAGATAATTGCTTTGAGCAATTGATCCGGACATCAATTTTTTCTTTACTCTTAAAATAATCCTTTTCTCCTTGATATTCTTCAGGATAATCATAACATCCATCATTATTAAAATCAAATACATAATTGAAAGTACCTCTGACAACTTCTCCAAAATTTTCACTATAAAAATGATGTGCTCCATTTCCATTTTTATGGACTGGCTCAACATTCACAACAGGAAGTTTTGCCCAATCAGTAGTCTGAGGAGCAGAATATGTATTAACTTCTTGTTTCAATTCACTTCTTCCAGCTTGAGCATTATTATTCTGAGCAAGAGCATTTGCCACGTATGCCGCCTGAGGCTTTCCTTCTTGAACAGCCCAACCCCCAAGCAATCCTAAAAATAAAGCATTTTGATTACTTTTAATGTTTTGATATTCTTGCTGACTAATCCTTCCCTGTGTAAGCCTCTCTTCCGGAGAAATACATCCACTTTGACCACCTAAAGTAACACCTAATAAAACAGAACTAATCAAGCCATTCCTGACTCTTCTCTTTGCATCACCTCTCTCATGATGCTGAGACATGTATTTTATATAGATTCAGACTTTATAAACTTTTTCATTACTTTTAAGTTACATAAGAACTAACTTTTTATTATCTCAAAACCCTTCTTATTGCCTTCATTCCCAATCCAATTCACTTTAGGCCCACAATCTGCAATAGCAGAACATAAATCTGATCTTTGTTTTTCCCATTCTTCTGTAAGACATTCACAATTCTCAACACATTTCTCTCCACCACCAAGGAGTCTTTTCTCAAACTTTACAATGCACTGTGAATTACCTTGAGCACAAATAACTGAAGACTCTTGGCCTTCCCAGAAATTCAATCCAGGAGGATTTGCAGGCACACAGCTTCCTTCATTTGTTGCGTTTCCAAGAGACAATCCTTCCTTCCAAATACAATCTCTTCTGTCAGAATTCTCACAATCATTTTTATCATTTTGTATCAAACAATCCTGCCATCTATTAACCCTACAAGCTGCCTGGGAAAAGTCTCCGTTAGAAGTTTCTATTTTGTCTTCGATACATTCCTGATTCCTAAAATCAGAACAAGCTTCTGTAACAACTTCTCCATTTATGCAAATTTCTCTAAAGAACCTGCTTCCAACATCATTAGCTCCATCGTTTGGAGTTTTATCATCATTAACACACCAACTTTCTCCATGTAACCTTTCGTTCCCAGTAGAATCCTTGCAATTCAAATCAGCACATACAAAATCTCCATAACTTGATTTACTATCTGTCTTGCTTTCCGCTCTGCAGAAACTTCCTTGCAAATAGTTACAATTTCCACAGCTTGCGCTTCCAGGATTTCCAGAATCAGGATTACAACTTTCGCTCTTTGTTTTGGTATTTGCCCAATATTCTTTGTCTTTTATTTTAGAAGCATCATAGATATTAGCAGGATTACCGCATGTATCCACAAAATATACTTCATCTTTTCCAGCAAGACAAGTTGTTTGTTCAGATGGACCACAATTAGTCCCAAGCTCTTCAGCAGAACATAATTTTCCCGCATAAAAATCTCCATCTGTTATCAACGTTCCATTAACACTTTCCTGAGAATTTTCACATTCATCTCTTGTAAGAAACTTACATGTCTTTTCGAACTCAGACTCAAAAACACATGCTCCTTTTTCTTTCCCCTGAACACTCTGTACGCAACTTAATTCATTTGTTATTCCCATGTCATAATTTGTTTTCAAACCTAAAAATGAAGAAAGTCTTTTACATCTTACCAATGTAACAAAAGAGGCCTGGTCTCCAAGAACACAGCATCCAAGATTACATTGTGCAGGACTCTCCTCGCTCCAAGTCCCTCCATTCGTATTACATACTATCTGAGGAGTATTATCTAAGCATGTCCCTTCAGATGAATCATAGCATGTCCCCGCCTTGCAAAAACTAGTAGATTCACAAGAAGTTGAAAGTTGCCTCGATCCTTCAGCACATTCTGTTGCAGGTACATCCTGGCAGTATGCGCCAGAAGTTGTTTGTTCACAACAGACAGTATTTTGCTGTGCGCTTGAATAATCAATATTTGTAATAAAAAAAACTCCCACCAATAATAAAATCAAAATCACACCCTTTTTCATATCAATCCTGCGTTTCTATTATTTTTATATCTTATGCTCAATTAAAATTCCATTCCATGTCCTGTTCTAATAACTCCTGGAGTAGTATACATTGCATTTCCTAGCATTGCCCTACAAATTGCCATAGTACTACTTCCAGCTCTTGGTTGCCCGAGCAATTTTTCTTCAACATATCCAAGAGACTCTCTAAAGATTTTTGCCAGACTATTCCATCCATCATCTCTAGTGTTGTTTCCCTCCATGTCCTCTATCATTGAATAAACCTCTCCAACTCTAGACTCAGTATCAAGTAATTTCCAGGGCACATCCTCAGCAGAAGATTTCTCACGTATTCTTGTTAAATCTGCTTCCAATCTAGAAATAGCAGATGCAATAGAAAGAGTAGTACAATAAGGAGCATCTCTTGATTGTAAACTTGTCATTGTATCTTACAGATTTTTGATATTTTTATATCTTTAGCTATTCTATCACATTGCTTCTAGTCATCATCTTCATCAAGCTCAGCAAAAGTTGACCCCTCACACAATTCACCAAGTTCAACATACTCTTCTGATAATGCTAGATATCTTGATTTCAAGCAATCATATTTTCTATATAATGTATTTCCTAATCCTACAGCAGAATCAATTGGAATTTTTCTTCTATATTTTTTTGGGCAGCATTTTATTAGTTCCATAAAACTTTCTAAATCGCTTTCTAGTCCTGCAACCTCGCAATCAAATCTCTCTTTCCCAATAAGAGTAAGCAAAGAAAACTTTTCCAATTCCACAACTGCTTTTTCCAATCTAAAAAACTTATTTACTAAATCAACAGCTCCATCCCTAATAATGTATACAACACTGTCCGTATCTTCTCTACTGATTTTCAAGTCCGTATCCTGCAGGGAATACAAGGCTCCTTGAAGCAAATGTAAATCTATCTCCAGAAACAACATTACTCAACCTGTAGATTGTTGTCCCATCATCCCTGCTTATCTTCTCAATCTTAAGATCAGGATAATACTGAATATACATCAATGGCTCTGAATCTCCCAGACTCGATTCAAACTGCACTATGCTTGTAGCAGTCATTAACAGATCATATATTTCGCTTTCCATAGAAACTCCAAATTTTCTAAATGACTGAGTTCCTTCTTTGGTGACACTCAATGGAGCATTGAACTCTACATTAATCTTTCCAGGGATAATTGTCACATTCAATTCCCCCGCAGAGCCCTGGACATCATATCCCTTGCTTTCATATTCATCAATAAGCTCTCTTAGACATTGCTGCGCACTTGGCTCAATTACTTTTTTAATTTCATTCTGTACATGCCTTACCAAAAGTGGCTGCTGCACAACACAGGTCTTATAATATTCTGAAGTATAACAAAGATATTGAATTTTATCATCTTGATACATTATGTAATTATCTGGAATTATACTTCCCCCCTGAGCACTCACTGCCTCAAGTACACCGTCCATCTCAGAATCAATACACTCTCTCAAAAAAGAATTAGGATTTACTTCTGCACTTGTCCCAACATTTATATTTGGAAAAAGAAAAACAGCTATTATCACTGCCACAATCACCAAAGCGATAACAACAAATATTGCTATCTGCCCTTTCTTTTCCATTCTTAAAAAAGCATTAATTTGTTTATAATCTTTCCGCATTAAAAGAATCCCTCCCTTATTACTACACTCCCTCCAATATTCTCAAATCCGTCTTTGCATTTAACATAATACGTAAATGAATTTTCAAAAGAAGTACTATGTGCAATCTCATTTCCATTCATCAATGTTCCATTTACGAATTCAAAATCCCTTCCTAAATTACTAAATGCGCATACTGAATTTTCGTGAGTTATAACCTTCAATTCATTATCTTGCTTATAAAATCTAGTTATTATGGGTCCGATGTTATCAATATCAATTGTAAACTTCGATATGCCTTCAGCTTTATTGCCTGCATCATCCACACATTTAATGGGTATCTCATAATCCCTGAAAATTAAATTCATATTCTGTTTATGAATATCTCCTCCAGTTTCAAAGAACTCGTCAAACAGCCCATTGTTTGCAGAATCATATTCACACACTCTTCTTGCTCCTTCTGCTCCTCCCTCTGTTTGCACACTCAATTCAATTCCAACATATTCAACGTTTCCAGTTGTAATGGTCTCGTCATTCCCTGGAGAGATACTTACTATCTTAAGCTCATTACTCTTCTTTAATATATATTCAACACTCTGGGTATTCTTATTCCTTGTCTTTCCATCAGGATTACTTATTTCAAGATAGGGTTGGTCTTTACATCTAAGATAATACTTATTTTCTTCTAAGTCAGAATTCACTGGGACGTTGACTTCACACCTGTATCCCAATAGTGTAGTAGACCCAGCAGACTGCTCGCAGTTTACTTCATTCAACATAACATCATAATCAACATCCTGTGAATCCCATCTACAATCTGATGGCTCATTCACAAAGAAGTTCACGTTCCTTTCTGTTGCTCCAAATGCAGTAAAACCTCCATTCGCGGGGCTGAACCTGGAGATTATTGGAGGAGTTAAGTCATCTTCAGGAGAGACACAGAATCTCACATTGTAATCAACTTCATTTGCATTTCCTGCTCTGTCTTTGCATCTCACAAAAAGATTAAAGTCTGCTCTAACATCTTGATTTATTCCTTCTTCCTGCAATGCAGATAATGCAGGCATAAACACACTCATGACATGATTCATCCTGAATAAGTTTCCTCCAAAATCATAACTCATTGTCTCAAAATCTTTTCCTTGCACAATGTCATATTTACATTGCCCTGCTTCTGTAATTTCAATCCCAAATTTCACAGGAGTATACGCGGGCAAACATCCATCACTAGTATTCCCAATAACATTAAATCCAAGATTAGACTCTTGAGTATAATCAAATCCTTCAGTCAGAGGATCTCTGTCTGATTTTATTATAGGAGGTCCAGCATCTTTATCCTCAACAGCAACACAAATTTCTGCATCTGTTCCCTCATTCAAAAATTCACATGCAGTTCCAAGACTTTCACACTTATATTCATTGCAAGGCAATCCATTATCTCCGCATTTACCACAATCAGCTCCTCCAGAAGGAGGCACCCAAGGCTTGCATGTGAAAACAACTTCTTTCTCCTTCTTCTTTCCCCATCCAAGGAGCCATCCAAGTCCAATGAATCCTATAACCAGTATTCCAAGAACCCAACCAACGACGGGTACCCAACTAAATCCCGCTGCAAATGCCCCCGTCCCCCCTACTAAAGACCATCCAGCAATAGCTCCTGCAATCGCTCCTCCAGCAATCAATGCATATTGAATTTCCTTGCTCAATCCAGCTCCAACTCCAGTATATTTCAAAAGCAATGATACAGTAGCAGCTCCAATCAATGCTCCAGCCGCTGCTCCTGCATATGCTCCAAGGCCAGGTCCAGCATGTTCAGCTAAAAATGCATCAGCTGCTTCCGGTCCCGCAAATTCAGCAGCACCTGCAGCAATACTCTCTGCTCCTCCAGCAACACTCCCTGCTCCACTTATCCATCCTGCTTGTACAGCATATGCGAGAGTTATTCCTGCCAATCCTCCAACCGTTCCAATCAAAGCCAACTGAGCATCTTCTGGTTTGTAATCTGCACTTCCTGTATTCACATTATAAAAACTAGCAATCTCATCAGCACTCAATGGCTCACCCCTTTGTCCTTCTACAGCCCTTGCAACTTTTCTCAAAGCAGAAATATAATTTTGCTGTAAATCTATATCCTCAAAATTGACGCTATACCCGTCATCCGTATATTCCCCAACAATATTAGCTCCTCCTCCACAGTCTCCTAAACTCATGCACAGGTTGTTTAATGTCTCTGTGAATACTTTATCATGACATAAATCATTTGTTCTCTTTGTTCCTCCAAGGCCACCAACACTAACTTCTGTGCACTTCAAACTTGCAAGCCCGCATGCAATTTCTGCATCACTTCTTACTTCCCCACTTATCTGTCCAAATACATCCAAATCAGGCTTTAGGTCAAATCCTGGAGGATATTTAGGCACACACAAACTGAACTTAAAATTATCATTGCCTCCTTTGGTTAAATCAATATTTCTAAGTGTGCAGTCGGTTATATCTTCACATCTACTCAGGTCAGAGCCCTCCTGATTTAATGCAAAACATCTTGCCCATTGATTGGGTCTGCATGCAGCAGACGAAAATCCAATTTCCTCATCCCTTGATTCAGAACATATCTGTTGTCTTCCACTAGCACATTGCTCAATTCTTACCTCTCCATTAAGACACACATTTTTGTAATGGCTACTTCCAGGAACATCAAGTCCTCTCTGTTCATTCCCTTCTCCTTCAGTTCCAATCTGACTTTCATAACTACACCAAGCCTCTCCATTTTCTCTAGTTACTCTCTTCCCAAATTGATCTGTATAGCTGCATCTTATATCTCTGCAAACATAATTCCCTCCATCGGAATTTTTTGTATCTCCACTTTGTGCAAGCCCTGCTTTTGTTCCATCTAAATAATTACAATTTCCACAACTTGCTTGATTTTTTAATGGATTTCTTTCATCTCCCAAAATGCAACTTTCTGCCTTTGATAAAATAGACCCATTATTCCAGCTTCTTTGCCTCGCTACACCACTTCCACCCTCATAAATATTTTCTTTATTTCCACACGAATCAAACCAATATATTTCATCCTTTCCATCAACAATTCCTGTTGTGGATTGCTTTTCGCAAATAGTGTTTATCTCTGAATTAGAACATAATTTGCCCTCATAAAAATCTCCTCCAAGTGTATTGCATGAACTTTTTATAGTGAACTGGCAATCATTCTCTTCAGGGATGTTAGAAGAAAGTACACATGCACCTTCCGAAGAAGGATTTGCTAAAAGCAAACATTGTAGTTCTGATCTTATTCCTGGGTCAAATCTGTTATTTTCTCCATCAAGAATTATTCCACTGCTTGAAGACAACGAATTACATTGCGCACTTGTAACAAAATTATTTTCACTTCCAATAAAACAGCATCCTTTTTGACATTGGGGAATTTCTCCAGCCCCTCTTTCATCCCATGTCCCTCCAATATCATCACATCTTAATTTTGGAGTGTTAGGATTACAACTCAACCCATCCCCAGTAATACATGTACCAAGTTTGCAGAGTGAGGTCTCTTCAGCCCTAGATGGAAGGCATCTTCCTTCATTTGCAACATCACACTTCTCTTCACATTCTGAAGCAATATATTCTTGGCAGAACCTCCCATTTATATCAACAGTACAAGTATTCATAGCCTCCTGTGCAGAAACTAAGTTTTTACCAAGATGATCAAGAATGACTGCCCTTGTCTTTCCTATGAATTTTCCTTCATCAACATAAGGAAGAAGCACAGATTTATTTTCCTGATATATTAAATATGCAAACGCAACACTAAAGCTGACAAGAAGAAATACCTCAAATCCCACTATCACTTTTTTCCTACTCTCCATAAAATCCGTGTCCTAGAACACACCCCCTTATTGCAATATTCATTTCCTTTCCAGAATTTGTGTCAATAATGGTGTAGACTCTTGTAGAATCATATGACTCAGCCTTTTTTATATCAATGTTCTTTTTGTTTCCGTAAGCAAGAACATACCCTAGATTTTCTGCATAACAATTTCTAGCTTCCTCATAAGCAATAAAATTCCCTGCAATATCTGCCATTTTTCCAAGAGGGCTTAAAATAACAGCATTAAATGAGGAAAATCTCTGTACACTTTCCCCCTTTGAGATTGATAATTCTTTAATAACCTTTATTTCAATTTTTTCCTGTTTTACGTTCACATCTATTTTTTGTTCCCCCCCACTAACTTCAAAACCTCTACTATCTAACTCTTCTTCAAGGGTGTAAAAGCACATCTCAATGTCTTCTTCTGTTTCTCTTTCAAGCTCTCTGCTTACCTGCTCAACAAAATCAGGATATTGAGTAATACATGGATCAAATCGGTTTATATTATCACATAAATAACCCACATTTATATCATTGTAAAGATGATAATTTTTTGGATCCACAAACCCTCCCTGAGGAAGCATAATCTCTAATTTATCTTCAATAGCACCCCTTACGCATCTCTCAACATAGTTTTCAGGATTAAACTCTCCCCCAACATCAATTCTTATATCCTTCTTTAGAAAAACAAAAAAGAGTATTATTATTGCCACAACAACTAGGGCAATAACAACAAATATTGCTACCTGTCCTTTTTTATTTTTTATTTCAAAAGCCATAGATTCACTCCTAATTTCTTTATTCTTATTATTTTTCCTTCAAATGCAAGTTCAAGAAGATATTTGTCAGCGGTATTCCATGAAATTTTAAGATCCTTAGCAATTTCAGAACTAGTAACGACTTTTTCTCTCTTTAAGATTTCAAGTATTTTATTATTATGAACATTCATATGTTAATTGCTTAGTAAATACCTCTCTTTAATAATATTAGTATTAGGTATCAATATTCATAGATATATTTAAACCTTAGTAAAAGTGTGATAAATCGAAAAATTTATAAGTAAGGAAATTCTTACTTTAACATGGATACTAAAATAATTAAGGTTACAGATAAAGGACAGATTTCTCTGCCTGTGGCAATGAGAGACTCTCTTAGGATTGTACAAGGAGATGAATTAATTATTACTCGGAGTGATGATTCTCTCGTTCTCAAAAAAGTCAAAAAAGAAGATTTTTCAGATTTATTAAAACATTCTGAGAAAGTTGCAAGAAAATTATGGGATAATAAAGAGGATGAAGTTTGGAACAATGTATAACCAAGGAGATATAGTAATAGTTCCTTTCCCATTTTCAGATTTAAGTGCTATTAAACAGAGACCTGTTTTAATTCTTTCAAAAGATAAAGACATCAAAGATTCGGAAGATGTAATAACTTGTGGCATGACATCCTATCTAAAAAACGCAAAATACTCTATTATGATTGAAAATAAGGATTTAGAAATCGGATATATTCCTGTAAAGAGCAGAATAAAACTAGATAAAATATTCACATTAGATAAGAAGACGATTATCAAAAAAGTCGCAAAAATTAACAAACAAACTTTAGAAAAAGTTAAGAAAGAATTTGTCAATCTGATTTAATGCTTTGAAGGATAATACGTCCAGACATCTAAACTAAAATCAATCGTCTTGTTCGACTCTTGGTGCAAGAATAAATGAAAGCATCACTTTTCCTGTAGGAAAATTTATCCTCATTGGGTGGTTTTCAGAAAAATTAATTTCTACCTTATTTGATATCTTAGCTCCCTTTATGAATTTGCTAAGATATTCTAAGGAGAACCTTGCTATACTCATATCAGAATAGATTTCTGCTTCATCACTAGAAAACTCAACTCTTGATGAATGGAGGCCCTTAGCTTCTATTATGAATTTGCTAGGCTCTGCAATAAAGGAACATGCGTCCGATACAACAAGGCAATCTTCAACAGCATCAACAAATGCCTGTGAATCCATCTTTATAACGCTTTTGAACTCCCATTCAGGCATTTCCTTTTCTTCTCCCTCAATATCTATCAATGCAAGCTTAAAATCTCTCTTTATTCTGTCTCTTATACCAATTTTGAGCATGTTTTCATCCTTTTCTATTATCAAAGAACCACCCATTCCACATCTTCTCAAAATAGATTTTAAGTCATTCAGGTTGACCCCCAATACCACTTCATTTTCAATTTCAAACTGACTAAATAGTTCAGGAGGGATATTAAAATAGACCATTGCAACAGTTGCAGGATCTACGGCAGTGAGACTCATCCCATTTTTATTTACTTTTATTCTGACTTCTGTGACTAATTCGGATATAATACTCACAAGATTTGCAAAAAATTTCGGATCTTCAAGTTTTAATAACATGCTGTAACCACACCAGACCGGCTTTTAAGGTTTATTGTTATAAAGAAGCAATTATGCATTAATCAAAAGGCTTGCTTTATTATTCTTTTCGTTTGATTCTTTAATATTGTCAAGAGGGTCAATCTCTACACTTAATGCATACTCCTTATCTCCTAGATAAATGATCTCAAGAAAAGTCTTACTCTCTCCCGCATTTAAACTCGGGACATTTATTGATTTTTCAATACATGGCTCTCCAGAAGTACATAACTTCTGTACAAAATAATTCTCTTCTGAATACTCTCCTCCAATATTCTTGATGATCACAGAGACATCTATTCTTTTGCCCCCAACTGTCTCAGAGACAATATAGGCCAGTTCAGAAACAATAAGATTTGGAAGATTAGATTTACTATCCTCATCAAAATATTCTCCAGAAGAAGGACTCAATGATGCTTCATAACTCTCAATTCCCAATGAATTCTTAAACTTCCTCAGAACAACATTAATAAAACCTGGAGAGACTTTATGGACTTCAACAGGAATTGTTTTCCCTCCCACTTCAACCCCTGAAACTCCTTTTTTATCTGAACTTCCAGCCGCTACATCTAACGCCTTCGGAGTCTTCTGCACATTTTCTGCCTGAACATTTTTTAAATCACCCTCAGAGCCAGAATCAACAGAATCTTTATTTAAAATTTGACTAGGAGAAGTATATTGAACAGATTTAGGAGAGACATTTATAGCGTTACCTATAAGTTCATTACCCCTAACAATTATTATAATCGAAGCAAGAACCAATATAATCAGTCCAATAATAAAAACACTGCTCCTCTTTTTTCGCATTCTGTAAAAAAGAATGTTTTTTTTATAAGCCTTTCTCTTGTGCTCACTAACGCCACACCCTTTAATTGTGATATATTAATGTTTGCGACATAACATAAAACCATATAAAACACCTCCTCTCCAATAATTTTATGTCAGAAAAAGAGACAAGAGTAAGAGCAATAACACGAATTTATTATACCAATCCAAATGTACAAAAAGCACTTTTTGAGTTTTCAAAAAGCCGAGAGGTAGTCCCAAGATATTTTGAAGGATTTGGAAAAAGACCAGACACTATTCAATATCCCGGAGATATATTTGGGATGGTAAGCAAAGGAGCAACATCGTTTCATGCTTCAGAAGAGATATGGGATCAACCTTTAGAGATAAACTCAGATATGAGTACTGAAGAATTATCAGAGATTAGATCAGGATGGGATTTGCTTCTTGATATTGACTCTCCTTACTTGGATTATTCAAAGATCGCAGCAAGACTTATAATTGAAGAACTAGAAAAACACAAGATCAAGAGCTATGCGATAAAATTTTCAGGATCTAAAGGATTTCACATAATAGTTCCTTCAAAAGCCTTTCCTGAAACTTTCAATGGGATCGAATCAAAAAAAATGTTTCCAGAATGGCCTAGGGCGATAACTCAATTTTTGATGAACAGCATAAAACCCAAATATAACAAGGAGGTTGCAGAAATGGGAGTTAATTTTGAAGCAGTTCATCAAAGGACAAATCTCTCTAAGGAAGATATATTAGAAATAAAATGCCCTTCATGTGGAAAGGATGCAAAAAAAACAAATCTTGTTCATTTTAAATGCAACAGGTGCAACACTCCTTATGCAAGACCCAACTTTAAACTTACAAAAAGGCAGCTAAAATGCACAGAAATCTCTTGTCCAGGGTATTTTGAGGTGATAAAAGAAGAGGACTATTTCTTTTGTGAGAATTGTAAGACAAAGTTAAAAATAGACATAGGCACAGATTTTTGGAAAACTTCAAGATTCAGATCCTCAACAACAACTACCGCTAGAAGTCCAATTGATTCAGGCACATCTGAAGAGTTTAAGGAAGAACTCTCCGCTTCAAAACTTGGTGCATTGGATTTAGTTCTCGTTTCATCTAGGCACCTTTTCCGCATGCCTTATTCTCTTCATGAAAAAACAGCATTAGCTAGTGTTGTGCTAACAAAGGATCAAATAAGCTCATTTCTTCCTAAGGATGCAAATCCTCTAAAAGTAAAAGTAAGGAGTTTTTATCCAAATGCTTCTCCCGGAGAAGCCGAAGGTCTTCTTGCGGAAGCGCTTGAATGGAGAAGATTACAAGATAATGAAGAAGAAATTATACAAAAGAAAAAGTACTCAGACTACACTCCCACTGATTTTTCAGGAGTTACAGAAGCCATGTTTCCAAAACCTATAAAAAAATTACTAAAAGGCTTGCAAGAAGGCAGGAAAAGAGGGCTGTTTATTCTAATAACTTTTCTAAAGAGCCTTAACTATTCTCCTGCACAAATAAATGAGATGATAATAGAATGGAATAAAAAAAATAAACCTCCTCTAAAGGAGGGGTATGTAAAAAGTCAAATAGATTGGCACATCAAGCAAAAGAAGAAGATCCTCCCTCCAAACTATTCAAACGAAAGTTTTTATAAAGATCTAAATCTGCTTGATTCTCTTCCAAATGCAAAAAATCCTATTTCAGAAGTTGCCAGAAAGATGTTTAGGGATTAGACAATCTTTTTAAACATCCCGCTCTTATTAAACTCATGAAAAAGAGTGGTGTTCTAGTAGCGATAACTTTCATACTATTTGTGTCATCTGTTTTAGCACAATCAAACGAGACTTCTGGAGTCGAAAAGGCTTATCAATGTCTTCAAGATAGATTTGATGATTCAGATGAATCTTCCTTAGCTCTTTCAGAAGGGATATTTGGAATTCTTGCATTGGGTTCAAATAGTAAGTTATTAAACGCAATTACTGACGAAGAAAAAAACAATTGTTGGCCAAGTTCAGGGTGCAGACTTAAGGAAACTGCTCAAGTAGTACTTGCTTACGACCGTATAAACAAAGACACATCTCAAATAGAAGAATATCTCATCTCTAAAAATGCCACTGCAACAGGTTTAAACTGGTTTTTGCTTATAGATATAGAGAATCATGCCCCTGCATCTTGCACAATTACTTATTCAGGAGCAAGTCACACGATTTCTGTTGAAGAAGATATGAAAATTTCTGGAAATCCAGGAAGTTGCCTGAGAATAACTCCTGAGGGATATTGGTTAAGCATAGAAGATAATTGTATAGATAGAAATTTTGATGTATCTTGTGATGGGGATTTTGGAAACTTTATTACAACACTTCTTTACAAAAAATCTGGCTCAGATGTGATGTATGTTTCCTCTACAACTACTTCAACACCTGCAGGCGGAGAGAAAACAGAACATGTAAATGCGCGTTGTTTTAGAACAGGGAGTTCCTGTGATTATGAAGGTAGCCTTTGGACCGCTCTTGCTCTTCAAAAAACTGGGCATGACGTTTCAGCATACACTCCATATTTAATCGCTCTTAGTGAAGATAACAAAATGTTCTTTTCAGACGCTCTTCTATATATCTTAAAAAAGGGAGATGAACAATTTGCTTCGATAATTCAATCTCAAAAGAACAGTCAATACTGGCAAGCTCCAAACACGCCTTACAATAAATTTTATGATACTTCTCTTGGGATGCTAGCCCTTCAGGGAAGTTCTTCCTTAGAATTGAACAATGCTAAAGACTATTTGTTAGCTATTCAAGACAAGAACACTGGATGTTGGAACAATAACAACTTAAGAGACACAGCGTTTATCTTATACTCTGGATGGCCAAAAAATCTTGGATTTTCAGGTACAGGAAACGAAAACCAAACAGGTAATGGAACATCAGGTGGATCCCAACTATGTGAGCCAACATATTCTTGTAGTTCATACAATCAGTGCGCAGATGCAGGTGGGAGCATCATTGACAGAACCTGTTCGGCTTTCAGCGAATATTGCTGCTCCGTGCCTGTTGGAATTCAAGCTACATGCACTGAACAAGGAGGAAGAATTTGCACTTCAAGTCAGATTTGTGAAGGAAATCCTACAAGCTCTTCAGATGGAACCTGTTGTATTGGACAATGTATTCCTGCACCAACCACTTCTGATGATAACGAATGTGAACAGGCAGGAGGGACATGCGACAATTCTTGCCTATCAAGTGAGGAAGAATCATCTCTAAGTTGTAGTCTTTCTACAGACTTATGTTGTGTCCAAAAAGACGAGGGTTCGGAAGAATCAGGTTCATTGCTTTGGATAGTCATATTAATAATTCTTATAATTCTTATAGCTCTTGCAATAATATTCAGGAGAAAGCTACAAGTTTGGTGGTTTAAATTCAAAAGAAGGGGAGGTATAAAATCTTCACCTACAACTCCTAGAAGGCCTCCTTTCCAGCCTCCAATTCTTAGAAGACAAGTGCAACCTCAAAACAGACCTGGGCAGCCTCAAGCAAGGTCTTCAACGCCTCAAAATAGGCCTGTATCAAAGCTTGATCAGGAAATGGAAGAAACATTGAGGAAATTAAAAGAGATGAGCGATTAACTCTAAAAATTTATATAAACCATTTGCCAAGGATTTCCATGAAAAAATATTTTTTAATATCACTCTCTATTTTGATGTTTATTTTGCCATCAGTTCTTGCAATATCTACAGACCTAAAACAATCATATCAACCAGGAGAAACACTTAT
The DNA here is from genome assembly GCA_002763075.1 of Candidatus Pacearchaeota archaeon CG10_big_fil_rev_8_21_14_0_10_34_76. Classification (GTDB taxonomy): domain Archaea; phylum Nanobdellota; class Nanobdellia; order Pacearchaeales; family GW2011-AR1; genus 1-14-0-10-34-76. Next base: position 32,814 of record PFDB01000002.1, on the reverse strand, counting down.
AATAGAAATCTCTGGTAATATTCTTGAACCAATCTATCCAGATCAAGTAGAATTCAAAACTGGAAAATTTGGAAATATAGATGTTCCTCTTCAATATGATATAAAGAGATTAGGAGAAAAATATTTTTTATACGCTCTTTTACCAGATGAAGAAAAAAACTACACTCTCCATATAAAAGACATCCTAACAACTCTAAACGGGCAGTCTCAAAAAATAGATTTCAGCCAGAACTTTACTGCTTCCGGAGAAATAGCCCCTTATTCAATAAATCCGGGGTTGATAATAACCAATTCAGAGTTTACATTAAAGTTAATTTCAAAATTAGATATTCCCCAGACAATTGAGACTTCCCTAGAAGGTTATGCAAACTTAACTCTTAAGCCTGGAGAAAATAAGATTTCAGTATTTCCATCTTCACTTGAATCAGGATTTAATAAAATAAAATTCGGGATGTATTTTATCCCAGTATACTTCAGCCCATCAGAAAATAACGATACTTACTTCCAAGAGAACGAAACTAACTTTCGAGAAGATGCATTAGTCTTACTTCCACTGGAGATTCGCAGTACAATCTTATATTCTGAAGAGATAAAATTTCCAATAAGATTGACAAATCTTAAAGATTTAGACATAGAGGATATAAGGTTCATTTATGACGAAGAACTTTTCCTTATTGATGAGCTTCCAGAGATAATTCCAGCATCAGAATATGTAGAATTCAATCTCCTTCTAAAAAATCAAAACAGTAATATAGATGAGGTAATAGTGATAATGTCTGGAGAAGAAGAGATTATCCTCCCAGTTATAATAAATTTCACTCAAAATGAGTCTGAAGTGTTCACTCCCTATTTACAAGATTTTTCTAGCTCTTCAGGATATCTTTGTTCAGAACTGGATGGTAGGTTTTGCTCCGCAGACGAAACTTGCACTGGAGAGGTAGTCTCTTCTATAGATGGCAATAGCTGCTGCATCGCCTCCTGTAAAAAGACTGAATTAAAGAAAGATTACTCTTGGGCAGGGTATTTGATAGGGGCAATAATACTAATTGTTCTGGTAATAGTAATTGCAAAATATTTAAAGACAAAAAAATTGGGTATCCACAAGTAAACTAATTTTTTTTCTTTTTTCTTTCAGAATTTTTTTCTTGACTTTCTTTGTCTTGAGCAGGCGTTCCATTTCCAAACTCTATTCCTGCTTCCTTCAATTTACTAGCAAGTATATTTCTCTCTGTCAGAAGTTTTTTCGTGATAGCGTCGTAATGGTGAATTCTCGCAACAAGATCGTTTGCAAGGCTGTTAAGATCCTCATTTCTTATCTTAATCTCACGTGGTGCAATTACCTCAACATTTGAAGGAAAATAGCCAAAAATCACCAAAAAGAATTTATCAATAGACTCTATTTCTAGTTCAACCTCGCTAAATGCAGAATATAACTCATCAGCATTTTCAATCTTTTTTGGGTCATGATATACTTTATTCAATACATTTACACCCTTTTCAGAACCTAATCTCACAACCAATGTGTTCAGTGCTTCTTTAATATGCTCAGCAGGCCTTCCTAATATTTCAAATATCATACGGGAGTGTATGGCTTTTTCCATGCTACACCCATGTAATTAGGGTTTTTAAAAGTTTTACATTATAATTTTTTCAATGATAATAAGATTATTATAACTACACAGATTATAACAAATCCATAAATAACTCCTAATCTTATTTTTTCTTCTTTGGAAACAAAAATTTTCTCTTCCACATTATTTGTCTTAGTTGGAGAGTTCAATACAATTTTATTAAACTGATTAACATTTCCCCCTCCAGATTTTAAATCAGAATTATTTAGAGTATTATCTTCATTCAACTCTGAAGATTCAATTTCAGTTAATTTTGGGTCCTCATCCTCTTCAGGCAAAACTAATTGCTCTTCCTCCAAATTCTGTGAAACTATGGGGGAGCACTTCTTTTCAACCTTCTCTGTTTCTGAATTTCTTAATTGAACACATATCTCACTCTCTCCAGTATAATTTGTCCTTACATAGTATGTTTTAACATTTGGAAAATATCTCTGGAGATAGTAAAATGGATTTTTCCATTCACTTCCATCAAATATCTCTGATACTCCCTTTTTTGCCTCATGAACATATATCTTAACATCGTGCTCATCTGAGGTATCCAGTTCAATAATGACCTCAAATTCCTCTCCAGCTTGAACCTCTTCAGGATAACTGAAAGAAAAATCAAGTCCGCTAACAGGATTCAACAAAATGTTAATAACCATAACTATCATAATAGGCAAGAAGACCTTTCTGATCCCTGATGAATATCGAATCTTTATCATCATTCCACACATTTCCGATTTTCCAATAAACTTCATTATCCTTGTCATCCCCCTTTCCTGAATGAAGTATTACCCTATCACTGATAATATCTCCAAACACATACATCTTAGTGCTCTCGTCCTTTATATGCCACCCTTTCAACGAGATGTCACATTTGACTAATATATTAAGAGTTTCCTCATTTTTATTTATTTCTACATCAACACAACCGTAATATTCAGATTTCTTCCAGATACCACTTTCATTTTCAAATGCCTCTTTTTCAGCATCCTTAAATCTCACCATCTCTTCTTTTTCAACCATATAAACATGAGCAAAACCTTCTTCTACGATTTTAAGATTTATGTATTCTTGAGAATAAATCTTCCCAAGAGCTCTGTTATACTTGTCAACTCCCTTAATCTCAACTTGAACACTTTTATTCTCAAATTCTTTTAAAAAACTCTTAGCTTCATCATGAAAGAAATCATTTTTTTCAGGAGCATTTATATTAAGTAATCTGACAGTCCTTCCATCTTCAAGTTCAACAGTATCACCATCAAGAACTCTAACAATGACTGCATTTTCCCTTGAAGAAGAAAAATCATAAAAAAATAATATATTCCCTGCTATGACAAGCGTCACTAAAAAAGATATTAAAATAGCGTGTCTTTTTTCCATTTCATCACATCTCCAATAGAAATATTATTCTTTTCAACCATGCCAGAATTAACCTCCAAAACATATTTTGCCAAAATGTCTGGATTTATTGGAATGCATTCACCCTCTCCACAAGGCATGGCATAACTTTCTATAAAAACAACTTCCATATTTTCGTTAATCCAAATTATATCCAATGGAATAAATGTATTTTTCATCCAAAAAGGATAAATTCCAGATTCATCAAAAATAAAAAGCATTCCAGAGCCATCACTTAAATTTTCCCTAAACATCAATCCCATTTCCCTTTCCTTAATATCATCTGCAATTTCAACTTCAAAACAAGAGTCACTAAAACACGCGGGTATACTCCTATTTGCAAATATAAATGATGAAAATATTGCTAAAAATACCAAAACAATTATTGCCATATAATTGGGTTTCCAATTCATAGATATAACTGAAATTCATAATTAATAAATTTTCATATTGAGATATTTAGAATATTTTTTTTACAATTCAAAGACTCATAATATTTTTTTAAATCAGAATGGGAAATCTCAAGGGTCTCTGTATTGACGTTGGGATGGAAACCAACTATCTCAGATTCCCATACAATCTTATCTATTACAATGCCCACATCCTTATCACTATTGATAATTCCAAATATACTTACACTTCCAGGAACAAGCCCTGTTTTCAGCTTTAATTCATTAGGGGATCCAAAATTAATCTTTTTTACCCCCAAGTGCCTCTTTAATGACTTTGTACAAAGTTTTTTCTCAGCCGGCATCCCTACAAGATAAAAATTTTCATTATTATCTTTCAAAAAAAGGGTCTTACAATGCAACCCTGATATTTTTTCATGTATTTTTTTAGATTCTATAACCCTAAATACTGCAATATGCTTGTGCAATTTATATTTTATCTCATTTTTATCCAAATAATCTTTCAATTTTTTATCCATTTCTTTTACAAGGAATCATAGCATAAAAAGTTTTATATAACACCATATTAATATTGTATGGAAGAACAGATGTCCATAACAATATATTCAACCCCAGACTGTCCATGGTGTAAGAAGACAAAGGAATTTTTTAAAGAGCATAAGATTGAGTTTAACGATGTGGATGTCTCATCAGATGCAAAGGCTGCTGATGAAATGATAAAAAAATCTGGTCAAAAGGGAGTTCCAGTCATAGATGCAAATGGAAAGATAATCGTGGGTTTTGATGAGCATTCATTGAAAAAAGCCTTACATTTAAAATAAAAATGAAAGAAAAAAATTATGATTTTATAATCCTAGGAGCGGGTGGAACCGGATTGTCTGCAGCAATGTATGGAGCACGTTTAGGTCTAAGCACTCTTGTACTAGGTTATTCGCACGGCTCTGAAATGCCCGTTGGAGGAGTTATAACCACAACTAACATTGTTGAGAATTATCCAGGATTTATAACACTCTCTGGACCAGAAATAGCTGAAAAAATTGAAAAGCACGCGAGATCCTATGAAAATGTTGAAATAAAAGAAGAGAAAGCCACATCAGTAGAAAAATCAAAAGACAATTTTATTGTAAAGACTGAAAAATCAGAATACGTTGGAAAAACAATTCTATTTGCAACGGGAACAAAATGGAGAAAACTAGATGTTCCAGGATCTACAGAATTTGAAAATAAGGGGGTGGCTTATTGTGCATTATGTGATGCACCATTATTTAAAAATAAGATAGTGGGAGTTGTCGGAGGCTCGGACTCTGCAGCAAAAGATGCCTTAGTTCTGGCAGAACATGCAAAAAAAGTCTATATCATATACAGGAATGATAAAATACGCGCAGAACCTATAAATCTTGAGAGAGTAAATCAAAACAAGAAAATAGAGATAATCTCAAGTACAAATGTGATAGAGGTAATTGGCTCTCAATTCCTTGAGAAAGTTATTCTGGACAATGAATACAATGGAAAGAAAGAATTGGAACTACAGGGGCTGTTTATTGCAATAGGGCACATCATTCTATCAGATTTAGCAAAAGACATTGGAATAAAGCTCAATAAGCGCGGAGAAATCGAGATTGATCACAAGGATTCTTCTACTAATATTCCAGGAGTATTTGCTGCAGGAGATGTTGCTGACAAACCTTTCAAACAATTAATAACTGGAGTTGCAGAAGGATGCACGGCAGCACATTCAGCATATGAATATCTCACCAAGAAATCTGTAGAGACCAGTTAAATTATAATTTTGTCAAATCAAAACTATATATTTCCAGCCTGTTCTGCCTGATTATTCTTATGTTTTATGAAAAGAACAACTCCAATTACAACTATTCCTACAAGAAGAATAGCTATTAGGAAATAAAATATCAACTTAGATGCAGAGATACTTGAGCTAGAGGAGGTATCAAGACTATCTCCAGAATCACTACTACTATCTGAAGACCCAAAATCACTGCTTCCAGAAGAGCATGTTCTCTCATTCTCAGCAGGTTTTCCAGTGTTAGTTCCACAACTGTTTAAATCTTCGCATACATTCTGCTGTATACCATTTGCGCATTCACTCCATGTGCAAGACCAGTCTGGAGTGCACGTTTGCTGGTTATTGTTGTTATTTCCATCATCTGTATCATTTGACGGGGCAACATCATCATATAAATCTTCTATCTCAGCAGAGTTCATTGCTCTTGAATACATCTTGAATTCATCCAGAAGCCCATTGAAATCATCATCATTCTCAATATCTGATTGTCCTCCAAGAGTTAGGGGCATAGAATTTGAAAGATCATCACATCCTCTATCTGTACTGGTAATATCTAATTCCCCATTAAGGTATAATAAGATTCTATCTCTGTTTCCTTCCCTTACAACAACTACATTATTCCACTTGTTAGGCAAAACGCTATTCTCAGATTTAACTGAGATGGTGGAATTGCATCTTGAGTTAAATTCTACTATTCCCTCATCATCTAATATAAGGTTATAATAACTATCATTTAAATTATAGAAATTCTTTTTTTCAAACATTGTCTGAGTCAGATTTGAACTCAAGCTCTTAAACCATAGGCTAATTGTGAAAGATCCAGATGCAAGATCAAGCCTTTGAGAATCTGCAATTTCAATATAGTCATTTTTTCCATCAAATGCGACTGCATCGTCTTTAATTCCGTATTCATCTTCTTTTGCGTTGAATACCTCTCCATCAAATCCGTGGGTTGAACTATCACGTACTTGATTATCAGAAGTTATACTATCAAATTTATGATATACTATCAAATTTATTGAATCGAACTCAGACCTTATATCTCCCTCAGATATAACTTTATCATATACTTTTAGATTGTCTATTTTTCCCTTCCAATAATTAACAATTCCATCTGTAGAAAAATTCATTGCCCCAATATACAAATCATTCTGTTGTTTTATTTCCCTAGAACTTGTATGAGTTGAATCTAATTTTCCATCAACATATAGCCTTACATCAGACCCATCAAATGTCACTCCTACCTGCGACCACGAGTCAACAGGGATTACCTTGTTGCTCTTGAATGTTTGATAACTTTCTCCCCCAATAGGCCAATAAAAGAATTGAAGTCTTCCAATATCTTCTGAGGACTCATCCCCAATTAACCTAAATCCATATCCTCCCTGCGTTGTTTGAAAATTTGTATATGTGCTTGCAATTGTTCTGTAATCTCTTCCCTCAATTTCCTCAGGATTCACCCATGCAGTGATTGATAATCTGTTCTCAGACAAGCTAGATGTACTGGCCTTTAGATAATCATTTCCATCAAAATTTATGGCATTTAGGTCAATCCCCTTTACAACTTCAGGATTTCCGAATTGTACCGCATCGTATCTATTCTCACTTTCATCTTTAGCCTTCCCATTCTCATCAATTCTTTCAAAATTATAATGTGCCTGTAGATCTCTCAACGTAGTCTTATACATTCCCTCAATCTCCCAATTATTTAACGCTATATAATAAATTCTAAAGTCATCAAGGGTTCCATTCAAGGATGCTTCAGTTTTATTCATCACAACATTTTTCACACTTCCGATAAATAATTCCCCTTGATTGTTGTAGGGTTCTAATTGAGAACTCAACACTCTTGATTTCTCAAGATTATCATTCAAATAAATTTTATAATCTCCATTATTATATGTTGCAGTTACTAAGTACCACTTGTTTAACTGTAATTTAGATGTAGATGTTATTCCTTCCGCATCTAGAAGATTCGCCCCCCTAAAGAAGAAACTCACATACCCTTCACTGTTCAACTGGAAGGTATAAGGGTGAAAGTTCACATCATCTCTTACTCCCTTACTCGCAATCATATAAATGTTAGTAGGATAATTGTTTAGTTTTATCCATGTAGAGACACTAAATGTTTTTCCAAGATTTATATTGGTTGAAGAAATGTAATCTCCATTTCCATCAAATTTGAAAGAATTTCCAATAACCCCTTCAACTGCAGAAGTATCTCCATAAACAATCCCATCAAATCCATTGTCTGAGAAATCTTCAACAGAATTACCTGATAGACTATCAAATTTGTAATGTAATTCAAGTTCAGGTGGAGAAAGAAGGATATTCTTCCCATCACTTCCAAATCCTTGAGATTTTTCATTAAGTGTTATAGTGTATAATCCAGTTCCTGCAAGGATTAATCCAACCACCAAAATCCCTAGAATAGTCCATAAGGAAATAAAACTTACTTGATTAAACCACCCTTTCATCTCTCAACAAAGTGTTTTCACATTTATAAATATTCTTAAATTGCAAAACACTATTAAAAAAACTGTCCAAACCTCATTCCCTTTTCCTTTGCAATCTTTAAACTTATAGCCCACGATTTTCCTGTATCTTTCATGTCCCTCGGATTTAAAAAAAGCCATCCTTCTCTATTGAATCTCACAGCAATCACGGGTCTAAGTCCAATCATATGTGAGAATGTAATAAAATCGCTTATCTGCTCCTTTGTGATATAGATATTACTTTTTTTAGAAGATTTGCATTCCACAGTCACGCCACCCTTATCAATTTTTCCAGCAATCAAATCGCATGGAGAATCATCATTCACACCACTTCCTGCCACTCTTGCCGCCCTCCAGCCATATTCTGTAAATATCTTAACAAGTTCTCTCTCCGCCTTTGACCCCTTTGCTTTATTTGACATCTCTCAGAATAAATTCCAAGAGTATATAAAATTAAAGAAAAAAATAAATTAAATTAAATTAACTAGACACAAGGCGTTGAACTTCTGTATACTGAGCCCTTAAATGTGGTACAAACGTAAGCAGTTCCATTACCTGCTAAGTCATATGCAATAATATCTCCACTTAGAAGAATAGCATTATCACTACCTATTTTCAACGTCTGATTGCCAGGGGACATAATAGATTCAGCCTCACCCCTTCTCATCTCACAAATCTCATCAGCATTACATGAATTTGCATTTATTATTTTTCCTTCATCAATTGTCTTCAAGCCAGGAGAAAGTCCAATACTAGGGCCTATCATGCTCATCAAGGAAAACACTATAACAGCGACAATCGCAGAAATAAGAACATTCATCCAAATTGTTTTATTCATTTTATCAAACCTCCTTTCATCAAATTAATATTAAATCAAAAAAGGTTTTTGATATATATATATCCATAATAAAAAATCAAAAAAATAAATTCCTGAAGAGGAGACCCGACCTTATAGTAAAGCCAAGGCGTCCTCTTCCAGGAAAAAGAGGTGATGTCTTCTTTAGAAGACTATGATGTGTGATTTCTCAGTTTCAGAGCTTATGCGTTTCCGAATGTTCTTTTAAACCATCCAAAAAATCCTCTTGGATTATCTGAGGCTTCTGTAACACTAGAATCTTCTGCTTGTGCAGCTTCATATCCATCTGATACGGCTGAGCTTTCTGAAGTACCATCAAATCTTCCAATCGGAACTTCCCTTTCATTAGCGTTTTCATTTGAAACCCTTTTTATAGGCCTATTTACACTTACAAGAGAAATATCTCCAGCGTACTCTTCTGTCTTAATCTCTCCTTTCCAAATTTGTCTAGTTTCATCATCATAACTATCTTCAAGTCTTAGATCAAGAGTTCCAGTACTATCTGTGCCTCTTCCGATTAGTGTAAAGCTTATTTCATCATCACTAAAACTTTCCTTAACAAGGCTGTAAACTACATTATCTACCCTTATCTTACCAAAAGCATTAGTCACAGGATTTGAAGCTTCAGCATCATCAACAGAGACAACATTTACTTGTCCCCAAAGAGCTCTAACAAGACCCAAATGGTCCCCAGATGTGAAGTATCCTTCAGCAAGTGAAATTTTCACGAAACCTAGTTTCCTGAATTCAGGACCTATTCTACTATCAATTTCATTAATAATCTCACTAACGTCATTCGCTTCTGCCACGGGAGGAACTATTCCTATAGCCTCGCTCGCACTAACGGATGCTCCTGAAGAAGCTGCTATAAATTCTATTCTTTCTTTTTTAACTTCTTCTTTTTGAGCCAAAACACCTACAGTAAACATACTAACCACTAAAAGTGCCATTATCGCTATTCCTACTATTTTCATATTTTCATGACCCCCTTTCAGCATATTCAATTTTGTTTTTTCCATACAAACCTTAGAAAAACAATCTTTATATATCTCATCTGGAACACCTATGGAACGATATTGGAACTGATAAATCATTCATTTAACTCAATAAACTTATTCTTCCCCTCGCCAGTTCTCTTAATAAGTCCTTTCTTCTCAAGCTCTTGAACATGTCTTGAGAAAGAAGCCTTTGGAATATCACATTGTTTTCTAAGATAAGATCCCTTTATTTTACCGCTCTCTTTCAGCTTTTCAATAATTAATCTCTCTCTTTCATTGAGAATCCCCTTTACATTATCTATTTTACTCTCTTTCTTTTCTTCTTTATCGTTCTCCTTAGAGCTTTTCAAATAGTTTATAATATAGAATATTGCCCCCACAATCAGAATTGCAAGAATTATTAGGATTATTGAATTTTCAGAGTCAGGATTCTTATCCAAAACATATGATATTTTTGCACCCTCTTGCATAAAAACAGCTATTTGATTCTTTTCTAAAAATATTTCTCCATTTGTAAGTTCGGATATTCTTGCTCCTTCAGGAAGAATAACATTCATTTCAGAGCCATCCAAGTAATATTCGAAAATCCATGTATCTCCACTTTTCATAGTCAGGTTTGGAGTAAATCCTGTAATTCTTCCATCCTTGAGAGATATGCCTTCAGGTAAAACAAGCTCAATTTCATCTGTCTCTCCTAAGAACAATGAATCCCCTGTACTATCAACATATATATTTAGTTGAATTGCAGCGGACACATTAAAGCTAAGGAAAAACACTAAAAATATGCCTAAAAATACTATTTTCTTCATTTTATTATATGTGGTTTTAACTATATAAAAATACCTTATAGGTCTCTTGCCTGCAATGTTCTTCTTCCGTTTGCCTTTGCCCTTTCAGCAGCCTTTGTCAATATTTCTAATACTTTATCATTGAGAGCTCCAGCAACTTCTCCTGCAACACTTAGCTCAGGCACAGCAGATTTTATCTTGCTTTTTATTATCAACTCTGTTTTTTTATTTGGCATTTTTTTCTGATTTTAAACCTTCCAAAGGCTTCATCAATGGAAAAATAACTGTCTCTCTAATTGGCTTGTTTTCCAGCAATGAAAATAATCTTTCTGAAAATCCAAATCCACATGCAGGAGGCATTCCATATTTAAGAGCCTCAACAAAACTTTCATCATGTTCCTGAGCTTCTAGGTCACCTGCCTCTTTCATCTTTCTCTGCTCTCTAAACCTTTCTTCTTGATCTAATGGGTCGTTAAGTTCACTATAACCATTTCCCATCTCACTCCCAGCTAAGATAATCTGGAACTGCTCTACTTTTCTTGGATCATCCTTATTTCTTTTTGCAAGAGGTGTTACCTCAACAGGCTGTCCTGTCAAGAATACGGGGCCAGCAATTTTTTTCCGACATATCTTCCATAACAAATCCATTAACCTTCCTTTTTCAAGTCCTGGTGCATACTCTGTATGGTTTTCTTTGAGCTTCTTCTCCATCTCCTGCTTGCTCGCACTAAATATGTCAATTCCAAGCTCTTTCTTTACAGTTTCAGAATAATCAATTCTTTTCCACTTCTTATTCAAATCAAATTTATATCCATCATATTTGAATTCAGTTTTTCCATAAACTTTTCTTGCTATTTCCTTGTACATATCTTCTACAAGGTTCATTCCATCTTCATAGTTTGCATACCCCCAATAAAACTCCATCTGGGTATAATCCTGTAGATGTTCTGCATCCATTCCTTCATTTCTAAATTGTCTTCCTATCTCAAATGTTTTTGGGTATCCAGCAACCATCAATTTCTTCTGCCATAATTCTCCCATAGAAATCCTTAGATAAACATTCAAATCAAGAGCATTGTGATGCGTTGCAAAAGGAGTAGCACTTGCACCTCCTGCAGAATTTTCAAGTACAGGAGTCTCAACCTCCAAAAACTCTCTCTCAATAAGAAATTCTCTCACAGTGTTCCAAAATCTGCTTTTTCTTATAAACATCTCTTTTATTTCAGGATTCATTAGAATATCTAAATATCTCTTCCTCAGCCTCTCTTCATCATCTTTGATCCCATGCCATTTCTCAGGCAGAGGTAAAAGAGATTTAGTGAGAATCTCCAGTTTCTCTACAAGAACAGATAGCTCTCCTCTTTCAGTTCTCATAACAATCCCTTCAACTCCAATGAAGTCTCCGGTATCCACATATTTTACAAGCTCAAACACTTTTTCATGAGTACTATCTTTTTGTAATGTAATTTGGATTTTCCCATACCCATCATCAAGCACTCCAAAAGCGATCTTGCCAAAATCCCTATAACTCATCAATCTTCCAGGGATTTTAACAGAAATTTTTGTCTTCTCGCCATTCTTGAGTTTTTTATATTTCTCATGTAAATCTGTTGATTTACAAGATTTCTCATATTTATGAGGATATGGATTTATTCCTTTCTTTTTCAATTCTTCAAGTTTTTTCACTCTTTCACTTATTATTTGTTCTTGTCTTCCCATGTGGTTAACAAAAGAGGTTAATGCTTTAAATACATTTTGAAATTATGCCTTTTTTCTAAAAACTGCAGGCTTCCAGAAGAACCAATTCTTTTTACATTCAATTTCCTTAGCTATTGCAAATTGCGTCAATTCTCTTTCTAAAATTAATCCAGTTCTTTCAGGAATATAACCTCTTGAGAATCCAACGTCTGCATGGTATAATAATCCTCCAGGAGATAGAGCATGTGCAAATTTTTTAAAAAATTCTGGCCTTGGAGTATCTCCTCCAGCATTAGAAAGATAAATTTTATCAAAACTTTCAGGCTTAGAATTCTGAGAACATATTGTGATATCATCCATTTTAACTCTTAATCCTGACAAATTAGCCCTGATTTTTTCCAGTCTTCCAGGAATCTCAAAATATTCATCTCTTCGAGGTTTACAAATTTCTTGCCATTCGTCTATAGAATTTGGAGCATACAAAAAGTCTACATTATCTCCTTTTGCAAGGCACATAGCTCTTCTTCTAACCCAATCGATCTGTCTTTCATCATTATCTACTAGCACAACTTCTCTTGTAACCTCAAGCATTGCAAATCCTTGGTCTCCGGATCCAGCAATAGCTAAAATCCTATCATTCTCAGATACCTGAAGCCCTCCCATTACCGCTTCAATTGATTCATTAGTCACGCCATACCTTGGCCTATAAGCTAAGGCATCAATCATTTGCAATCTCATAAAATTCAGCTATCAAAATGGCTTATAAATTTATCTCGGTTTCCCTTCATTTTACCCACTAAAGGATTACAGGCCAAAATTGTAAGCTTTAAATACCCTGCAAATTACCTAAAAAAATGTTCAAAAGGAGGTAAAATGGCAGAAGAAGAAATAAAAAACACTGAGGAAGAATCTGAAGAAACAGAAGAAAGTTCTGAAGAATCTGAAGAAGAATCCTCCAAAACAGAAGATGATTCAACTGATGATGAAGAATCAGAGGATGAAGACAAAAAGGAAGAGGAAGATGATTCCCCAGCTGAATAAGTCTTTAGACTTTAACTAATCTTTATTTTTTTATTTATATTTTTAGAACCTTAAATCCCTCAAAACCCTGATATCTCTCTTCTCTCTCTTCAACTTTCCTTATTATTGAGTGCTCAGGACCCCTCTTACACAACGGAGCCATCTTATATACTGCATCTATATTTCCCTCAATGAATATCTCTATTCTCCCATCTTCCAAGGATCTGATAAAACCGTTGACTCCAAGTTTGTCGGCATTATTTTTTATAAATCCATTAAAAAAAACAGGTTGTACAGATCCCGTAACAAAAAATCTCATACTTTTTTTCATATTCCTTCTTTATTATCATCAAATAAACTATTAAAGCTTTCGTCAACAAACCTTAGATAACTGACACTTTTCCAATCAATTCCAACTAAACCTGTGGCCTGTTTGTCAATTTCAATTGGCTGTCCTGCAAGAATCTTTCCATATTCTGATGCATCTGCAATAGCGAATTCAGGCATTTTAACCTTAAGGATATCATGGATTCTATGCTTAATTGGTACCTTATCCAACTTATTTTTTCTAGAACTAAAAAATCCGCTGTAATATTTAGATGGAAAAGCACCAAGCATATTTGATAATGCTCCAGAGAATTCAATAGAGTCGTCCTTTCTTACAGATGGCAATGATATCACAAAGCTATTCAAAAGGATTTTAGGATAATTTATCTCACTGAAATGAATGAACTCACCATCACTAACCTCTTCAGCTTCACTCTTATTTAAATCAATCAACCCAATACCATATTTTTCAGCCAGTTTCTTATACCCTATTTCTTCAAAAATTTCCATGGTGTCTTGCCCATCACATCCCTCCGCTATGAATATTTCAGTTCCCGGGTTCCTATTAGACAGACAATATCTTAAGATACTCTCAACAAAAGCAATGTTAGTTGCGTTTACTCCTGCTTCTCCAAGACTTGGTTTAAGAACTATACTCTCCTGACTTCTTATAAGGTTATCGAATTTTATCAGATCCAATAACTTAGGAATTGTAGTCCCATAACTATCAAATTTTATTGATACTCCCTTTACCATCAAAACCTTACTAATGATGAGTTTTTAATCATTATTATAGTAGAAAAATTACTTACAACTCTCCTCTTTCTTCTCTTCTATCTATTTCATTGTTTACAACAGCTATAGTATGAGATGCAAAATAGGTCTTTTTACCTATAGAAACAGGAGTGCACATCTGTTTCAACCTCTTGAACTCTTTTGAAGGAAGCCCTATGTGATCTCCCAATATAAATATTGGATTTTTTTCAATATTTACTTCCCTTAAATCTTGACCTTTATCATCCAAGATGTAAATATTCCTATCCTTTGCGTAAAGCTCTTTAACAACCTCTAGAAATCCTTTCTTCTCAATCCAATATCCTGGAAAAACTTCATTTTTCTCTCCAGGCTTATGTTTATAGAGCATTCTTTTTATGATGTTTTCAACATTACTTTTATTCAGGTATATTTTATCAACTCCAGTTTTCCCTTCAACCACTGGTTGTAATTCAAGATGTTTTGTTGGATCAGGAGCTCCTGCAAACACAAGATGCAATTTAACATCATCTCTCATCTTATGGCTTAAAAATAATGCTGCTATCACTGAATGTATTGCAATATCCAATCTCCCTGATTTCATAAGGTCCTGTTTTACATACCCTCCAGAAGTCGGAGCAGTTCTGCTATAATAAATAAATTCTCTCATAGTTCGGTTCAGACTCCCCCATATTTAAAACAATCAGTTGTATGGTCATTCACCATGCCCGAAGCTTGCATAAATGCATAACATATTGTGCTTCCAACAAACTTAAATCCTCGCTTTTTCAAGTCAATAGACATTAAATCTGATTCTGCGTTCCTAGAAGAAATTTCTTTAATACCCTTAAATTTGTTTTTCAGGGTTTTGCCATTTGTAAATTGCCAAATATATTTATCAAAACTACCAAATTCTTTTTGCACTTCTATAAATTTTTGAGCATTGTTCACAGTTGCAGAAATTTTCAATTTATTCCGAACAATCCCCTCATCTCCTATCAATTCCGCAATTTTTCCCTCACCATATTTTGCAATCTTTTTATAGTCAAAATTATCAAATGCCTTTCTGAATGCCTCTCGTTTATTCAGTATAATCTGCCAACTCAACCCGGCTTGAAATGTATCCAAAACTAAAAACTCAAATAATTTCATATCATCATGCAATGGAACTCCCCATTCTTCATCATGATACTTCTGCATAGCTTCATTTGAACCTGGCCAAACGCATCTTTTCATTTCCATAAAAAAAGCAAGAATATAACATTTAAAAAATCATCTTTCTAAAATCATTTATGGATATACTATTTGAAGAAATGTTATTAATGTTTTTTAATCATCCATATCTCGTTCCATTCATTTGTGGATTTATTGCAGAAGAAGTCCTCATAGTAACAACGATTATATCCGGAGAAGGCACAATTCCATTTTATTCTATACTTCTCTTTGGATTCTTAGGCATAGTCACATCAGATATATTTTGGTTTTTATTTATAAAAATAAAGCCTCTAATGATTTTCTCAAAAAAAATAGGAAAAGAAAGAGAAAAGATAGCAGCAAAAACAAAGCTCAAAAACTTTCCTCCGCCTATAAATCTCAAATCATATGTCTTCACAAAATTCACATTCGGCTTAAGAACTTGGGGAATATTTTACTGCAGTGTTCACAAAATGCCACTCAAAAAATTCATAATTCATACATCAATAGCAACAGCCATTTGGATGATTGTCATGATTTCTCTCGCAAAATTAGTGGGAAAAGCTCTCTTCACTTACTTTAATCTTACAAATGATATTGGTGGGATAATAATCTTAATCTTTGCTATATTAATTGTCTGGGTCTTCATAAGCAAATTAATTATGTCAAAACTGGTCAAATAAACTCTCTAATTCAGGACAAAATCTGCTCTTCCAACAATGTCTCCTTCATCCACAGATCTCATGACTGCAATGAATATGTTTTCACAATAAACAGCAAATTTTCCCATTTCATTACTCTGCAATTTGTCAAGAACATCCTGTTTCATCAATGGCTTCCCATCCATCATTTGTTTCATGACTTCCTTCTTGATATGTACAGACGGCATTACTTTCTCAAGAGCAATCTCTCCAGGAATGCACATCTCTCTCAGGGGCTTTTCATTACCATTATTTTTCCACTCAGAAACAGCTTTTTCAAATTCATAAAGATTGTAAATTCTATCTTCTCTAAAATCTCCAGCCCTTATCCTTCTCAATTCAAGCATATGTGCCCCCCCAATTTTCTCACCTAAATCTGAACAAATCTTTCTAATGTAAGTTCCTGCCTGCACTTCCGCAATAAAAAGCACATCCTTTCCAATTTTTTCAATTATCTCAAATCTTTTTACCTCTCTTTCTCTTTCAGCTCTCTTAACACGACTTCTCACAGGAGGAAGTTGAATGATTTTTCCTTTAAATTTCTTCATTTCTTCATTTAATTCTTTCTCTCCCATATCCTTATGCAACCTCATCACTCCCACATATTCTTTATCCCTATGCATTAAAAATTCATTTAATCTGCATGCTCTGTTCACTGCAATAGGTAAAACTCCTGTGACTTCAGGATCAAGTGTTCCAAAATGAGATGTCTTTTTCGCATTCAACTCTTTCTTAACAAATTGTCCAACACTAAACGATGTAGGCCCTGCAGGTTTGTCTATATTAATCACACAAAACTGCAATAGTTCTTTGAGAGGTTTATCTATATTCATAATAAACATTCATCAACATTGCTTTTAAGGATTTCTTCCTAAACACTTAATAATATTATTTTCATATTTAATTCATGCAAAAAGAGAATAATGATTATCATTCAATTCCAGCAAAAAAACTTCTTGGGAGACTAAAATCCTCAGTGGGCGGATTATCTTCAGAAGATGCCAATGCAAGGCTAGCCCATTACGGGAAAAATGAGATACAAGAAGAAAAATCGAAAAACCCAATATTCACATTTTTAAAACAATTCCATAGCTTCCTTATCTACATTCTGATAATTGCAGCACTCATATCTTGGTTTGTTGAGCATTACATTGATGTGTATGTCATTTGTGCAATAATTCTCTTTAATGCAACTATAGGATTTATTCAAGAGCATAGAGCAGAAAAGGCAATAAAATCTCTTAAAAATATCATAGTTCAATACGCAAAAGTCTATCGCAACGGGCAACTGATAAAAATTTCTGCAAAAGAAATTGTGCCTGGAGATATAGTTCTTCTGGAAGAAGGAGATAAAATTCCTGCAGATGCAAGAATCCTTGGATGCAAGAACTTCAGGACAGTAGAGTCTTCTCTTACAGGAGAATCTCTTCCAAAAGATAAATTTGCCAAGGATATTCCTGAAAAAACTCCTCTTGCAGACAGGTTGAATATGACTTGGATGGGAACTTTTGTTGCCTCAGGAACAGCAAAAGCAATTATAGTCTCGACAGGAGAAAGGACTGTAATAGGGCAATTAGCTAAATCTCTTGAGCAAATAAGAGAACCACCTACAATATTTCGTAAAAAAACAAGTTTACTTGCAAAACAAATGGCAATCATTGCAGCCTCTGGGTCATTACTTATTTTTATAGTAGGTTTTTTTATAAGGGGAATAGAGTTCACAGAGATTTTTTTATTTACAATAGCTGCACTCGTTTCAGCTATCCCAGAAGGCCTTCCTGCAGTTCTTACTATTGTTCTTGCAATAGGTGCTCACAGAATGTCAAAAAGAAATGCAGTAATAAGAAATCTTCCTGCAACAGCAACCCTTGCCCTTGTAAATATCATTCTAACAGATAAAACTGGAACATTAACTCAAAACACAATGACTGTCCAAAAAATTGTCTTTCCAGAAGAAAAGGAGATTTTGGTCTCCGGAGAAGGGTGGATACCACGTGGAGAATTCTCTCAGGATGGAAAAGTCTTTGAAGCGCAAGATAAACTCCAACTCTCAAAACTTCTAAAAATTTCAGTCATCTCAAACAACTCAAGAGCATTAAGGAAGTCTGATTCAAAGAAAGAGCAATATGAGATAATAGGAGATCCAACAGAGGCAGCATTGGCAGTAGTAGGAAAAAAGGCAGGGATAGAAAAAGAAAGCCTGATAAAATCTGAAAATGTACTTGATGATATCCCATTTAGTCCAGAAGTAAAATATCGCGCAAGTCTTGTAAACACTTCCAAGACTGGAAAACAGATATATGTGGTGGGCGCCCCAGAAGTTATCCTAAAAAAATCAAAGTACTTAATAATAAAAAACACAAAAAAAATCTTGAACGATTCTTATAGAAATGATATTCATAAAAGCATAATCTCTCTGGCAAAGGACGCATATAGGACAGTTGCAGTAGCATATAAAAATGTTCCAGAGAATACTTTCGATATATCTGAAAAAGATACTGATGATTTGATATTTGTTGGAATAGTTGGAATGTCTGATCCAATACGCCCGGAAGTCAAGGAAGCCATTTCTAAAGCAGAAAAAGCAGGAATGAGGGTCATGATGCTAACAGGAGACCACAAGATCACAGCGCTTTCAGTTGCGAAGCAGATTGGATTAATCACAAAATCAAATTCAAAATATCCTGAAGTCATGGATGAAGAAGACATAGCGGATCTTCCTCATGAAAAATTCCTAGATTGCATAAGAAATGTTTCAGTCTTCTCAAGGCTTACCCCAAAAATGAAGCTAAAAATCGCAACAGCACTTCAAAAAGATGGAAATCTGATAGCTATGACTGGTGACGGGGTAAACGATGCTCTAGCCTTAAAAAAGGCAGATATCGGAGTGGCTATGGGGATAATAGGAACAGACGTAGCCAGAGAATCAAGCGAAATAATTCTCTCAGATGATAACTTTGCCTCCATAATCAATGCAGTAGAAGAAGGTAGAATTGTTTTTACAAATACTAAACAAACCAGCTTCTATCTCGTCACAACCAGTTTTGCAGAACAAGCAACAATAATCGCGACTTTATTGATAAATCTTCCATTACCATTACTTCCTACTCAGATACTCTGGCTTAATCTCGTTACAGATGGGATGGCAGTTATTCCACTTGCTTCTGAGAGGGGTCACACAGATGTCTTAAACCAACATCCATTAAGTAGAAAAGAAGGAATATTAACAAAAGACATAATGCCATTTCTCATATTAAATGTCTCATTGATGCTTTTAATGACACTCATTACATTCATGTACTATCTTCCATCAGGCATTGAGCAGGCTAGAGCAGGAGCATTCACAGTAATGGCATTCACACAACTCTTTAATGCATTAAACATGCGTTCTATCAAGACATCTATATTCAAGCTAGGATTATTCACAAACAAGTTACTCCTTTTGGGCATAACTATCTCAGCGCTCTTACAAATTATTGTTATTTATAATCCATTCATTAGCTCAGTCTTTAAATTTGCAGCAATTCCTCCAATAGATTTTGTATTATTAATAGCATTCTCCTCTCTAATACTTTGGGCTGGTGAAGCTTACAAGTTAATCAAGAATCGAAAGAACCCTTAAGATATCTTAATCTTTCTTCCTTATCAAATCGCTCAATAGCATATCTCAATGTAGTCCTTGGTAACTGTTCATAATTATCTCTCAAAAATCTCTTCAAAATCATTCATCTTATATTTCTTTGATTTTATCTATTATATTTGTTGTAGATTTCTCATTCTCAAGCTCAAAATTTTTGAATTCTCCATTCCATTCAGAGAGTAATTTTTTTTCCTCAGCAATTCTATTTTCATTAAAGCTTCCGCCCTTTACATGAACATCAGGTCTTAAATCTCTCAGTAAATTCAATGGATTATCATCATCAAACACACTAACATAGTCTACACACTCTAAACCAGCAAGCATTTCAGCCCTTTCTCTCTCTGGGATAATTGGTCTCGACTCTCCCTTTAACTTTTTTATTGAGTTATCGCTATTCAACAACACGATTAACACATCCCCTTGTTTTCTAGCTTTCTCAAGTATGTGCAGATGCGCAGAATGCAATATATCAAAACTGCCATTTGTAGTAACAATTCTTTTTCCCTCATCCTTTAATCTCTTAGAAATCCAAATTATCTCTTCATTAGATTTTATTTTATGAATTGTCATTTGATTCTAAGCTCAAATCCCAATTCTTTGGCTGTCCTCTTTACACTCTTTTCTCCTTCTTTAGTTTGAGTCCACGCAAACAGAATTGGTTTAATTTCTCTATCTGCAATGATTTTCTTTATAGATTTTACGCTGCCTTGTATTGAAAGACCTCTCCCCCTATATCCTTCTTTTATGAACGAAGAACATAAATAAATCGTATCAAAGTTTTCATAATTTATTTTTGACTTTACCTCTTCAAATAATTCTCTTTCACTTATTTTGTTTGACAGAAACCTTTCCATTATATCTTTGTTACATGGAATGATGAATGAGAATCCAATTATTTTTCCATCCTCACGTATCACATTGTCGCATTCTGGTATTTTTTCCAAAATAAATTTTTTATTTTCTTCAGATGCTGGCATTTCATCTGGTTTGCTCTCCATTTCAAAAAATTCTTCAGCCATTTCAGAACTATCCTCAACGTCTTTTTTGTTTAATATCCCAATATCAACAGAGAATGTAATCTTTTCATTATTCATCATCTAACTAGAAATATCAGACTTAAAAAACTATTTTTTTAGAGCCTTTCTATGGGCAATTGGCTCTTTTACCTTTGTAAGATGCTTTTGTGCTTTTGCCTGTTGTTCAGCAACTTTTTCATGCATTTTCTCCATGGACTTTTCTTTTTCCTCTAAATTTTTCTTATCTTCTTCTTTCCTTTCAGTGGATTTTTCTTCCGTAGGCTTTATTTCTTCTGTTTTAACTTCTTTCTTCTTATCTGCCTTCTTATGCCTTCTTTCTTCTTTTGCCTTTGCAAATTTGACATATTCAGGAATTTCAGCAAATTCAACTCTTACAAATTCTCCATCCCTTTTCACCCTAACTTTAACCTTTGCAGGAGGCTTTTTACATCCTCTAAACCAAATATCATTATTCAAATGAACATCTAACTTTACTTTGCTCAAATCTCTATCAGGAATCCTCATATGTCTTGCTACAAACTCCTTAATAGTCATAATGGCCTTTCTACTTCTTTTATATCTAGCGCTCTTCATCCAGCTAGATCTAAGTGGAATAACATATTCTCTTTCATTTCCCTGCATACTTGTCTTAACTTCTGTCATTGTTTAACCTAATTGTTTCTTTCTAGTCCTTCGAGGCTTGATTTTTAGCTTAGTCCTGTTCCAGGATCTTCTGACTTTTGTTATCTGAGAAGGATGGGTACCCTTTGCCTTTCCTTGTCCAAATTTCTTAACCACTGCCCAGACTGGAGCCCATTTTGTTTGTCTTCCATAAACCCCAAGGGTTATTTTTTTTTGATAATGTCTTGTCATTTATTTTCCCCTACAATTTTTTCCATGAATTCTCTACCCTTGGCAGTAATTCTTCTTCCAGGCTTCTTGTCTTTTACAGTCTCAACAAGTCCAGCCTCTTCAGCCTGTTTTAATATAGTCCTAATTATCTTTCCAGCACCCTTATAGAATTTTGCAGGTTCTGCTCCCCTATTCTTTCTTCCTCCGTATCTTGTCCTAAGCCTTTCAACACCAACAATTCCTTTAATATAAACTTGTCTTAAAATACTTGCACTTCTCTTATACCAGAAGTCTACTTCATTTACTGGCCTAACTTTATGAGTTCCTGTTTTCACAAAATTAACCCATTCAGGTTGTTCAAAATCTCCTGACTCTTTCAAAGCTGCAGCTAAAAGGGTATTATATTTTCCCGCCTCAATATTTCTTATGTCTGTCATTTTCTGATTTTAAACTAGTAAGATAGGTAAAAAAAGAGCCCTTATAAATCTTATGTCACGAACGTTTAAAACCATCTCCTTCAGAGTGAAGTGTTCGTAAGCATCCAAACCTCAAGTAATGCTTTATGGACTTTTTGATTATAGATTTCTATTGGGCATTACTTCTTGATATTTGATCTCCTCATAATAATCGTAAAGCCGATTACCTTAAATTTATATTCTCCAGGAAGTCTTTCAGCCATCTCTTCAGCCATCTCTTTTATTTTTTCTCTATCCCTGCCACTGCCCTTTAGAGCAGATATTCTTACGGATTTATTATTCTTAAAAGCTAATATCAATGATTCAATAACTCCATCAGTCACTCCAGCCTTCCCTATTTGAAATCTCATATTTTAGCTTAATATTATAGGTTTAATAACCTTGACTAATCTGACTTAAACTACTTACAAACCCTCACACCGCCAGCAGGCAGGGCAGCAAGCAACTCTTCAGCCTTCATCTCTTCATCAGTCTCTAACTGTATTTTTGCAAGCATATCTCTTTTATCTATTTTTCCAGGACATATTTTGATTATCACATCTTTCTTACTGACGCTATTTTCAGGGACAGCTCTCAAAATATTTTTTTGTCTTGTCAAAACAAGAGATAATTCTATTTTTGCATTTTGAATTTCCCCTGAAACCCTCCATGTTCCAGTCTTCATACTTCTTTCCTTTGAGACCTGACTTGCCTTAAAAATATGCACTTCAGTCATCTTCTTCCCTTCTTTCCATGCCCTACTGAAACTCCCGCAGAATATTGCACATTCTTCAATGTCTTTTTTATTTATTTTATTTACATCCGAGATAATAACGCAAAATGGACTTCCTGGGTGAGAGGTGTGCATCACAACATATTCCTTTCCAGATTTTTTTATATTTTTAAGCAAATCATCATTTTGCCCTGCATTTTTTCCACCAACAACTAACTTCCCAGTCGAGGTAAAAAACCACTTGTATTTCTTATATTCATCCAATTCCATCAAATCACTAGAATAAGTCGGTTTTTAAGCGTTTTCTCTATGCCCATTAAGGCATTCATAAATCTTTAATGCCTCTGCCCACGAAGATACTCTTTGAATTTTCCCATGTTCTAAACCCAGATTATACGGTTTGTCAAACATAATCACATCAATACCTTTCATTGCACATTCCAATGAATTGCTGATATCATCTTCAAAAATCAAATTTATTCCATTTTCTATGCATATATCTCCCTTAGCTCTTTTTCCTCCTTCAAATCCCCTAGTATAAAAAAATTCAAATTCAATTCCAGGGATATTTCTTCTAACCCATTCTTCTGTTCTTTGTTTGTTTATTTCAGGCCGTGAAGTGATAATTGCCAGATTGTTTTTCAGTGATAGGGAACAAAGTGAATCCCTTGCCCCTTCAATAGGGGGAGTTCTATCATAATTCTCAGAATCCACAAATCTATGCCATCTAGCTATTGCTTCCTCTCTTGTACATCCCCATACATCTTCCCAAAGATATGTTGTATATTTACTTAATGGAATTTTTATTCCAGTTTCAATTTCATAGAATTCATTGACACATCTCAATGTATCTTTTACAGTATCATCAAGATCAACTCCAATCATGGCCATACAAATCCAATAAGAAAATGATTTTTAAATATTATGAAGATTAGAAAAATCCACCAGAACCTATATCAATTATGAAGAAGCTACCTCCAACATTTTCAGTTGTTTGAGTATCTTTGACATCAATAAATATCTTTTGGGTGCATTCGGCAGTTCCCTTTGGAACTTTCAACTCAATTATGGCAAATGCTGTTGCACCATCATATTCATCAAAACTTCTATCAACATTAAGAGGGGTAACAAACAATTTTTCCATATTTGTTTGTCCCAAAATTCTTGGACTTGCACAATTAGATCCTGTAGCCGTTTCAGGAGTGAGTTTATACTTCAACCTTTCCCTGTTTGTCGCAGATCCATCTTTTGTTTTTGCTCCAATAGCTATTCCAAAGGCATCTGGACTTGGAGTTATTTTAGCAGTATTATCTGCTCCAAGTTTAACAATCACATCCTTATTTGTATCTGAAAATAAAGAAGAAATCTCATTTTTTACTTTTTCATTAAGGTCATCTACACTATCTGTAGCACCAGTAAATATATTTGTAACTAGAACAATTCCAAGAATAAGCATAGTCATACCAATAACAAGAATAACAATAGTACTGACAGACATCTCCAAAGCGCCCTTTCTTTCCATTAATATCCTCCCTGAATTTGTGAAATTAGGCCAGGGTTCATATATGCAAATATAAAACTGAATATCAATATGGTGATGCTCAAAATCAATCCAGTAATACTTAATGTCTTTCCAGGTTTTGCCCAGGTATCATCACCCTTAAATCTAGATTTTAAAACAAGACCCACAATTCCAAATGCAATTCCTCCAATAGGTTGCATAATTGCAAATATCATACTCAACATTCCAAAGCTCCAGACAAGCAGACCAGAACTTCCATCCCCTTTACTAACCATTCCTATATTTGTCTTCTATCTTTTATAAATGTTTTTAATCAACACAAGAAAAACCCCTATCTGTTTCTACACAAATTTTTTAAATGGGGCGGGAGGGAATCGAACCCCCGACACCACGAGCTTCAGTCGTGTGCTCTCCCACTGAGCTACCGCCCCGCATAACATAATGAAGAAATAAATTGCTTTTAAATGTTTTCAGTTGCGTACATTGTAAAATTGGAAGTGAACAAATTAAGTTGACAATTTATCTGCCATTTCTCTGGGCAATATAAAGCAATCTTCTTCCAGTAAGATTAAACCAAGAATTAAACAAGGTAGAAACATCATATCCCCTCTTTTCTTTACCAGGGTAGATAGCATCAATGATTTTAATTTTCTCAGGCATTGCAGCAGTGGGAATAGGACTCTCTTCCATAAGAATTTCTCTCCCACTTGATGGAAATAAATTGTGGGACCTGTTTATATCACCCGATGTAAGATTGAAAATACTTAAAACATCTCTAGAGTTTCCCAATATATGCAATGCCCAATCAGAGGGAATAAGTTTTCCATTCATTCCATCTGGAACAACCAACTCGCTTTCTACACATAATAATTTATCATGCAATGGTCGTACAGAAATCCTATGGCCTTTATAGGTCAACACATCTTTCTCAACATGAGCATATTTTTCCCCAATACCCATTAATCCACGATCTCTCAAACGCGACGGGAAAGTTTCTAGGGCTTGAGGTAAACTTCCATAGGTAAATCTTGGCATAAAATCATTTATCAATAATACTTAATAAGCTTTCATATACTCAAAACAACACTTTTAATTGTTATTTAGAAGTAATGGAGAAGTGAGTCAGAGTAGGCCAGATTTTGTCGAATGCTGTTTCTCTCCTTTTCTAAAGGTTATAGAGACAGACCATGCGCGCTGATATCCGTCTATGCGAGCGGCTAAGGCTCTTGCACCGGCCAAGGTACCCGTTTCAGCAAATCCTTCAAACATGCTCCCCGCATGGATCCTTGCGATTGAAGGCTGTGTCGTTTCTGTAGCAGAGCTCGACCTCACGATCGTCTCCCTTTCAGGAGCTGGCCATTTATGGTGTCCGGACCTTCCTCAGGATTAGTGTTCATTAATCAACACTTGCTCATTCAAGAGCAAATCCCGAAATCAGCTCCCTGACTCACTTAATATAACATTTAAATTGACTTTTAAGGCTTTGCATCTCAAGGATTCAATGCATAAAACCTTTTGAGATAATATGCAAACTATTCATAGACTCAAGAATTTGTAAGGAATAACTAAAAATGTTATTGTTGAAATAAGAAATTTTAAGTCATGATTATGGAACTAAATTACTCAATGTCTCTTAAGACTTCTAATTGATAATATCAAACGCTCAACTTCATAGAACAATTTTTAAATCCTTAATTGTAATATAAAAAATGGTGAAAAAAGAAGTAAAGAAACAAGTAAGGAGAAACCCTGCCCCATTATCTCTGCCTATCTCAACCTCAATTTTTTTCATAATTGCAATGACTTTCTATTACAAACTTGACCAAAAAACAGGAGCAGGATTCGGGCTTAGAGAGATTGTTTTTTCACTAGTTATAGCAATATTGCTCTTCTTCTTTTTCATATGGCTAATAATATTAATAAGGAAAAATTCGTATCTTGGTATTGCAGTCTCATTAGGAATTGTTACATTGCTTGATTACTCAGTTTTAATGAGATTCAGGGGGCCAAACACCACAATTTTCCTATTGATCTTTTCTACATTTTATATAATCTACACTATCTATTTATTTTTTAGGATAAGAAAGGATTCTAAAAAGCAGGAATACGAATATGATGATAAAATCTAATCCTCTTTTCCTTCAACTAGGTCAGCCTCAAGTCCGGATGAATTCCTATCAAGAAGTTCAACAATTTTTCTTACGGCGGAAACTTCAATATCTCTTTCTTTTTTCGGTAGGTAAACAAACCCCTCGCATATTCTTGTGACAATACTACTAAATCTAAAATAATGATCTCCCCTCGAGGCCGAATAGATGTGAGAAAATATTCTTTTTCCTCCAGGATGAGCAGCATATTCTTCATAATCTCTAGAATCATCTATCCTACCGACACAATCTAACGAAATTTCATACCTTCCAAATTGATACGTAGGAGGACTAACTCCAATTTTCAATATTTCTTCCATAAAAAATAGCAATTTATTCAGTTTTTAAACATATGCGGTCTCAAAAACAAAAACTCGTTATGTTTCTTCTAATGTTCTCTCAATCTTTGAAGGACAAAATCATGATAATCTCTAATTCCTTTAAGAGCTTCTTGATATTCAGCGGAATCTCCTAGGCTGGCTTCTGGAAATCTTCCATCAAGATAATTTGTTAATCTAGCTATTTCTTTAGAACAATCATCAAGGGCAATTAAGGTTGATCCAATTACATTACCCTTATTAGATCGCACTTCCAATACACTAGGTTTTCCATTTCTTGAAGATTCAGACATGCACATCACGATATTTTTTTAGTTTTTAAATTTATGTTAATTATTCTTCTCTCAGTCCCTTATATCTAGGATCGTGCTTAGAAATAAACTCGTCAGCATCAACTAAAATGTCTTTTTTAAGAGCCTCTCTAATTCCTAATGGAACTGTTTCAAGAACTACTTCTTTCCAGATCCTAAGCTCTCCAACTTTTTCAACAAGTCCTTCTCCAGACCTCAATGCTTCTCTAGCATTAGCCAGCCTATTGCCTAATTCAACATAAGCTTGGATATATCCAGCAACTTCTTCACTTGTTCTAGCATATTTTACAGAACTCATACAAAATTCACTCCTTCAAGATATATAAGCATTATTGGGATATAAAAATATTATTAATCTCTTTATAAAAAATAAAAAAACAAATCAACAAGTAGGCAGACATAACGAGTTTAGCGTCTTAGGAATGATATTTATTGTTTTGTAGCTTTTAGTGGTTGCATGCTTAAAACCTCGCCGAAGCTCGGTTCTTACACACCAACTCTATCAACGCGATCTTCTTTCGCGGCCTATGTTGTCTCGTCTTACGGATGGCTTCGTGCTTAGATGCTTTCAGCACTTATCCACACAATGCGTAGCTGCGCGGCCTGCTCGTAACAACCGCTCACCAGAGGCATCCAAGTCCGGTTCCTCTCGTACTACGGACTCGTTCCATTCAGACAACAACGCGCCTAGTAGATATTATACAAACTGTCTCACGTACATTACCCAATACTTTCGTAAAGGTGTGGACTATACCATCATCCTTCTCAATTAAGAGTTAGGAGATCGGCGTATTACCTACTCATTATATGAGTAAGTCCAGATTTTATCAACATTTGACGGATGTCTATCTCTTATGAGAAAATCTAAGTCTCTACGGGGATGAATGTTCATCTTCCCTCGGTATTGCCTTATCTGTTTCCAAACTTAGGTTTCACCGATATGAGCCGATTTTATTTTTCATAGCATCTCTGCTATGCAACGCCGTGTATTTTGATAGTTGCGTTTTGATACAAGATCGCTAGTTTAATTTTGACGTTCTTAACCCAGCTAACGATCCCTTTTAATGCGTGAACTCCGACACCCTTGGCTGCTTGTGCACAGCCAGGATAGGAAGAGCCGACAGCGATGTACCAAACCGCGCCGTCAATATGGACTATCGGGCGCGACAAGCCTGTTATCCTTGGAGTACCTTTTCTGTCACACACGAGCCCTATTAAAAAGCTACGTGGGGTCGCTAGGCCCGACTTTCATCTCTGCATCCCTTGCTTTTCAGAATACAGTTAGACAAGCTTTTGCCCTCGCACTCTACTCCAGATTTCCAACCTGGATGAGCTTGTCTTTGGGCCCTACAGATATCTTTTCTGCAGGGTGCCGCCCCAGCCAAACTACCCGCCTGCTGCTGTCCCTTCTAACGAAAGTAAGCAATTCCAAGAACGATGAGTGGTATTACAAGGTTGCTCCGCCAACTCCTGAAAGTTGGCATCGACGCTCCCACTTATACTATGCACCCTCCTCGAAATCACAACAACAAGTTGTAGTAAAGGTTCACAAGGTCTTCACTTCCCACTAGGCGACGATGGCATTTTCACCATCAAGTGTGTTCAGAAGGACCTGGTTAGGGACAGTAACTACCTCGTTAAACCATTCATGCACGTCGCCATTCAGACGACAAGGCATTACGCTCATTCTGTTATTCTGTGATTTTTATTTTGAGCAATCACAACTCTTTACATCGCTGTAAAGCTCGGACTATATCTTGACAATAAAAATTGTCTCGAGCATGTAGTCTCTGAGGATACTTCTTAAAAAGAAGTCTTTCCTGCTGATTGTCCGCAATTTTGGATTGTCACTGTCCTAAGACTAGTACCAAAATATTCTCGGATGTTCCAGCATATAGCTCGATTTTCTCTATTTAGTTTAACTTCGACATTGATTGTTTATCTCCTATTCTATGAAGCCTAGAGCATTCATTTCTGAATGTAAGGCAACGTTTTCACCTTAAGAGCCTCATAGTTAGGCCCGCCGTTTAATGGGTCTTAGCTCCCTTGAAAAGGAGTTTGAAACACCACCACTGGGCAGGTTTCACTGGTTATACTAGTCCTTTCGGATTTGCAACCAGCTACGTTTTTGATAAACAGTCGGGCAGTCCTTGTCACTGCGATCTACGATCGCATTCTTGCGAAACGATCATAGACACCCCACATACCGAAGATACGGGGCTAACTTGCCGAGTTCCCTTAACCAGTTTTTCCTTGCACGCCTTAGCCTTCTAAGCTAGAGCACCAGTGTCGGTTCTGGGTACGGCTAACTATTTTCTATACACAAACTTTTCATGGGCTCCAGGAATCAATAGATTTCTCCCGTAATATTCTTCTGCTTCTTATCATTACGATCCACAGACTTCTATTACGAGGCACCCTCTCGGATACCCACCTATCCCGAAGCGGATTCGTGCACTAAACGAAAATAACTAGTTCCGGAATATTAACCGGATGTCCATTCGCCATACTCAGTTAAGATATGGCTTAGGTGCCGACTAACCCGTGGATGAACGACATTGCCACGGAAACCTTGCTCTTTCGGCGCTGCCCGTTTTCAGGGCAATCTGATCTTACTCTCACCAAGATTCTCATTGGATCCCGCTCCACCCTCTCTTTCGAGAAAGCTTCTGTGCAGAATCCACGCCTGCCTACCAGAACGCTCATAATGAGCGCCTCCGGAGTATCGGTAATATGCTTAGCCCCGTCCATTTTCCCCGCCAAAAACCTCGATGGGTGAGCTGTTACGCTTTCTTTAAATGATGGCTGCTTCTGGGCCTACATCCCCACTGTTTCAGGTTCTCGACAAAGTTTGTTACACTTAGCATATATTTAGGGACCTTAACTCCGGTCTCCGTTGTTCCGGTCTTCGAACAGTACCTTACGCACTGCCCGCCACTCCTGGCATACGCAGCTGACAAGTTCAGAGTTGGAATGGGTTCCGTAATCTTTCGATCCTGCAAACCCTATCCGTACTTTACCTCGCCAGCAAACTATCCAGGGCTATACTGAGGCATATTTCGACAGGAACCAGCCATCGCCAGATTAGATTGGCTTTTCACCCCTATTCGCAGATCATACAAGTACATGCACATAACACTGCTTCGGCCCTCCATTCTCCTTTCGGAAAACTTCAGCCTGTCCACGAATAGATCATCTGGCTTCGGGTCTTATCCACGTGACTTATGCAGTTTCCT
The DNA here is from genome assembly GCA_002763075.1 of Candidatus Pacearchaeota archaeon CG10_big_fil_rev_8_21_14_0_10_34_76. Lineage (GTDB taxonomy): Archaea > Nanobdellota > Nanobdellia > Pacearchaeales > GW2011-AR1 > 1-14-0-10-34-76. The sequence continues at coordinate 2,506 of PFDB01000002.1, read as the reverse complement.
ACTCGCTTTCGCTATGGCTTCAATTTAACCTCGCCACGTAGATAAACTCCTTGGCCCATTTTTCCAAACGTACGTTACAACACCGTAATGCCGTAACCATCGTGTAACTAGTAGATTTCAAGTCTTTTCACACTCGTCTAAGAGTACTTTTCAGCTTTCCCTCGCGGTACTAAGTTCACTATCGGACTTGAATTAATATTTAGGGTTGGCTGTTAATCCAGCCGTATTCGAACCTCCAATCTAGGAGGCCCTACTCTTTCGAGCAGCGACATATTATCTTCAGGTACGGGGCTATCACCCTCTAAGGCACGTCATTCCAGACTATTTTCCTTCGATAACTTAGCCACTTTGCTCACCACATCTCTACCTTCTTTTCAAAAGGAGATTCGGTTTGCCCTATTCCCTTTTCGCTCGCTGCTATTGGGGGAATCTCAATTGATTTCTTTTCCTACCGGTACTAAGATGTTTCAATTCCCGGCGTATGCTTGCCTCTCGGCATTCTCCTAAGAGAACGTTATCGCATTCGGAGATCTCGGGTTCAATGCTCGCATGCAGCTCGCCCGAGCTTATCGCAGCTTGCCACGTCCTTCGTCACAATTCAAACCAAGCTATCCATCTACTAGCTCAAGAAATAAGATCATTTCTAAAACACACAAGTAATTCGCTAGTGTCTGCCTACTTGTGTCATTGAACATAATGTCTCGACATGACAAAATACCGTCGGTAAGTCGCCATTCATTTGATTTTTGCTTCTTTTCTGAAGTTCACTAAAGTGAATATGATTTACGATTTTATAACTCCAAATTTTGTTCGTTAATTTTTATGATATCGTTGGCTTTTAAATGTTTTGCTAGCCAAACCATCTATTCCAAATAATATCATTATCAGACGGGTTATATGACCCTTTTTGAGGCAATAATGCAGAACTTCCAGGTCTTGGAAAACCAGATATAGCCATTATTATACGGCTATCATAACAAATCCCCCTAGTCTCATGACTATCCGCAGAGTGTTCATTATTTTCAGAATTCAAATTTAAACTTCTTAATAATCCTCCAATCGTCTCTTCAATCCCTTCTTCCCAAGTTTCATATATTGTCATTTTTAAAAATGGACCCACCGCGAATACTTCAATCTTATAAAAGTTGAAGTTGCCAAAGAGCTTTCTCTTTAAGCACTCGATTCGCGCTTAAATGGACCCACCGCGAATCGAACGCGGGACCCCCCGGTGCAAGCGGGGCGTTTTACCACTAGACTATGGGCCCTTATCATTTCTTATCATAATCTTGCTTTTTAATGTTTTCGTAAGAATAATTTCATTTAGTATAATCGAACTCTCCAGTTATGTATAATCCCCCTTCAGAATTATAACCTTCAATTGTAAATCTCCTAAAATTTCTTTCAGAGATGGAAGCTTTATCAATTCACCTTCAAAAATAGACTGCATACTCTCCAAAAACGTTTCTATATTATGTGGTTGCGTACTCCACATTCCTAGACTAGGTATTGCAACTTCTCGTATATATCTTTCGTCCCCGATAGTAATTGTTCCATTATACGGACTTTTAATAAAACTCACTCTTGTCATACATTTTCCAGATATTTTCCCCATCAAAATTTAGTTTCCAAAAGAACTTTTAAATGTATGTCTAAGAATTACTCTCCAGAAATCTGCTCTCGTGTATATGGGCCACCGGGCGAAAGTTCTGTCCCACCTTCCCTAGTTATATCTTTTTTAGGATCTTTTATAACATGTCCTTGGCCTTCAACAAGATTTCTTAATTCCGCAACATCATTCGCAGAATAATGTAGTACTCTTGAAGTTCCATGCACAGAATCTTCAGAATCCAAATCTGGTTTCCAGACACTAACTCTATATAACGAATTAGGTAATTCTACCGATCTTTCACTAAAACACCCTTTTGTAGGATATGGATTAATTGTCATTTTATTAAAATTGTTAAAAATGTTAACGGTATGCGAAACATAAGCTGTACTTATGCTAATTTTTTAGGAGGTGATCCATCCGCAGGTTCCCCTACGGATACCTTGTGACGACTTAACCTACCTTGTCTAACAAAGATTCGTACCTGACGGTCCTCGTCAATGCTAAACTCGGTTGGTTTGACGGGCGGTGTGTGCAAGGAGCAGTGACTTATTCACCGTTCGCTGATAACGAACGATTACTACGAATTCCAGCGTCATGAGGGTGAGTTGCAACCCTCAATCTGAACTAAGCTGCAGTTTATGAGATTGGCTTCACCTTTCGGTGTCGCATCCCTTTGAATGCAGCATTGCCGCGCGCGTGTAGCCCAGGGCATTCGGGACGTACTCACCTAACGTAGCCCGCACCTTCCTCCGTGTTACCACGGCAGTCTGCATATTGTACACGTAGTAAATATGCACACGGGTCTCGCCTGTTACCAGATTTAACTGGTCACCTCACGGCACAGGCTGACGTCGGCCATGCATCTCCTCTCAGCGTGTCAGGTAAGCCCTTCAGACT
>PFDB01000007.1 GCA_002763075.1 Candidatus Pacearchaeota archaeon CG10_big_fil_rev_8_21_14_0_10_34_76 | reverse complement strand
TGAAGAGAGCTCCATGAGAGTTTGGCACTATGACATTAAAATCTAAATTTGGAGAGTGAACTCTTCCTCTTTCTACCATTTTTCCATTAAACTTTCCAAATTCATCTACTAGGGGTACCCATGATTCCTTTCCCATACGAATAAAACCCCAAAAACGCTTTAAAACTCTTTCTGTTAAGGATGAATTTAAATAATTAAGGTATTTGAATTACTCATGAGCAAAAATCAAGGATTTTCAAACGAATTGATGGCATATTCGTTACAAAACGCTATTGAATTCGGAAAGGCAATTCCTGGTAAAATACTTCCGAAATTGTTTCAACATGGCCTGAAGAAAGAAGATATTGGAAAAATAATGCCTGCTATTAATGAATCTGTGAAGAAAGTTAATTCTATGAGTGATGAAGAAAGAGTTGAGGCATTTGAAAAATTCAAAGGATTTGTAAAGGAGCATGTTCAAGAAGAGAGGGATTTGCCTGAATTACCTGGAATTTCTGGAAAGCCAATTTTTAGGATGGCGCCGTTTCCATCAGGAGCGTTGCATATAGGAAATGCTAAAACTTACTTATTGAATGCCATTTATTCTGAAAGATATGATGGAAAGCTTGTGCTTGTTATGGACGATACTATTGGAAGTGAAGAGAAACAGCCTATAAAAGAGGCATATGGGCTTATAGAAGATGCATTCAAATTATTGAAAATAAATTATTCAAAGCCAATTGTGTACAAATCTGATAGACTGAAAATATATTATGATTATGCTGAGAAACTGATAAAGAAAGATAAAGCTTATGTTTGTTTTTGTACTCAGGCTGAATTCAAGAGAATAAAAGATGCAGGACAAGAGTGTGGATGTAGAAGGTTTCCTCAAGATGTGCATTTGTTGAGATGGAAAGAACTATTCAAGATGGAAGAAGGACATGGTGTTTTGAGAATAAAGACTGACATGCAACATCCTAACCCTGCATTTCGTGACAGGGTTTTGTTCAAGATATCAGATAGAAAGCATCCAAGGGTTGGAGAGAAATATAGAATTTGGCCAACATTGGAGATGAGTTGGGCTATTGATGACCATCTTCTTGGAATAACCCACATCATAAGAGGAAACGATCTTGTTATGGAAAGTGAGATGGAAAGATACATTTGGGATATTTTCTCTTGGAAACATCCTGAAATTATCCATACCGGGTTAATTAAAATTGATGGGGCTGGAGCTAAAGTTTCAAAATCTAAGGCCCAAAAAGAAGTTCAATCTGGAGAGTTTATGGGATGGAATGATCCTAGAACTTGGAGTGTGCAAAGTCTTATTGAAAGAGGCATAACTGCAGAGGCTATAAATGAATTTGTAAAAGAAATTGGACTGAATAGGCAAGATATAACTGTCCCGATTGAAGCACTTTATGCAGCAAATAGAAGAATAATTGATTCTGAAAGCCTAAGATATTCTTTTATTCTGAATCCTGTAAAATTAGATATTAAAAACAATCCTGAAGTGAAAGAAGTGAAAATACCTGTGCATCCAGATAAAAAAGATATGAGAAGTGTTGAAATCAATGATATATATATTCAGGGAAATGATGCAAATAAATATTTTGGTAAAAAGGTAAGGCTTCTGCATTTGTTTAATGTGAAGATAGATAAGAAATCTGAAGTGGATTCAATAGACATTGAAGATGCGAAAAAAATGCCTAAAATAAACTGGGTCTCTGAGCATGTGAAAGCAAGGATTTTAATGCCAAATGGGGAGTGGATAGAGGGAATTGCAGAAAAAGATGTTTCTAAGTTAAAATCTGGTGAGATGATACAATTTGAGAGATTTGGATTTGTGAAATATCATGGGAAGAAAAATGATGCTTATGAGTTTTGGTTTGCACACGGATGATTATGTCAATGTTTTGAAACATTGAGCATCCAAAAGTTCGCGCAAAATAACTTAAGGACTTTTTGATTCTCGATAATCAAGAAAAGTTTATAAAGTAAAACCCCGTTGGAAAATTATTAAGTTATTTAATAACTAAAAGGAGGTTGATATGATAAATCAAAAAAAAGGTCTTAGCGATATTGTAACTAATGTTCTTATAATACTTTTGGTATTGGTCGCTGTTGGAATAATCTGGGCTTTCTTGAATCCTACTATAAGGACAGGAGCCGGACAACTTGGTGGCGCTGCTGATTGCTTGACTGTTCAATTGGAGCCTGTTAGCTGTGATTGGCAAGCAGGAAATCAAAGGGTAACTTTTGAGGTTAAAAGAAATGCAGGTAGTGGATCTCTGAAGGACATAAAATTAATTGTCGCTAATGGAGAAAATTTATTTTCCGCCTCGAGTAAATTAACAGGTTCAAGTTCAGAAGAGTTACAAGAGTTAGCAACTGGAAGATATATAATTTCAAGTGCTGTGAATATGATTGGTAAATCATTCACTGTTGCTGCTGTTGTTGACGATGGAAGCGGTGGAATGAAGACTTGTTCACAGAGTACAATTCAAGTGATCTGTACTGGAACAGATATTTAATTTTTTATTTTTATCTTTTTCTTATTATTTTATTTTAGAACAGATTAGTGGTAGCCTTGCTAGAGAATGGATCAAACTGGCATGTTTAAAAAGTTAGATGACTTGATTTAAGATTATAAAGAGAGGTTAATATGAGTTGGATTGAAGTAGAAAGCAAAATAAAAGTTGAAGATGTTGCTCTGGCAAGGAAGAAAGTTAAAGAGATTGCTAAATTTGTGCGTAAGGAGCATAAAATTGATGAGTATTATACATTGCAGAAAAAAGGTTATCCCGAGAAGAGCTTAAGGGTAAGGAAAAATGGAAATAAGAGAGAGGTTAATTTTAAAGAATGGATGTCATATAAAAAAGGAGTTCATGCTAAGAAGGAAGTTGAGTTTGATGTTTCTGATGTTCGGGATTTTTTTGAGCTTCTTGAGGATTTTGGTTTTAGAAAATGGCTTGTGAAAGACAAAAAAACTGAATTGTATGAGATGAGCGATGGTACACACATAGAAATAAACCATGTAAGAGAATTGGGATGGTTCATTGAGATAGAAGTATTGTGCAGGGAATCTGCTGTCAATGAAGTTAGGAAAAAAATAATTAAGATAAGAAAAAAACTTGATTTTGGAAAAAAGGATATTGAGAAAAGAGGATATACTAAGTTATTGTGGAAAAGGAGAGATTTATAAGTTTTAAATGATTAAAATAACGATGAATAAAAGAGGGATAAATACAATCATAGCTACTGTTCTTCTTATACTTCTAGCATTAGTTGCTATTTTTATTATCTGGCTTTTTCTAAGACCAACTATAATCGGAACTGGAGGAAAAGCAGCAGATACCCGAGATTGTCTGAGAATTGGGGTTGAGGTTGAAAAGTGTGAGTACAGTCTTTGTTATGGTGGAAATATTGCGGGAAGCTTTACTGCATTAAGTGTGAAAAGGAATGCTGGAGAGGGAGATTTGACAGGGCTTGCATTTTTGGTTGGAAACGATAGTAAAACAAAACTGATTTATAGCGAAAATGCTACTTACAAAGACGACTTGCCTGAACAGAGAGATATTTCTTTATTTGCATATTACTTTTCTGATTTAGTGCCTACGAATGCAAATGTTGCAGCAAGAATAGGAAGCAATAAACAAACTTGTAATCCATTGGGTGGTCCTGCGGAATGCAAGGAACTAGTGGATCCTGATCTTAAAGGGTGTGCAGATTTTAATGGAGATGGTTCATTAAATACTTTAGATTTCATAACTTTTTTAGCTGCTTGGTCAAACAGCTCAGATAATGGAGATATAAATCAAGATGGAAATATTGATCAAGGCGATTTCTTAGAATTTTGTATTTTAATGTCTAAGGAAGAGTGTAGTCAATGCGGATATCAGTGTAGTTAAAAAATTTTAAATTATATAGAGAAAATCATTTTTTGACAAATTCGACGTTATCGAGATTTTCAAATTCTTTATCTCCTGTCAGGAATTTAATACCTAATTTTTTTGCCATGACGTAAGAAACACAATCTGTAATTGAGACATTACGATCTTTCCATTTTAACCTGAATTTCATAGCTTCTTCAGTCCATTCTGGTTTTACCGATGAGATGAATTTAGAATATTTACTTATGAATTCGTGGGCATTTGGCTCCTTGGCCCTAAAAAGACCATAGCACAATTCTGCAAAGATAAAATTATTAATTACAATCTCTGTTTCATCTTTGTTAACAAATCTGCTGTACGAAGGATTTCCTTGTAGTATTTCAAAAATAGCATAAGTATCAAATAAATACTTAGACATCATAGAGCTCCTTATCTATTTCGCGCATCATTTGTTCTGTTGATTTCTTGAACTTTATTTTTCCAAATGTTTCTTTTAAAACATTCCCTTTTTCCAATATGATTGCATCTATTTCTTCCCCTTCACTAAGATTTTTTTCTTTTAGAATCTCTAAAGGAATGATTATTCCAAATGAATTTCCCCATTTACGTATCTTTGCTTTTAATTCAGTCATGTATATACAGTATAGACAGAATTATATAAAAGTTTGCATTCGAATCATCCAGAAGGTTGAGGATTATCGGGAGGAGAAACTTTATCTTTTTCCATCTCTAGTTTTTCTTTCTTAAGAGCTTCTTTTATTTTATCTAGTTTTTCTATCTCTCTATCAATGTCTTCAGGAGTTATGTCTTTCTTTTGGCCTGCTCCGAGTTCAGTAGGTCCTGGCATTTTTTTTATATAATCCATTACTGAACTTTTCTCCATTTTGAGAACAATCTCTGAATTATCAGCAACGTGCGTCTTTAGTATTTCCATTCCTGAGAGGATACAGTTGACATTCCATACTTTTCTCCCTTCAACTGTTTGAATTACTGCTATCATTTTTTTAATCTCTTCTGTAAGTCCCCTGTTTTTCATCTCATCCTCAATTATTCCGTTCAATGCATCTAAGTCAATATTTGTCCTTATGTCTAGCTCCTCTGGGATACGATCATCCATTAGATTAAGCATCTGCATCATTATCTTATCATCAAGAGTAAATGCTGCAACCTTTTTTTCAGATGGGACATAGTAATCTATTTGGTGCAAATTTTTTCCGGTCTCAAAATCTATTATGAAGAATCCCGCAACTAAGAAAGAATCTGGATGTTTCTGTTTAAAATCTTTATATTCAGGAGCATTTTCAAGTTTTTCTATGTATGGTTGTAACTTCATTTTAATGTGTCTGCGGTTAACCTCATTAAAACCGCTATTGTAACCCAAGAAATAATAAAGAGTTTATAAGATTATCTGTAAATGTGTATTGTCAAGCTTGTGGGAGATGATTTAGTTGTCAAATGATAAAAGTTAATTTTTATATGGCTCTGATAGTTCTTTTTTTAAATCTTCTATGAAATTAGAGACATTTACATTGAACTTCGGTTTTTCTCCATGAGGACGTACTGAAATAGTCTTTGAAGACTCTTCTTTGTCTCCAATCACAACTACATAATTTGTCTTCATCAGTTCTGCATTACGAATTTTTGCCTGAACTGTTTCTGATTCATAATCCTCTTTTACTCTGATGCCTGGAATCTCTTTTTTTAACTCTGCAACAAAATTTTCGCATGCTTTTTGATTCCTATCTGTAAAGCTAATTACCTTGATTTGACGTGGTGAAAGCCATAGTGGTAAAACTCCATTGAGATGCTCAAGCAAAACTCCGATAAATCTCTCTAATGAACCAAGGATTGTACGATGTATTACAAAGGGAGTATGTTCTTTTCCATCTGCACCTATATAAGAAAGCTCGAATCTTTTTGGCATTTGCATATCTAATTGTATTGTTGCACATTGCCATTCCCTTCCCAAGGAATCTTTTATATGAATGTCTATTTTTGGACCATAAAACGCACCATCTCCCTTATTTATCTTAAACTTGGCTTTTGATTTTTTTAAAACATCTTCAAGCACCTTTTCAGCAGAATCCCAATCTTTCTTTTCCCCCATGAATTTCTCTGGTCTTGTAGACAGTTCAAATGAGTAATTGAATCCAAATGTATCCTTATAGACTGTCTTAATCATTTCCAACATGTGGGCTATTTCGTCTCCTATTTGCTCTTTTGTGCAGAAAATGTGTGCATCATCTTGAGTGAACCTTATGACTCTAAATAACCCTGCTAACACTCCAGATAATTCTTGTCTATGATCCTCTCCAAATTCCGCGAATCTTATTGGAAGATCCTTATGGCTTCGAGAACGAGTTTTGTAAATAAGCATTGCTCCTGGACAATTCATCGGCTTTACTCCAAAATCTCTATTCTCATATTTTGTAAGAAACATATTTTTTCTATAATGATCCCAGTGCCCTGAGATTTTGAAGAGTTTTGCATCTAATATTTGAGGGGTGTTAATTATTTTATAGTCGTATTTATTCAATAAGAATGTAACAAATTCTTTTAATTTTGTATGGATATAAAATCCATTATCGTGCCAGAAGACCATTCCTGGGGAGACTTCATTAAATGAAAATAAATCAAGTTTTTGTCCTAGAATTCTGTGATCATTGTCCTTGAGCTTTGAAGTATCTAATTTTGTTTTTGAGATTTCTCTTAATAGCTGTGAAGGGTCATACTTCTCTTCTACGACAACATTTCCCTGAGTTTCTTGTGATGAAGAATCTGCTTTAAACTCCTTACTAAGTTCTGAGAGCGGATGACCTTTTACCTTCAACTCGAAAGCTTTGTAATAACCAAACGGTGCTCTTGTAACATTGAATTTCTCTTTTTTGAGAAGAGATTCTGCCTTCTGGAGGAATTCAAGGGCTTGTGATGGGGAAGCTAGATTTGAAGATAAGTGTGCATAGGGATATAAGACTATTGTGCGAGTGTTTACATCCTTAGAGGTTTTTTCAATTGATTGGATTAAATCTTGTATTGTAGATTCTGTGTCTCCTTTTTCAACTGCTGTTAATACAACAAGAGGTTCTTTTACTTCTGCTTCTTTTATAGCCTCTGTGTCATCAATATTCTTCACAGCTTTTTTTAGTGCCTTGAATTTTATGTAGTCGCAATGTAACGTGAGTATTTTCATGCATCAATGAGTAATGGGGGATATAAAAAGTTTTATCCTTTTATAGATTCAGCTAATTGTTTGATAAATGGAACATATGATGCATAGGCAGGATGTATTTGAGGAAGTCTTTCAGCTATATCTTCTCTGCCTATATAAATTTCAGTTATAAAATCTATAGCTCTTGTATTCTCAGTTTCTGATGGAGTGATTGTTGGAAAAGAGATTCCATCTACTTCGATTATGTTCAGACTGTGATGGGGTGCTCCAAGAATTAAATAATCCCTTGTTGGTCCACCCCTCTTCATAGGCTCTTGCATTGTGCCTTCAAACCTGCCCAGTGTTCTTTGAACTGGTCTAGGTTTTCCACCATAAATGCATTTAATTAATATTAAATCTCCTTCATTTACTGACCATCTTCCTTTTGAGTTTGAGATTTCCATGTTGATTTTTGATTTGTAGGCTATAAAAAGTTTGTTAAGAATGAACTTCCGTTCCGAATCCCTTTAGAGCTTGTTCTCCTCCAACAAACTCTATTTGTTTTTCTTTTGGAGTATATATGCCTAGTGCAACATCATAAAGACCTACTTCGTTAATTGACCTTCCGTTAGATAATCTTCTTATTTTTGTTGAAGTTTCAAAAACTAGATTACCCAAATGCTCTTTGTTAAAGTCTATTGGTGAAGGCAACCTTTCCCTTACTAATGAAACGAGATAATTATCTCCTTCTTTTTCTTCTGGAGAAAGATTAGATACTCCGATTATTGCCATTATTCGACTTGGAATAAACCCGAACCTTTCCTTGAAACGTGAGACATCTTCATCTTGTATTTGAGAACCAGGTAAGTAAAATCTTCTTTCGTTATTCAAAAAAGTTAAATCTTCTTCTGAGGGCATTACGCATTCATCGGGATGTGAATGAATATCCAATAACACATAATTAGGAGCATCAAATTCATCGTAATCTTTTGCAAATCTGAATCCTCCCTTTGTTTCTCTTTCTCCAGTGTGATAAAGAGTTCCTTTCTTAATTGGAAATCTAGCTAATTCTCTTAGGGATTCTGGGAGATTTATTAGTTGCTGGGAGTTTGGAACTGAATCGGGAGTGCCTATTGTGATTGTATCATCGTATGCTATTGCTGGTTTTCCTGCCAGTTTGTGAACTCTAAATGCAGATTCTACTCCTTGCATTGTGGTAATTTCAATTAATCTATCTAGTCCTGCTAGAAACTCTGGGCTGTTTAATTCTGCTCTAATTTGTTCTGGAGTTATTATTTCAGCCATTTTAATTCCCCCCTATAATTCTGTCTAGAGGGTTTTTACTTGCACAAATAAAATAATTTCTTAATGTTTCTGTTAATTCGTCTGTTGGATTTGTGATTACTAATAGTCTTTGATCTTCTGAGCGGAACCTCATTTCCCAGGTATCCTCTCGGTGGTTTTCTGGAGGTTTAATCAAATTAAACCCCTGACTAGTGTAAAAGTTGATGATATCTCTTCTTAATTTATCTACGTCCGATAATTCAACTCCATCAACATGAATTGCTTCATCTAAACCTGCTCTTTCTAGTTCTCTTCTTCCTGCTTTTAGAGATTCAAATCCTGCTCTTTTTAATTCATCATATTCTCTAGTCTTTCTGAAACATTCTGCAAATGCTGCAAGGTATTCTGAGAATTGTAATGCTAGTTTAACATCGTAACCCCTTGCTATTAAGTGATCTGTGAGAGCTCTTTCTCTAGGGATTCCCATTTGTTCTGGTTTCATAAAAAACCTACAAAAACTGCCTATTTAAATCTTTTTAAAGTGTTATTTAGTAGTAGTTACAAAATAGAAAGATTTAAAAGGATATTTTTCTAAGCTTGGAAAATGAAAAGAGAAAAAATCCTGGAATTTTTGACAAGGCCTCGTGGAGAACTCTCTAAGAGGGCAATTTATACAGCTGTAGCACTCACAATGAACTATGGGGGTTTTGCTCCTGATTTGATTAGCGGAAAAAGTGATTCATACGTCAGTTATGAAGAACAGAGGACTTATCAAGACAAAGAGGATGAAAGAGAATGACTGAATACCAAAGACCAATAAACAAAATTGTAATAAGTCATTTGGGTGATACAAGCCTAATCCAGGGAATAGCAAGAGCCATAAGAGAACCAAATCTAGAAAAGTTAGAATACCATTTTGGTATAGGTGATTATAATGGTTTGGATATTCCTGGAATTAGCTTAGCAAGGCAAGAACCTTCAAAAAGAGGGCATGGAGATGATTCTATAGGGATATTGTTCTATGGTGATTTAAATAAAAGATCTCCTACAAAACCAGAAGTTATAGCTTTAGAACGTATTTTGCCTTATATTGTAGATCGTTTTGGAATACATCCTGAAGAAGTTTATACTTCTGGGGAGCTTACTGAAAATTTTAATGATATTGAAGGCCTGCATATCAATAAAATAAGGCATGAACTTAGCTTGAGATATGAAAAAAGAGAAGCTAACATAAGGCGTAGAAGATTGAGGGGAATGGGAGCATGAGTTATACATTAGATAATAGCAAGAGAATATTAGCGTCTCTGGCACTCGCTGGAGCTGTAGTATTTGGAGGTGCAAAGGGTCTGGAGTATTTTACAGGACATGAAAGAGAAGTTAGTGAAATCATTGAGAATCCAAGAGAATCATTGAATAAACCTCTTCCCGAGAGTTTGCAGATGATAGATAGTATACAGGGTTCTGATTATAAAGATAATATTGGAAATAACATTAAGAATGAACATGTGAAAGAGGTTCCTCAGGTTAGGGAGACTATTGGAAGAACTAACCTTGAAGATAGATTGATAGTCATTGATGCGGGACATGGAATGGGAAATGCTAAACCTGGAGTTTACGATCCTGGAGCGGTTTTCGGAGATTTGCATGAAGCAGATATCAATTTAGACGTTTCTGAAAGGGTCAAGGATGATTTGGCAGAAAAAGGATATATTGTTAATAATTTAAGAGAAAGTTTGAATGTTGAATTGCCATTGAGTGCGAGAGCAAAAAATGCTAATGAATTGGGGGCAGAGGTTTTTGTCAGCGTGCATGTGAATTCTTATGAAGGAGAATCTGAATCTGCTAAGGGTGTGAGAACATATTATTTTCCTGGAAGTGTTGAAGGAAAAGAGCTTGGAAAATATGTTCAGGATAATCTTATTGAAATCCTAGAAGATAATGTTGAGGGGTTTAGCCAAAATTATGAGGGGCTAAGAGAAGGTAATTTTAAAGTTTTAAGAGAGACAGATATGCCTGCAATTCTTGTAGAGATGGGTTTTATAACAAATGAGAGAGATAGAAGATATATGGTTGAAAATTCTGATGTGATAGCTGAGGGGATAGCTGAAGGAATAGATAATTACTTGAATGAAAGGAAAGTTAAGAAAGATTAATGAACCCTCATGTGGAAAGATGGATAGAATTTGAGAATTCCGATGGAGATAACATTAGATTTCCAATATACAAATTAGGCCCTGTTGATGAAGGCGGAGTGCCTAAAGGTTGGTGTGCAGGATATGCGAGGAGAGTTGCTAATAACTTATTTGGGAGAAATTATGAGCCAAACTCTGCATGGAATTTTAGATATGAATATGAAAGTATTCCAATTGAAGGATTAAGAGATCTTAGATCTAAATTTAAGAATAAAATTCTTACCCCTGGAGATTTAATTGGCCTTTATTATCCAGATAGTGAATTAAACGGAGTTCAGAGAGATAAAAGAGGCAGAATATCAACATATACTCATATGGCAGTATTTTTAGGAGAGAATGTAAACAATCTATTGGTTTTTGGACAACAAGTAACAGACTTAAGAGGAATTATAACAGATATTGAAATATTAAGAGAGAAAAGTAAGTTCAGAGAAATAATTAAAGACATTAAAATCTCTAAATAAATTTTTTTAGTTGTGATTTGGCCTTGACTTTTTTGGCCTGGTGATCTTTAAGAAAAGCATTTATTTTCTCTATAGTGTATGATTTTAGTTCTCCCGTAGTCATTTTTCCTGAGCGGTAGTCGTTTTCTATTTGGGAGAGTTTTTTATCATTTGGCTCGAAAAAAAACCTTAGGTATTGGAATGATATGTCTACATCTGGATTTCCACCATGTTTACGATGCTCTTCAAGAGTATCTTTTCCTCCTGAGAAAGCATATTTGTTTATTTTTGTCTTTACTTCTGAAGGAGAATCTGTCATTGCTATGAATGAATTTTCATCACTGCTTGACATCTTTCCAGTTCCTTTAAGGCTTGGAAGGAATAAATGATAAGTAGATGAAATAGGAATGAACTTCTGGCCCTTATACCTGTTGGCCATATCTCTAGCTATTCTTATGTGGGGATCTTGGTCTACTCCGACTGGGATGAATGTTGGAGTCTGTCCCTCGAATTCTGGCAATTGAGGATGATACATATCTGCTGCCTGTAAGAGAGAAGCATTCATTTTTCCAGGAGATATTTCTCCATATACTGCCTTGAACTCATTGAAAGTAGCATAACGAGAGAAATTAGATGTAAGCCTGTAATAGGAGTTTGATTTCTTTGCGTCCTGTGAGCGAGCGCTTTGGAAATATATCTCGCAATTCTTTGGATTTAGTCCGAGAGCTATATAATTGAGTATATACTGGTCAATGGCTGTCTCCCTTAGCTCCTTGAGGTTTTTGTCTCTTGCATTGTACGCCTCGAGATCAGCCACTGCAATATATATCTTTGCTCCTAGACTTTGATAGAATATCATCTGTTGGGCAAGCATCATATGGCCCAGGTGGAATTTTCCTGAAGGCATGAGGCCTGTCATCATCACAAAACTCTTCTTAGATTGGATGGTCTGGAGAATTCTTTCAAAATCTCTTTGGGCAAAAACTATTCCCCTGCGGAAAAGAACATTTTTATTAAATTTCTCTGGAAGAGACAACATTGGTTTTATTCCGAACTCTTTTATGAGTCTATTATAATCAATATCTCCTGAAACTTCCCATGGAGTGATTGTTGCACCTTTTTTCATTTAATTAATAACCAATGCGGATTTATAAAAGTTGATAATAGTTAAAACTAATAAGATTTATATACGAAACTTCATTTTGTTTTATTATGAAAAGAGGAGCAATATTGCTTGCATTATTCATTAGTCTTGTGACAATCCCCTTTGTATCTTCAGAAGTTCTTTTCAACCAGATTAACCCCGTATACAATGCTGGAGATGTGCTTAATATTGATGTCACCTTACAGCCATTATCTGATACAAACGACTTCTTTGAAGTCAATATATTATGCCAAAATAATAGCGAACAGGTGTTTAGAAGTCCATATAACCTAAATGCTGGAGATTCAAGAAGCTTGAACATACAGATTTCTCTTATACATCAAATAATAGGAGATATGCAGGGAGAATGTTTTCTTGAAGGTATTTATGGGAATGATAGTTCGAGAAGTCAAAAATTCAAAGTTTCTAAACTAATTAATATTGAAGCGTCTTTGGACAAACCAACATACAACGCGGGAGAGCAAATATCAATACGGGGAAATGCTATGTTTGAGAACGGAAATCCAGGTTACGGCTTTATTGAGGCTTCAATTAATTCTTCAGACATATTCATCACTAAGCCTTTTTTAGAGGGAGTTTTTGATTTTGCTATCATTCTGCCTCCATCCATTTCTTCTGGAGATCATAATGTGTTGATAAGGGCATATCAGAAGGATAATTTTGGGAAGATAATAAATGAAGGAATTCTAAAAAGGGAATTTTCTGTAAGAGAAATGTTGAAAGAAATTTCTATAAATGTTAGGTCTCAAAGTATTGTACCTGGAACAGACAATATATTTTATACAGTTAATGCATATGACCAGGCAGGCAAGGAAATTGAAAGACAGGTTGCGGTAAGAGTTTATGGGCCTGCAGATAACATAATACAAGAGAAAGTGCAGACCACTCTTGAAGAATCTGAATTTAAAACTGAATCTAATATGACTCCAGGATATTGGAAAATTGAAGCAATATTGGAAGGATTTACATCACAAAAATTGATATTTGTTGAAGAGAGAAAGGAAATCAATTTCAACATGATGAATAGTACTCTTGCTGTCATGAATATTGGAAATGTTAGGTATTCTAATCCTATAGAAATAATAATTGGAGATTCTAAGGTGGTAAGAGATATTGATCTTAAAATAGGTGAGACAAAATATTTTAGACTCTCTGCACCAAACAATGATTATTCTGTTATAGTTAATGAGGGGCAGAATGAATTGAGCTTTAGTGGTGTGACTCTCACTGGAAAAGCTGTAGGTGTTGGAGAGCTTAGAGAAGGGGGGTTATTGAATTTCTGGCTTTTGGGACTTCTTGTAGTGATTGTAGGAGGGATTGCTTTAGGAATTGGAGCTTATAAGAAAAAGATAAATATTGGTAGCGTATTTCAAAAAGTTAAGAGAAGGAAGCCTGGAGTTGTGATTGCTTCCCCAGTAAATAATGTTAGGAAAGATAATAGCGTATATGTTGGAGGGAATAAAGAAGAGGCCACAGTCGTTGCGTTAAGAATTGAAAAGAGTGATAAAAAGGTAGATTTAATTATTGAAAAAATTCTCTTACTTGCAAGAAGTGAGGGTGCAAAAGTTTATGCAGATGGAGAATATAAGCTAATTGTCTTCACTAAGAGTCTAATTAGAAGCTCTCAAACTGAAAATATTGCTGTTAAAATAGCTAATGAAATGGAAGTCCTCCTTAATAATTTTAATAAGACATCGAGAGATAAAATATCTTTTGGAATAGGAATAAACAATGGCCATGCAATTGTTGAAAACCATGGAGGGAAAATGCAAGTTACCTCATTAGGGGCATTGGTCTCTACCTCTAAAAAGATTTCATGTGAATCAAAGGGAGAAATTCTTCTTGCAGATAACATTCATAGCAGACTTAGCAGAGAATTTAAGATGGAGGCTGTTAAAGACAAGAATCTTTGGAAAATTAAAGATATACTAAATCGTTCTCAACATGATAAATTTTTAGATGGTTTTGATAAGAAATTTTAAATTCTTTTTAGCTTTCCTGCATCCAGATAATATCCATCATATCCGATTTTGGACTTGAAGAGTTGTTTCAACATTTTTATTTTTGATGAATGATATCCTAATTTCTTTGCGCTATTTATCAAATGAGCTTTCAGACAGTTTGGAGGAACAAGTCCACAATCTGGAAGTGTATTCCTACGTATGAATGCGTCTGCTTCTTTTTTTAATTCGGATGAAATATTTGCTCGTCTTATTGCCCTTACACAGGCCTGTCTTTCTAAAGAGAGAGGCATTGACTTCACAGCAGTAGAATTTGATATGTGTCCCATCTTCAAATAATCCCAGAAAATTATCTGATGGGATTAATTAATCTTAGTTTTGCAAATAGTCTTATAGTTCTTAGAAACAAACTTATTTATTTGCATTTCCATATGATATTTATGTTTAATGAGTTTATATATTTTATCATGTCTCGATCTCCCTGTCTTATCCAGAAATAATGTCTCAGTCTCCTCTTAAGAGACGATAGCTATCTTCTTCAAAATGCTGTGTAGATATCTCAAGGATTCTACTATCTTCTATACCTGTGAATCTATGTGGCAGATGTTGTGGAATATGAATCGTGTCTCCTGGATTCATTACAAGAGTATCTAGATTTCCAGGGTATCCATCAGGGTAGAGTTCTATCAAGATTTTGCCATCTAAAATATAAAATGTTTCGTCTTTTAATTTATGATAGTGAATACTGCATTTTTTATCCTTTCTGACTTCGAGAATTTTTCCACAGTATAGCTGGGAGTTTGCAATCCATAGTTCTCTTCCCCATCCTTTTTCATGGATTTCTGGATGAGTTATTTTCTCTAAGCCCATAATTAAAATGTAGGTTTGATACTTTTATACTTTTAGCTGTTCTATTACATAGCATCTAATCTTTTTATACGCTCATTTATATCTGGGTGAGTTGCGAATAAACCAGATATTTTTCTTTTGAATGGGTCTGAGATAAAAAGAGGAGCGAGAGCTTTTGATGTGATGTGCCTGACTTCTTTTGCAGGGGGATGCTCACTTTTTATCTTGCGAAGAGCGTTTGCCAATCCAGAAGGATACCTTGTGAGCTTAACACCTGTAGCGTCTGCAGTGTATTCTCTCTTTCTTGATATGGCTAATGAAACAAGATTTGCCACCAATGGAGCGAGGATTGCGAACATTACTCCTATTAAGATTAAGACTATCTGGACCCTTCCATCGCGTCCCCTGCTGTCCCCCATATTTGAAAACCATAAACTTCTAAGGAAAAGTTCTGCAATTATTGAAATCATTCCCACTAATACTGCTGTTAGAGTCATGAAGCGAATATCGTAATTTGCTATGTGAGACATCTCGTGAGCAATAACACCCTCTAACTCGTGTTTATTTAGATTTTTAAGAGCGCCAGTTGTGACACATATAACTGCATGTCTTGGATCACGGCCAGATGCAAATGCATTTATCCCAGAAGATTCCATTACATAGAGGCGAGGCATTGGAAGACCTGAAGCGAGAGACATATTTTCGGCGGCATGGAAAAATTCACGATGTGCTGTGTTTGAAGCAGGTTTTGCTCTTGCAGATGCAATTGCAATCTTGTCTGAGTTGTAATATCCAAATATGATATACCCAATGGAAAAAATTATTGAGAAGACCATTATTATGAAAAAATAACTAGGATCAAGAATTGCAGATATTACAAATCCTAAAACGAGAAAAAATGTGAAAATTGCAGATATTAAGAGAACTGATTTTATCTTATTTTTTCTTATCTCATCTTCAAATGATAATCTCTGTGCCATGAATATATGTGAGAAAGTATTTATTTAAATCTTGGTAGAAGATTCTATTCTTGATTTTATCTGGCTGTAGCAGTTGAATGCCGAGAGGGCTATTGCTTTGATGTCTTCTCTTAGCGAAATGTCGGTCTTGACTTCATCAAGAGCCATCCATTTATGGTCTTTTGTCTCATCATTTCGAATTACTTTATCTGTATCTGATTCGCAGATATAACATGCACCATAATGATCGTGATCTCCTACAGAGTGAACATTAGTATAGAAAGGTATTGCTGTGGTTCTCTTTACTCCTATTAGCTTATCTGAAATACTTAAGGGTAATGCACTTAAGACTCTAACTTTCAATCCTGTTTCCTCTCTAATCTCTCTTTTAACAGCATCGTCAGGGATTTCATCTTTATCTATATGTCCTCCTGGCGGAAGCCAAAGATCCAATTTAGAATGATGTATGAAAAGAAGATGATCATTATGAAATATGTATCCAGCTACAGTCAGATCAGTTTTCATGTTGTTTGATATAATCTATGTGCTTAGATTTATAAGTTTAGTTATAGAAATCAATATATGGAAGAAATTGAAAATAAACATACTCTGCTTTTTTACAAATTTGTGGATATTAAAAATCCTGAGAAATTTGCGGGAGAACATATGGATTTTTGCAAGAGAGTTGGATTACTTGGAAGGATAATAATTGCAAAAGAGGGCATCAATGGAAGTGTGGGGGGTACAAAGAAGCAAGTCGATGATTATAAGGATATGATGAGAAAAGATAAGAAATTTTTTGATATCTCTTTCAAGGAAGATATTGGGAAATCCACGCCATTTACGAAAATGAAAGTTCTTGTAAAAGATGAAATAATAGCGATGAAGAGAAGAGTAGATATGGGGAAAAAAGCTCAATATATATCTCCTGAAGAGCTTTTGAAAATGTATGAATCTGGTGAGGATTTTATTATCTTGGACGCAAGGAACGATTATGAATGGAAAGTGGGAAAATTCAAGAATGCGATGACCCTTCAGATAAAGACATTCAGACAATTTCCAGAAGAGCTTGATAAAATCAAAGACAATCTATTTGGAAAAAAAGTTGTGAGCTATTGCACTGGAGGAATAAGATGCGAAAAGGCAACTGCATATATGAAAGAAATTGGTATTGAAGAGGTCTATCAATTAGAAGATGGGATAATAAATTTCTGCAAGGTATTTCCAGATACTAAATGGGAGGGAAAGTGTTTTGTTTTTGATAAAAGACTCATAGCAGATTATAATAACGAGAAAAAGAATAT
The DNA here is from genome assembly GCA_002763075.1 of Candidatus Pacearchaeota archaeon CG10_big_fil_rev_8_21_14_0_10_34_76. Classification (GTDB taxonomy): domain Archaea; phylum Nanobdellota; class Nanobdellia; order Pacearchaeales; family GW2011-AR1; genus 1-14-0-10-34-76. The sequence continues at coordinate 1,625 of PFDB01000007.1, read as the reverse complement.
AGTTAATTGTGAATTATGTGAGGGTAATTGTGACTTATATAGGAACTGCAAAAGTGCTGAATGTGACAAGCTGGTAGTGATGTGCGTATCTTGCGAGAAAAAGATGAACGGCTGTTGCTCTGAATCTTGTCTTGCAGAATTTAAGGAGTTTTGTAGAAAGAAAGCATTTGCAAGACAGGGAAGAAAGACTTTAATAAGCTCATCTAATCCCGTAAACAACTGAAACTGATGCTGTAACTTCAACTGTTCCTGGCTCTGTAGTTATTGCAGAGTCTTCTCCAACGCCATCTAAGGTGCCTGCATAACTCCTTTCTATATAAGGATAATAATCAACTGTAGAGTCTGATACTGTCTTGACTCTTCCGAGAGATTTTCCAAGGCCTGAAGCCATCGCCTCTGCTTTTTGCCTTGCGAGAGAAGTTGCCTGTTTAAGGGCTTCTGCCTGTGCTTTCTGTCTCGTCTCTTCTTTAAGCCCAAAGGAAACCCCATATATTGAGTTTGCTCCAGCAGATGAAACTGAATCTAATATTTCTCCTGCTCTTTCTATTTTATCTGTCTCAATTCTAATGGTATGAATTACTGTGTAATCTGTTATCTTTCCTGAACGAGCCCAATCTTTATTTGGATAGATTGTATAAGACTCTGTCTTATATTCTGTAGAATCAAGCCCTAATATTTGAAGAGAGGAATATAGTTTTTCAGAGATTTCTTTGTTATTTTGTTCTGCATCTCTTGCGTTTAATGCTTGAGTCTCTATTCCTATAGTCATTGTAACTAAATCTGAACTTTCTCTCAATGCAGATGTCCCTTGTGCAGATATAGATCTTTCATCATCATTGGCTCCAGTCATTAAGGCTACAAAGAAGATTAGAACTGCTGCGACTATCCCTGCTGCAATAAGATTTTTTATGTCTGAAGTAAAGATTTTATCGAGTTTCATGTATGTATTAAAAATCCACTTTTGGAACTGTCTTGGCCTCTGCAGGGATTTGAAGGAATTCTTTCTGGCTTCTACCATACATTCCCGCAAATGCTGATCCTGGGAATGTAGTACACAAATTATTGTATGTCAGTATTGAATCGTTATAATGTTGTCTTGCGTATGCTATTTTATCTTCTATTGCCGCAAGTTCCTGCTGAAGATGCAAGAAGTTTTCATTAGCTCGGAGTTGAGGATAGTTCTCGGCGATTGCAAATACAGACCTTAATGCATTTTGTAATTCTGCTCCCGCTTTCATCTTTGCCTCTATATTAGGTGCCTTAAGAAGAGCTGTACGGGCTTTTGTGACCTCTGTCATTATGCCTTTTTCGTGCTTTGCATATCCCTTAACAGAATTAATCAGATTAGGGACTAAATCAGCACGCTTTCTAAGCTGGACGTCAATCTGTGAGAGAGAATTAGCTATCCTGTTTGATAAAACAGCAAATCTATTATAATATATTATGAAAACTAGAACAGCTAGAATCGCTATGATAATTAATCCCCAAATTAAACCGGCTACCATGTTATAAGTTATGAGGGGAGTTTTATAAATCTTTTTATGATTTAATGTGACTACTCCTTGCCCTAAAGGGCAAGGCTTCTACGAGTGATGCACATCCTGATTTCTCACATAATCTATTGC
>PFDB01000010.1 GCA_002763075.1 Candidatus Pacearchaeota archaeon CG10_big_fil_rev_8_21_14_0_10_34_76 | reverse complement strand
CAGCTCCAAGAATTATTATATCGAATTTTTCTCCTTTATTGTAAAACTTAGATGTGTAATCTATAGCAGAGTCATTCAAGTTAGTATATGTTATTGGGATGAGGGAAGAGTTTGGAAAGTAATCAAGAGCTTGTTTGTAGTTGCTTTCATCGCTATCCAGAGGAACGAATCTTTCATCAATGAAAAAAATGTTGACTTTTTCCCATGAAATGTTCTCTTCTCTAAGGTGGGAAAATATCTCTTTTACAGAATTTCCTCCCGAAATGCCCATCATTACATTATTTTTTCTGTTAAGCACAGAAGATATTTCCTCTGCTATAGCCTTAGCAGATATAGCTCCTAAATTATCAGCGTTTTCTTTTATTATGTTCTTCATTTTTTAAAAGAGATGCACCAATCAGACCCGCATTATTTCCTAATTTTGCCTTTATCACATGGATGTTCCGTTTTAGTATATCTTTCTCTTTCATTATCTTTTGTATTGGAGGATAGATATCTTTTGCGTTTGAAATTCCTCCCCCAAGAATCACTATTTCGGGGTCTAAGACATAAGTGAGGTTAAGAATTCCTATTCCAAGTTTTTCTCCAATTTTTGTATATGCATTTTTCATACCTGAATTTTTTGCTATTTTTCGAAGCGTACTAGCTGAAACAGACTCTTCAAATCTTTTTTTATCTATAAGCATATTGCAGAATTCTCCTGCAGATGAATTTCCCCTGAAGATCTTTCTTGAGATTATTATTGCTCCACCTATACCTGTGCCGAGAGTTAACATAATAAAATTCCTATATTTTTTACCATGACCATAATGAATTTCTCCAAGGGCTGCGCAATTTGCATCATTGTCTATGAATATTGGGAGCCCGAACTTTTTTTGGAGGATTTTTTTAAAATCCAATCCATTTATATCTGTATTATTAGCCCCAATTATCTTGTTATTTTTTATTGTGCCTGGAACTCCCAATGATATATTTTCTATTTTTGACAGATCATAAGAAGAGATGAGATTTTCAATAGATGAGATTATTTCGGATTTCTTTTTCGGGGTAGGAATTTGTCTTTTATCTTTTATCTTTCCGTTTGAAATTATTGCAATCCTAATGTGTGTTCCCCCAATATCTAAAGTTAATATCAATTGAAGCTCCTGACTTCTTCTATAATTCCTCTGGAGTCAATTTTGTGCATATGGAGAAGTTCAGAAGGCTGACCTGAATGAGGTATTCCAGAAACGTGAAGGGACTTTATCCTTATCCCCGAATTTACAAGGGCCGAAGAGATCATTTCACCTATTCCTCCTGCCTTGTAATGGTCTTCTACTATTATCAGTTTATTTCCATGTTTTTTTGCAAAATCTATTAGTTTTTTTGAGTTAAATGGTTTTATGCAATACAAATCAATTACGGAGGTGTGGATGTTTTGCTTTTTTAGTTCATCGTGTGCTTTGAGGCATTCATGCAAGGTTATTCCTGCACCTATCAAAACAACTCTGTCTTTTGTAGAACTTTTTAGAGTCTTGAATTCACCTGGAAGAAACTTTTCATCATTTTGATATAAGATTTTAGTTTTTTGTCTTGTCGTCCTAATGTATTTTATATTTGGAAGAGTTGCAGAAAGAGAGACTAGCTTTTCTGTTGAAACAGCATCTGAGGGGTAGAAAATTGTTGAATTAGGTATGCTTCTGAATAACGCTATGTCTTCAAGACCCATTTGAGAAGCTCCATCTTGCCCTATTGAAACTCCAGAATGGGAGCCACATATTGTGAAATTTCCCAATGAAAGTGCAGACATTCTTATTTGGTCATGGGCTCTTGAGAGAAATGCAGAGAATGTGGAAGCAAAGGGTACAAAACCTTTTTTGCTAAGCCCTAAAGCTATAGATATCATATTTTGTTCTGCAATATAAGTCTCTATGAATTGCTCTGGAGTTTTTTCCTTTACTTTTTCGGACATTGTTGAATTTGATACTTCTGAATCTAGTGCGATTACTTGAGGGTTTTTTTCTGTCAATTTTGCTAAGGCAATGCCATATGCTTCACGTGTGGATATTTGTTCATCCATTAAATAGTTTGGAAAAATATGTGTAAACTTGATTGGATTTGTCTTTTTTGATTGTGGTCTCTTTATTTTTACCTTGGGCATATTTTCATCAGGTATTTCTTTTAATGCAGAGTCCATTTCTTTTTGATTTAAGACTTTTCCGTGCCAATTCTCTTTATTTTCAAGAAATGAAACTCCCTTTCCCTTGTAAGTTTTTGCAAGTATTATTGTTGGCTTTTTTGAAATTCTTGCTTTTGAAAATGTATTATATATCTGAGGTATGCTATGCCCATCTATAGAAATGGTATTCCAACCAAATGATAAAAACCTTTTTTTATAAGTGTCTATGTTATGTCCAACCATTGTTTCTCCCCTTTGACCTAAACGATTAATGTCTACAATTGCACAAAGGTTGTTTAAATTATATTTTGAAGCTAATTGGAGTGCCTCATAGTTAGAACCTTCTGCCAATTCGCTATCTCCTAAAAGGACATATGTTCTAGAAGAAGAGTTTCGCATTTTAGATGCTAAGGCCATACCTATTCCAGCAGAGAGCCCCTGTCCTAATGAACCAGTTGCAACCTTAATCCATTTTAATGAAGATGGCATCGGATGTCCTTGAAGGGGACTGTTTAATTTTCTTAGAGAACTTAAGCCATAATCTATGCACCCTGATCTAAAAAGAGCAGAGTATAAAATTGGGGCTGCATGACCTTTGCTTAGAATGAATTCGTCATTGTCTGGATTTAATGCGTTTTTCACATCATAAGACATCTCGTCAAAGAACAAGACAGATAATATTTCTGCACATGAGAGACAAGAAGTTGGATGGCCAGAGCCTGCAATCGTTGTTGAAACTATAGAATCTCTTCTTAATATATCTGCGATAATAACAAGTTCTTTTTTATCAACCATCTTTAAGTTAGGTTTATAAGTCAGGATGGTTATTTAAAATTATGGACGACGATAAAAAAAAGGTTGTCACTTTCGTTCTTTTTGGTGGAACTGGAGACCTTACTAGAAAAAAGTTGGTTCCTGCATTTGCGAATCTTGTAGATAGGGGAGTCTTAAGCAAAAGTTCTACTCTTATTGGGATATCCAGAAAATCATTCTCTGACAAGCAATATAAGAAGTTCCTTGTTAAATCTATTAGGAACAAGAACGAAAGGAAGCTTGTAGGCAAGCTCAATGTGAAGTATCTTGAGGGAGACTTTTCAAATCCTGAATGTTTTAAGAGACTTAAAGGAATGATGTCAAATTGTGAAACAAGAGGGTGCAATAGGATATATTATCTTTCTACAGGATTCAAATTTTTTCCAAGAATTGTCTCTAATCTGAAAAGATACAATCTAAATAAAGCACATAATGGATATACAAGGATTATATTTGAGAAACCATTTGGTAATAATCTTAAGTCCTCTAATCTATTGGATAAAAAAATTCATAATACTTTTTCAGAAGAAGAAGTGTATAGGATAGACCATTATCTTGCGAAAGAGACTGTAAAAAATCTTAATGTTCTTTTTTTTACTAATCCAATACTTTATTCTACATTAAATAGGGAGTTTGTAGAAAGTATTCAAGTTATAGTAAATGAGGAGGTAGGAGTAGGAAATAGGATCAATTATTATAATGATGCTGGAGCTATAAGGGACATGATACAAAATCATCTGCTCCAAGTTTTATCTTTAATTTTGATGGATAGGCCAGATGATTTAAGCCCTAAGAGTATTCATGATGCTAAGATAAATGTCCTTAAGGGACTAGAGGTTTCTTCAGCAAGGAATCATTTGATTGGACAATATAAGTCTTACACTTCTGAAATAAAGAAAGAGGGGTTGAAAGAAAAGAAGACTGAAACATATGCTAAGGTAGAATTGAATTGTAAGAATAAAAGATGGGATGGTGTAAAATTAGTTCTGCGTACTGGGAAAAAACTTAGGAGACGATTTGGGCAAATTAGAATAAATTTTAAGCCATATCATGCTAACTTAGGAAAGGGTTATGAGGGTCTTGGAAATAACAAAATCATTATCAATATTTATCCTAAGCAGAATGTTTCTATATCTATGAATTCTAGAAACCCTGTAAAAGATGAAAATGCAAAACTTGTTAATTTTGAATTTTCTAGGGAAATGGAATTTGGTCCAAATAGCATTGACGAATATTCTGTCTTGCTTGAGGAAGCAATCAAAGGAAATAAGGCCTTATTTGCTAGGGATGATGAGGTAAAAGAAGCATGGAAAATAAGCGAGAAAATATTGAAGATGAAAGATAAGATGAAATTCATAATATATTCAGATGGGGCTGATCCTTCAGAAGATATTCTTAACAAGTAAGATTTATAAAAAACTTATGCCTAAATTTCTATATGAAAATCAAGGTGATATTAATAGCGATTATTATTATGATTTTAGGATTGGCCTTGGGATATTTAATGATTGCGGATGAAAGTCCGTCTAATCCAGAAGATTTTGGAGGAGAGGGAGATGAAAATTCTATAATTTCAGGAAATATAATAAAAGATTCTGAAAATGATTTAGGAAGTATGGCTGATTCGGGAGGCAGTAGTGATGGAGGTTCTGGAGGCAATGGTGGAGGAAGCTCTGGAGGTGGTGGTGGAGGAAATAGTGGAAGTGATTCTGGGAGTTCTGAGAATTGTCGTGAGAGCCAAATATCTTATTCAATTCAGAATTTTACATATATCTCTGAATGTAATGATGAACAAAATGGAGTATGTGTTGATAAAAACATATATTGTGATTTAGATGCTTATAACCTTGATTCGGAAGTAGATGGATATTTTGGCATTGGCATGCATGTGGTTGAAGAAGGATATCAAATAGTTGATTCTCTTAGTTATGATTTTCAGGAAATTATGATAACTAATGAAAATAAGAAAAAATTTCAGTTTGTTTTCAATTTCCAGAGCTCTGGGGAAGAAGGTAATGCAAATAAGATTCTGACATGCGTATACACAACTGAAAAGGTACCTAAAAAAGAAATCTGCGAATAGTATCTTATTGATTTTTAATGCACTTCATACAGATTCTAAATGATTTTAAAGGCTTAATTCTGATATTGGTTAGGGCCTGTGGTTTAACGGTAGAATTTCCGGCTGGCAGTCGGAAGGTTCGGGTTCGATTCCCGGCGGGTCCACTTTTTGATTTATTTGTAAAAAAGTATTGGGACATATAGACAAGATAGTCTAAGAGATTAAGGATTATAGATTATTGAAGTGGGAAATCAAAAATGAATTGAAATCCTTATAAATCCTGGTTTCTTGTATTAAATAACAGAAAAGTTGAAATGAAATTTTTTCCAAAGAGTGTTGATAATAAAGAGAATGTACATATTCTTCTTTTATCTGTGATAAGGGCAACTCTCCTTATTGCAATGGTTGCAGGAGTTGTAAACCAAAATTGGCTTGTCGTCTTTGTGGCATCTATCACATTATCACTTACATTTTTGCCATTCTTGTTCGAAAAGAGTTTCAAAATAGATATCCCTATAGAATTTGAGTTAGCCATTGTGATATTTATTTATGCTACATTGTTTTTGGGAGAATCTCAGGGATATTATACTAAATTTTGGGGATGGGACCTTATCTTACATGCAGGTTCTGCAATAGAAAGGGTTCTACTGGGCACTGAAAAAAATAAAAGAAAGGCTGCTTAATTATTGGATTATATTGGGGAAATCTATAAAAACCCCAATTTACATTTTTATTTATTAGTTTAAAGGAGGTGATAAATAATGAATAAATGGATAATGTCTACAGGGTTGCTTTTTGCAGTTCTTGTTGTCGGAGTTATTTTATTGGCTGATCAGTCTGTGGCACAGTTAGACCCAGACTCATGTGACCCTTTTGTTGTAGCCAATGATACTTTCAATGACTGTGTAGACAATGGAGGCACCTGTTCAGGTTGTTTTACTGAATGTGTAAATAAATGCGAAGCTAAGCAAACTGCGTGTGGTTGGAGTAATTCGACTACACTTAATGGTTGTATCCAGGGCTGTTTTGCTTTAGCTATGGAGTGTATCCTTGAAGCTTAAATGTATCTAAAAGAATTAATTTTTAGTATTCTATTCCCTTTCTGGCTATGAAACCAGAATCATAGGGATGTTTTATTTTTTTAATCTCAGTCACTAGCTCTGCTTTTTCAAAAATCCTTGGATAGGGAACGTGAGAACCTGTAAGAATAAGCTCTTTGCCTTCTGGCTTATTTTCAATGAGAGAAATAATTTCATCTTCTGAAAGAAGACCAAGCTGAATTGCATAAAGGATTTCATCTGCAATTATTATATCATAATTTGGATTTTGAAGGGATTGTTTTACATATGTAAGTGCATCTTGAGTTGCCTTTATCTGATTTTCAGTTGGTTTTTTAATAATCCACCCGTCTGTCCCAAATCTTTTATAGGAAAAGTTATCAAATTCTTCAAGGGCCTTTATTTCTCCGGGAATTTGCTCTTCTAAAGAATCTGCTCCATTCTTCATAAATTGAACCATGTGCACTCGATAGCCATTTCCACAGGCTCTTAGAGCTGTCCCGAAAGAGCTGGTACTTTTTCCCTTTCCATTTCCCCAGAAAATTTGAGTGAAGCCAAGGCCGTGTTTCTTTAAATCAGTGATTTTCATCTGAAGAGGTTGGATTTTGATGATATGTCATGTATCCCTTTGAATCAACCTTACGAACTAGAGGTGGGGCTGTTATTTCTTCGCGATCTGAACTAGAGACTTCTGGATAATCTCCAGACCAGTAATTTTGTCTATCATTGTCATGAGGTTGCCTGACAGATCCATCAAACTGAAGTGTTCTTATCAATTGATTTAGTGTAAGAAACATTAGTCTTGATCTCCTTTATTTTCATCAGAAGAACATGTATTTATTGTAGGAGTTCTTACATACATTACATGCCCTGTTCTCTCATCTATTATTGGCCTTAATGGTGGTTGGACAATCCTTTTTCCAAATAGTGGATTGGGACTCGGATCTAGGTATGGGTCGGCGGGTCTATCTTCTGGTCTTGAGCCTCCATATGATTGCCCTAAAAGAATTGATATAGCTGCTCTGCTAACAGATAACATTTCTATTCTTAGACTAAATGGTATTTAAGCATTATTATTTTTGAGCAACACCGATTATATGTGGCTTGAAAATAAATATTAGTGGGTTGACTCCTTTAAGGTTGAAGTGTTCAATTTGGACTTTTTTGAACCCTAAATTATTTATTGATTTCCAGGTTTCTCTGTTTGGCCTGCAATTATCTGAAAAAAATTTCCAAGGTGTTTTGGGTGCAAGGTTTTGTATTTGTCTTCTGAATGTTTCTTTTTTATCTGCAACATGTTCTATAAATAGAAATTTACCATTCTTTTTTAGCACTCTCTTTATTTCACTCAGAACTTTTTCTTGATTATCTACGGAACATAAGACGAGTGTAGAAATTACAAAATCAATAGAATTATTTTTTATAGGAATTTTTTCTGCGTTAGTTCTTATTATCTTGTAATCTATCTTTAACTTTTTGGCTTTCTCCTTAAGATATTTTATCATTTCATTATTAGGTTCTATCCCAATCCACTTTATGTTTTTTGGATAATATTTGAGATTTATCCCTGTCCCCGGACCTATTTCTAAGATTTTGCCAGAAACATTTGAGAAAAGTTTTCTTTTAATTTTACCATACGAACTTTCATCTGTTTTTTCTGATTTTGCTAAACACCATGCTACAAATAATTGAGATATTTTTTTCATATTATTGTTTCAGAACAACAACATTTGTCATGCCTCTGCGTTTTCTCTCTATAAAATTGTGACCTTCAAGCCTGTCTAGAATGCGAGTAATTTTGGCCTTTCCGAATCCTGTTTTCTCAATCAAATCAGCCTGGAATATTGCTTTGTTCTCCAATACTATATTCAGGACGTGTTTTTCTTCGGGTTTTAGAAATGAGGTATCTAGCTTTATTTTATGAGGTCTTTGCATAATTTTTTTAATTACTATTCTTTCTTTAGGTTTTGATAATACTAAGACCAATCCTACGATTATTAATATTCCAACAATGCTAAGAGACAAGTATAAAAGTTTGTTAAATGATGCATGATATGGGCAGGTTTCAATTGAACAGCTACCTTCATCAATCTCATTTATCATTGATTGAAATATAAATATGTATAGAATAATCAATGCGGAAACTCCAAGGAGTATATAACCCACATATTTGTTATCCATAATAATCTTATTTTTCTATTCTTAATAAACCTTATGAAACTAGTTTCACAAAAGTGGTTATATAGATAATATCTATGATATTAACATGGTATTATGTTGGATTGCATTGCCATTTTTGGCTGTCATGGGAATATTTAGTGTCAGATATAGAAAACTTGCTGTTGAAAGTTTTGATTGCTTATTCAGAAATGTGACATTTAGGAAGTGCAGAAGCGGATTTGATGAGAGAATTAAAAGCGATATAACTGGAAGGCTTATGAAAATCTCTCCAGTCTTAGGAAGGGGATTTTACAGAAATTATAAAATTATTATAATGGTAATTCTTATCATAACTATTCTTTCTTTCTATTTTTCTGCTGTAGGAATATATAATTATGTTATGTATAGAAATTGCAATGGTGAAAATTCTAATGGGTTTTGTGTGATAAGTAGTGTGGAAAACGGGTTGAAGTCAAATTCTGGGGAAGACAAAATTTCTAATTATTCTGAGGGAGTATCATGATCTTTGGTTTTAATGCTGAAAAAATAAAGAAAGATTTTCCTATTCTTGAAAATAATCCTAAGACCATATATCTTGATTCTGCATGCATCTCTCTAAAGCCAAAATGTGTAATTGATAAAATGAATGAATATTATTATTATTACACTGCGTGTGCTGGAAGAAGTTCTCATAAATTTGGAAGGAGATTAGATGAAGAAATTTCTAGTGCTAGGAGAGAAATTGCTAGATTTATTTCTGCTAAGGAAAAGGAAATTGTATTTACAAGAAATGCTACTGAAGCAATAAACCTAGTTATCAGTGGATTGAGTTGGAAAAAGGGAGATGAGGTTATAATCACAGATAAAGAACACAGTTCTAATCTAATTCCCTGGATTAAACTTGCAGAGGAAAATGGAATAAAAGTTGTAGTTTGCGAATCAAATTTGGATAATACTTTTAACATGAAGAATTTTAAAAATTGTTTTAATGAAAAAACAAAATTTGTTTCTATTGTACATATAAGTAATCTTGATGGGGTTGAAAATCCTATTAATGAAATAGCAAAATTCTCTCATGAAAAAGGAGTCAAGGTTATGATAGATGCTTGTCAGAGTGTTCCGCACATAGAGATTGATGTTGGGAAAATTGATTGCGATTTTCTTGCTTTTTCTGGACATAAAATGTGTGGACCTTCTGGGACAGGAGCATTATACGGCAAGTTTTCGGAGCTTGAGAAACTCAAGATGTTTATTGTTGGAGGAGAAACAATAAAAGATTCTAGTTTTGAGGATTTTGTTCCTGAAGATATTCCCCATAGATTTGAGGCAGGATTGCAGAATTATTCTGGAATAATTGGTTTTGGAGAAGCATGCAGATATTTGAGGAAGATTGGGATGAAAAACATTGGGAAACATGAGCATAATCTAAATAAAATAATCACGGATGGGTTGAAGGATAATAAAAAAGTAGAGATTATAGGACCTGCCGATTCAGTGTTGAGAAATGGAATTTTTAATTTCAATATTAAAGGAATGACTCCTCATGAAGTTGCTAAAATACTTGATTCAGGGTATGGGATTATGGTAAGAGGTGGAGCTCATTGTGTTCATGGATGGTTTAACAAACACAATATTAATGGAAGTGTTAGGGCCTCATTTTATTTTTATAATACTGAAGAAGATGCAATGAAATTCATTAGGGCAGTTGATGAAATTTCCAAGATTGCAAAATGATTTTGATTCACCAAAGAACTTAAATATTAAAAAAACAAGGAGAAAACATGTTTAGGGAATTTTTGAAAGAAGTGAAACATGGGGATAGAGTAGAGGGAGAGTTAATCAAGACAATTTTCTATTCATTGCTGACATCCTTCATTATTTTGGGAATATTGTACTTCTTTAGATTTAGCGAAATACCAGATTTCATGTCTAAGCAAGGATTCTTTATGTTTTTTGCTGCATTGAGCTATGCTTTCCTTGTTCCTGCTATAAGACAAGTTAGGGCTTATGGGGAAATGCCATGTATGTCGGGGATGATGGTTGGAATGACAACAGGAATGATTGCTGGGTTTTTGGCTGGATTTTTTGTAGCTTCAACTAATGGTATGTTTGTTGGAAGCGTTTTTGGAATGGGGGTTGGAATTGTACTTGGGATATGGAATGGAAAGTGCTGTGGTGTGATGGGGTTCATGGAAGGAATGATGGCTGGCTTTATGGGAGGACTTATGGGGGCTATGACTGCTTTTATGTTGTTTAATGATAATTTAATACCAAGCGCAGTGATTGTTTTCTTAATCTCTGCAATTATATTATTCTCATTGAATTATATGATATTCAAAGAAATGCGCTCTGAGACAAGAAAGAAGAAGGAAGATCATTTCTGGACTATTTTCTTGACATTCGTGCTTACAGTTGTTACCGCTTGGTTTATGGTATTCGGACCTAGAAGTGGTGTTTTTGGATAAAAAAGAAGTTTACCCCTATTATAACTGATTTGAGATTTATTATAATTTATAACCAAAAAAGAGATTATAATCTTTCCTCAATTAAATCTTCTAAACTTTTTGGCAGATTAGTTGATTCCTTAATATCCAGAGCAGATAATAATCTTCTTAAATTTTCACCCCTCGGAGTAGATTTACCGGCGACATATAAGTTAACCGCTTGTCTAGAAACACCTATTTCTTCAGCTAACCAACTTTGATTTAGACCAATCCATTTTAATCTTCTTCTTATAAAATCACCTAATTCTCTGTTTCTTACTTTTTGACTTCTTTGTCTTGCACTATAACCTTCATATTCTCCTTGAGAAGCAAATGGCTTGTCTGTTTCTGGATTAATCCTTTGTCTTGCTCTAAACTCTAAATATTCTTTTTGAGAAGCAAATGGCTTATCTGTCTCTGGATTAATCCTTTGTCTTGCTAGATAACCTTGTCTTTCACTTAAAGACTTGAAATGTTCTCCTGTCTCTGGATTAACTTTTTGTCTTACTCTAAACTCTAAATATTCTCCTCTAGAGGCAAATGGCTTGTCTGTTTCTGGATTAATTCTTTGTCTTGTTAGATAATCTCCATATTCTGTTTGAGAAGCAAATGTCTTACCTGTCTCTGGATTAACTTTTTGTCTTACTAGATAATCTTCATATTCTTTTTCAGAAGCAAATGGCTTATCTGTCTCTGGATTAATCCTTTGTCTTGCTCTAAACTCTAAATATTCTCCTCTAGAGGCAAATGGCTTATCTGTCTCTGGATTAATTCTTTGTCTTGTTCTAAACTCTAAATATTCTCCTCTAGAGGCAAATGGCTTGTCTGTTTCTGGATTAATTCTTTGTCTTGTTAGATAATCTCCATATTCTGTTTGAGAAGCAAATGTCTTACCTGTCTCTGGATTAATTCTTTGTCTTGCTCTTGTCATTCCATAAACAGAACCATACGAAACTCCTGTTTGCCTGGCTATTTCTGCTGGAGATATTCCATTCCCACTATCGTATAATCTCTTAATTTCTTCTCTTGTTTCTTCAGGTATTCTTTTTGGCATAAAAAATAAGAGGGGGAGATATTTTTAAAGCTATCGTTTTATTAGTAATTGTTTAGTAGTAAAACATTTTAGGTCAAAGTTTTTCTAAAACATTGAAAATCTAAACCTCAAGAATTTTCAAACAACATCTTTTAAGGCGGGGTGGCGCATCGTTTTTTTGATTTTTTAATTCAATTCAAGACTTCTTTTAAGAGCAAGGTCAACTCCTTTCATAGTCTCTTTGTCCAGAGAAGAGACCACCTTTATTATTCTTGATTTGTCTATTGTTCTTATTTGATTTAGCATAACAGTAGAATCTTTTTCAAGTTTGGATTCATTTTTGGATATTTCAATGTTTGTAGGGTATTTTTTAAGAAATCTTTTGGAAGTTATTGCAGAAATTATTGTTGTTGGACTGAATTTATTTCCTAAATCATTCTGAATAATAAGGCAAGGCCTTATTCCTCCTTGTTCATGACCTTTCACTGGCTCCAAATCAGCGATAATTATGTCACCTTTTTTTATATTTACCATTCCCAATCTTTGAAATCTTCAATAGCTTCAAACTCTTTGGTTATTTTTAAGCTTTCTTCAGCCATTTCTTTATAACCTTCAATCATTAGTTGTTCAACCCGTTTCCTTTCTCCCCCTATTTCATCTATGAGTTTCACAATTACGTCTTCATAAGTCTCATTCTTTTTTTGTTTCAATTGCTCGAGCATTTTTTTGACGCTTTCTCTTAGTTGTATTGTTGTGATATTTTCCATGCGTCTATAGTATTGCTATAGTTTAAATATTTTTGGATAAAGACTAATTTTCTTATAATCCTTTTATGAAATTCTGACCATTATCTGGGTTAAGAACTCTGAATCTAAGAAAGTTTTGTAAAAAACTTCTAATACTATATGGGGTAACTAAAAAAGCAAGGGATTATTTTTTAATAGTATCTGCCAAATAAGCGCGATAATAAAAACTATCCAAGGAGAAATATCTCTTATGAAAAATTTTATCTTTGGAGTGTTTTTCTTAATCATTCCCCATTTTTCCATATAATAACCTATACAACTTGTATCTTCTTTTTCTTTTCCGAATTCTGCTTTAGTCAGAATACATCCTCCAAATATATAATACTGGATTTGAAGCAGTACTTCACCAATAAGAATCCAATACCAAGAAAATAGAATCCATGATGAGTATAATATTAGATTAACTATCATATGGATCCAGAATATAGAACTATAATCTTTTGAATTTTTCATATTATCTCAGCATATCAGCAAGCTCTTTGTCTTTCATTATTGTTACAATTGTTTTGAACTTCGGATCTGAGATGTCTTCTATTGTAGAATTTACATTGAAATCATTGACATCTTTTATATCATAAGAATCGTCCCAGGCTTTTAGAGAAGTTTTAGAGGTGTAAACATTTAGGATATAATCGTTTAGGAACATCATTCTGTCTTCAGAAATATTAGAGTCAAAAATGACATTAACTCCCATTTGTCTCCATTGTTTTGCACACCACCTCCCCATAGGATTATCCTTTTTCACTATGATTGTCCATTTTACTTTAGGCATGATTTTTTTCATTCTACCTATTTGTTCGTTAGATAATACGTGTGGGTATGGAGCTTGCCTGTAGTGGAAGATCATGTCTAATTTTTTATCTTTTTTCACAATCTCTTCCATAAATCCTAGCTGGAATTTTAGAAATTCTATGTGATTGTTGAAGGTAAATTTCTGAACTGTTTTAATTTCTTTATTTTCGTTTTCTTGTTCTAACTCGTCCTTTATCTTTTCGCTGAAACTCTCTAGTTTTTCTGCCCATTCTTTGTTTAGAAGATAGCCCTCTTTTCTCTTTTCAAGAACCTTGCTTTCAAAAAGCTCTTTTAGAGCCTTGTGTGTTGCTTGGTAAGTTATTGAAATGTGATATTCTTTTTGGAGTTGATTATAAATCTTTTTTGCACTAAGTGGCCAGTTTTTCGATAAAAGTTCTATTATCTTTTCTTTAGTGGAGTTTCCTCCAAATAAGGATTCTATTGTCATATACTTAGAATTTGTCTTAGATAATTAATAAACTTTTAGGTTGATTTTTTTTCTACCTAGATTATATCGGCAATTTTTCTATAAGATTTTATGATAGATGGGACTGTTTTACAATGACTTGTCAAAATTTTGAAAGACTAAATGAATTAGCTCAAAGAATAATGCTACGGAGGGCTAAGTCAATAGTTAATACCTTGGGAAATGGGCTTATTTTTGAAGATGAAACCCTAAGGATCGCAAGAAACCCCTATGGATGTGACTCTCCTAATAGAGAAGAACTTAAAATATTAAAAAAAGATGGGCCAGAGATTCTTTTTGATTCAGTTTATGGAGAAGGACAATTTTCTGTATCAACATATTCTCCAGGAAAATGGGAGGCTCAATTTAGAGTATTATATGCCGAATCTTTGGAAAGACGTGCAGGCTCAGAATTTCCTCAGAAGAAAATGAAATTTCCAAGGAGGGCCGGATGAGTATTCTTTTTGAAAAATTGAAACGTGAACGCAAAAATCTCACTCATGAGAATAGAGGAAAAGAAGTGTATTCTAAGGCGGAAGCTGTTTTAACATGGTTGGGAATAAACATAAATGATTGGTACGATAAAAATGTGGTGCACTTTAGGTATGCAGATGAGGGAAGAATAAGAATTGAATATTATTCTGAGTGTCATCCAAGGCCGCAGATAATCACAATTTCATTTAAGGAGAGGAAAGTCTTTAGGGCGAATTCAATATCAGCAGTTAAATTGTATTCTCAAGGATCGTGGGAAGAGGATTTGCATGAAGCTTATGAAAGAGCCATTGTCAAATCAAAAGAAGTTACATTTTCAAAACTTGAGGAAAAAACAGAGGAAGCTATAGGAGAGTTAGTTTTACAAAATGGCTAAAGTACAAAAAGTTGAAGCAAAGAGAAGGGAAAGACCGCAAGAAAAAGAGGATTCGGATGGCTTGACTAGGGGTCTGTCTCAACAAACAATCTTAGTTCCCGAGTTTCTTAATCAGACAAAGAGGGAAGATAGCCCATATGACATGAGAAACCCTTCCAATCTTTATGATTATTCAAGACCTGTAACATTATTTGGAAGAGGATTCACTCCAAAAGCTAACTCTGTATTAGTAGTAAGAAAAAATGGGAAGATCATTAAAACAGTCCAAGGGGAAGATTATTGGGCGGGACCTGCTAGAGACTTAGAGATTTTTTCTGTGTATTCTGGAGAGATTACCCACGGGATAGGCTTCCCAATCGGAGAGAATCCTATTGATGCAGGAGGATTTGCAAATATTTCCTTGACTTATAAAGTTTCAAATGCTACGAGGTGTATAGAACAAGGATCCTTGGAAAATGGATATTTGAGTCAATTCATCATTGGAGGTACTTCTCAGTCTTTAAGAGAATTTCAAATTGAATCTAAAAAGAGACTTCATGAATTTAAGGAAGCAGATTATAAGGGAGTCCAAGACATGGCTAGTGAAAAGTTCAAATCCTTTTTTGAGGAGTCAGGGTTTAGATTCAGATCAGCATTATTACGAATTATAATGCCTGAGAATGAACAAATAAAACAGCAAGCTACAAGACAAGTAGAATTAATTAGTGAGTTTCTTAAAGATAAAAATGCTTTGGAGATTCAGCAGTTAAATACTATAAGATCGGAAAAAGAGGCAGAAACGAGACATGCGATTTCCATGGAAAGATTAAATGGAGATGAATTTATTAGGACTAGAAAAGAGTATTTAGGACTTCAAATCGAAACATCACAGGCAGTAAGAAGTTTAATCGGAGATTTAGAACAACAGTTATTACAGAAAGATAATCCATTGACACAGGCAATAATTTATCAAAGAATTACTGATATCGCTATGCCTTTATTGCAATTAGACTACTTACAGAGAACTCATCCAGATGTTGGAAAGAATGATTCTGGATCTAATCTGCTTGAAAAAGTGGTTGACTCAGCATTAAGGTCTGAAGAAAATCCTATTGCAGTAAAAATTGCAGATTCAGTAGGAAAGGCACTTAGTCAAGCTACAATTCAGATAAGGCAGGGAAATCTCTCATTACCTGAACTTGCGGAAGATCTAATACAAGTTTTACAGAAATTACGCTCTGGGGGGAAAAATGGCTGAAAATGAACAGTATCACACAGAGAAAGGTAGTAAAATAGAATGGACGATTGGTGCAATGGCGTTATTGGGTATTTTATGGATTGGAGCATCTGCCTTGCATAATAATAATGAGCGTAAAAAGGAAGAAAAGAGACTTACTAGTGTTTGGAATTATGCAACTCCTCCGGTAAATGAGAGCAGAGAATATTTTTCTGATGGTGATAAGAAAATAGTTATTTCAAATTATTATACTCAAAGAATTGAAACTGAAAAAGGTTTCTTGTCTGAATCTAAGAAAGTAATTCCGCAATATAGGTTGGAAATACTTATTGATGATGACATTGACATTAAACTTATTGCAAATAACGAAGGCGAAAGAGATTTTAGAAAGGTGGACCAGGTTTTTGTTTTTGACCAAACTAGAGAAATTTGGGAGCCATTAACATGGAGACAAGTAGAAGATTGGCAGATTGGTTATCAGGGCATATTACAGAAAATTCATGATGAAAAGAAGAAATTAGAGAGTGGAGCTCTTTCTAAACTTGAGAAGATCTGTGAAAAGGACTAGTTTCATTCATCCAATACTATTAAAAAGGATGTTTTTTTCTCTATTATATGGAAAATAAACATGTTGGCATGTTAATAATAGGAATTTCTTTAGTCATAATAGTAATTATCTTGCTCTTTAATTCTACCTTAAGGGAGATAGTTAAAAGTTCGTGTACTGGAGAGCACGCTCTGAGTTGTCCTATGTATGATTCAATAACTCAACAGACTTTTTTGGCGTTGGCAATAGTGGGAATACTTGTGATTATTGGAATTATATTGATATTTACTAAGCCCGAGGAAAGAGTAATTATAAGAAAAGTTCCTGAAAAGATAAAACCAAAGAAAATTGACTTATCTGATTTGAAGGTAGAGGACAAAAAGGTCTTTAAGATGATACAGGAATCTGGAGGAACGATATTCCAGGCTGATTTAATTGAAAAAACAGGAATGAGCAAGCAGAAAGTTTCTAGAATAGTTGACAGGCTTGAGGGCAGAAATTTAGTTGAGAGAAAACGCAGGGGAATGACTAATGTTGTTGTCCTAAAAAATTCTTAAAGGAATTTTTGGCACCCAAAATTTTTCAGTTAAAAATTTTGCTGTACTGAAGAACCGATTTTATTTTTTAGCAACCTTCCACATTTCATTGAAATAATTTCTTAGATTATTTGCTAAAGAAAAAGAGTTTATCAAAACAGAAAAAACAGGATCTCCCCAAGATACCAAAAGGACTTTGTCTGAAGTTATATCGATATTTCCTGGAAGAGGCATACTTGAGAATCTCATAGTTAAGTGAGATGACTTTTTTGCGAACCAAGAATTCTTATATTCTTTATTACAGATACCTCTGTTTTTTGCATGCTTTACTAAATCAACTATGCTATTGTAAAAAAGATTGGATTCTTCACCATATTTTTCATCATGTATATAGAAGAATAAAATTTCATCGTTTTTTGATATGCCCTTGCACATCTTTTCATATGCAGTTCTTAATCCTTTTTTACCTAGGAATATCTCTGCTTCTTGTTTTTGCTTCATTCCTTGTAGTTTTTCAATTTCGGGAAGAATCTTTTTTAGTGAATTTCGTTGTTCAATTATCTGAGCTTCTCTTCTATCTAAGTAATTTATCAAATTTGAGGGTGAGGCTGCCTGGAAGTATTTTGTCTTATTTTTTATGATAAAACTGACTATCCCCTTTTCTGCTAATCTATTCAAAATATCGTAAATGTTTGAATAGGCGACCCCTGATTTTTTGACTATTGGGCCTACTGTAGAACTTCCTAGTTCACTTAGAGCTAGATAGACTTTTGCCTCTCCTTCTGTGAGCCCTATCTTTAGGAGATTAAACATTTCATCATTTACCATACTAAAGGTTAGATTTCCGAGTATAAATACCTTGTTATTATACCTCCTGTACAGGGGAGATAATTAATATTAGGTCTTTTTCTTATGGGAAATTAAGGAGAAAAACAAAATGCCACCAAGCGGATTCAGTCAAGATGCGATAAATGGATTACTTACATTTGTAAAATCCACTTACGAGAATACTCTGGATAGATATAGGCATGAAAACATATCTGAAAGAGAACATTTAGATGCAAGTATAGAATATTTGGAAGGAATTGTAAAAACGAGTACTCCCTTAGCTTTAAACGGAACTGTTTCTCGGGAAGGTATAGATGGGCTGGCCAAGTTTGTCTCAGTCAATTTCAGAGACCTCATAGCAGAAATTTCACAAGGCAAAAAAAGGGAAGGCGAGGCTATCCGAACTGAACTAGAGAACATTGGAGATTATCTTGCTCAATTTAAATTGGAGGAAAAATAAAATGCCTTTGTGTGGATTTAATCAAAAAATGCTGGATGGATTGGATAATTTCCAAAAAGGCTTAGTGGAACACGGGATTATTCATCGTTCGAACATTAAAAAGCAAGATTTTGAGAAGACAATCCATAAGGAGCTTGACGATATGAAGCGTTTTCAAGATGAGATTCCAAACATTAAAGATTCTGAGATAAGAGAAATCACAAAGGCTTTGACTGATTATGCCTGTGCATTCTACAAACTTGTGAAGAAGAACGGGATAGAAGATTATGAAAAGACTATAAAATTCCTGAATAAATTTTATTTTGAAATGGATGAGAAATATTATTCTGAGTTGGAAGGAGATGCTGAAGATATGAAAAAGTTAGTTGTTCATTTGAATACTCTGAAATAATCATTATTGTTTTAGTATCTTCTCAAGTTCTGACTCGGGAAGAAGGTGTAATGCAGGGCCTTCAACACTCCATCCGTCTGGCGCAGATTCCCTGCTCAAGACATCCTCGGGTTTTACTATATTTCCCTCAGAATCGAATAATTGATTTTCTGTTCCTAGTACATATAAGCCCTCATCTCCAGAATCCCTGCTATAATTGTATACTCTTATAGCTCTTCCAGGCCTGGCAAGATCTTTATTTGATATCAATTCTTGAAATCCTTCGTGTCCCCTATAGAATGGCGGTGGATCTAACATAGAGAAAAGATTGATTTTTTATTTTTAAAGATATATGTAATGAATCTCTAAATTATTTTTATCCTCGGGAAATAGTTATGAGACTAGTCGCGCAAAAGCTCTTATATAATTTTTTATTCTAGAGATTGCATGGAAAAACACGAAAGTGAGAATGAAATGAAAGGAGGATCGACCAGCTCCGGAAAGACAGAGCTTTATGTCCAAATAGGAATAATAGCTATTCTTGCATTAGTAATTGTATTTAATACAGGAAAGGTTTATTCATCTATTGGGCCTACAGGACTTGCTACAGGTGTTGGGACAGTTTCTGCTTCAGAAATAATACCTGAGGGAATCCCTGCAGTATATGGAGCAAGTATGGGGATTAGCTACGATGATGTATCTCCAAATAATCCAAGGCTTGCGGATGCTACAATTGCAAAGCTTTCTGAATACGAAGACTTGCAGTTGAATGCTGAACAACTTGAGAGATATATAATGATTGCAGGATCAATCTCTTGTGAGTATTGTTGTGGTGCTGAATCAATTATCTTCTCAAATGGGGAGAGGGCTTGTGGATGTGCACATAGCTATGCAATGAGGGGTCTTGCAAAGTATCTTTTGATAAACAATCCTGAAATGAGCGATGCAGATATACTTAGGGAATTAGGGAAGTGGAAAGTTCTATTCTTCCCAGGGATTCATGAGCAGAAAGCACAAGTGTTAGAAGCTAATGGAATAGATAGCACTGATTATATCAATCTTGCATCTAATCTATACAGAGGGATAGAGAAAGGACAAAGCTCTTCTGGAGGAGCAATGGTCGGAGGATGCTAATGAGTAAATTTTTATTTTTTTATGACTTAGCATTCCTTTCCTTTTATCCATCCTTTAAGGAGGAAAAATAATGGATTGTTGCAGTAATATTTCAAATTCAGAAAACTCTGAAGGGGAAAACAAAATGAAAGGAGGATTTATAATCAAAATGGATAAAAGAATAGTTTTGTGGATTGTGATTGGAGCATTGTTTTTGATAGCTTTATTCATGACATTCCAAGCAGGAATAGGAGGCTCTGTTGGTGTTGCACAAAGCACAGGAAGTGCTGCTCAGAGTGCTGCATCTACAATGGTCGGAGGATGCTAATTAAAATATGAAAAAGAAAACAATAATAGTTGGAGTAGGAGTAATCATAATAGTGGTTGCTTTGTTTATTGTATTTGGAAGTAATAAAGCAAGCGGATATCCTTCGTTAGGCGAATATGATGGCGAGATGACAATATACAAGACGGGGAGCTGTGGATGTTGTGGAGTCTTTGTTAATTATTTCCAAAGAAAGGGGAACTCTGATGTGGAAGTTGTCAATCTTGAAAGTCTTTCAACCTTAAAGGCAAAATATGAGATACCTTCGCAAATGGAAAGTTGTCATACAACGATAATTGGAAATTATTTTATTGAGGGACATATACCTTTAGAAGCTGTAGAGAAACTTCTTACAGAAAAACCTGACATAAAGGGAATTGCAATGCCTGGAATGCCGAATGGAAGCCCTGGAATGCCTGGAACAAAATCAGGAGATTTCGTTATATATGCTGTTCAAAACGACGGGACTTTTAGAGAGTGGATGAGGATTTAATTATTTTTTATTTCAAGGAACTTGACAGGTTCCTTGAGCATCCAAAAAACGAGCACCTTTTCGCATCGTTTTTTTGATTTTATTTTTTTTGGTCGGAGGCGTTATGCCTTTTTAGTAAATCTAAACACATTAAGAGTATTGTGAGTCAATAAGCATTTTTTGTTGCTCACTCCAAACCTCATCAGGATGAGTTTTAACGTAATTTGCCCATAATTCTACAAAAGCTAGTCTTTCCTCAAAATTCTTTTGTTTTTCCTTTTCAAGCTCTTTCAAATTTATCTTCATTGTATCAACTGGAATTTATCTGTCACATTTAATTTATTTAATAGATTAAGGAGCTCATCATTATTAAGATTTTCCTTGAACAGTACGTAAATATGTTTAGCGTCTTCTAAATCTTTTTCGCTTCCTAAAAATAATTTGTAAGCAATCTGCATTTCAAATGGAGAAATAAACATCTCTTTATGGCCTAAAATAACTTTTATTTTATGGTTTAAGGAGTATTTTTGTACGTCATTTGTTATAACCTTAAATTCCATATTCGGGATAGGTTTTCCCTTTCGTGCAAAGCGTATAGCATGATCTTTAAGCATATCAAACGCTTCTTTCTCCTTAGAAGTATTCAGACATTCAAAACCTGCTTTTTCAAACTTTTTCCAATATTCCTCAAATTCCTCAAAATTTAAAGAAGGTATAAGCAGGTCAATATCTTCTGTAGCTCTAGATCTGCCAGTAAGAATAGAGACGTAACCTGAAACGACCACATAATCCTTAAGAAGCCCTACAAAATCTAAGACAAATGTATCCAGTTCATTGTTTTTTTTTGACAGTTTTAATTCTCTTCTTTCGGGGTTATATTCCATGTTTGCAGTGTAATATCCATTATATTTATGTTTATCTGATATCTGGGTGCAACCCAATTTTCATTGGGGAATGTGATGCGTGACTAGTCGCGCAAAAGCTCTTATAATAAATATCTTACTTGAGTAAGCATGAAAAAAATATTCAACAAGTGGATGGTTTGGCTGTTTGCTATGCCTGTATTTATTCTGATGCTGGCCGAAAGTGTATATGCGCATTGTCCTCTTTGCACTATTGGAGCAGGGGCTGCTGCTGCAGGAGCTGTTTGGCTTGGAGTCAGCAAGGTAATCGTAGCACTTTTCATCGGGGCTTTTGCTATGTCTATGGGGATGTGGTTTGCTAGAATTGTAAAAAAAAGATATATTCCATTTCAGAAGACGTTGATAATTGTGGGCGTGTTTGTTCTTACTGTATTGCCATTGATGCCAATATTTAGTGCTTTAGGGCCATTGTATTTACCATTCTTAGGAGAATATGGAATAACTTATGCTATTGACTACTCTTTGATAAGTAGTTTATTTGGAGGAGTAATAGTATTTGTCTCTCCTTCATTGAGTAGGAAGATAAAAGAAAAGAGAAATGGAAAAGGAATTCCATTCCAAGGACTTATTGTGACATTTGCGTTGCTTATAATCTCCTCATTATTAATCCAGTTTGTAATAATATAATATGAAAATTGATAACTTTGTGAAAAAGATTGAAGAAGTGAAGGGAAAGAAAGAGTTAGATATATCTGCATGGGAAGATCTTTCTATTGGAATAATGAATCTTGTCTCCTTGGAAGAGCATTGTTTCTTTAGTTATGTGAAGACAGAAGACAAAAAATATCTTGAGATGCTTGAAAATGTAAGAGAGTTGAGAAAGAAACTTTTGAAGTTGATTGTGAGAGATGATGATGGAGGAGAGAAATGGTGCATGAGCAAGCACTTTCTGGCAAGTAGTATGAGATTATTTGAAACAGGAAACAGACTTTTGCATGATGGAAAGGAGAAAGAGGCAGATGAAATGTATAAAGATTCTGCAGAGCTGTATGGAATGTTTTGGAAATTGAACATTGATTCTAATCTTAAGAAATCAGGGAAAATAAATATGGGAAGTAGCAATGAAAAAAAGAGTGTTTTTGCATCTGTAAAAAAACTTCTTGAATGCTGTATGGAATAACATGAGATATGTAAAAAATAGTAGAAAAAGTAATGCAATTTTGTATGGATTGTTAGCAGGAATTGGACTTGTTCTATTTTACTTAGGCGTTATAAGCATTTTCCAAGGAGTTGCTTTTGCATTTTTTAGTTTGAGGAGCTTGTGGTATTTTATCATTCCTCTTGCTGGGGGATTTGGGATACAAGTCGGGCTTTTTACATCAATAAGGCATAGTGCCGGAGTGAATGCAACTGTTGCAGGAACTGGAACTCTTTCTGCGGGAAGTATGGTTGCGTGTTGTAGTCATTTTCTTCTTAATGTGATTCCAATTATAGGTTTATCTGGGTTGGCTGTTTTTCTTGCTCAATATCAGTCAGAGATATTGACTATTGGAATATTATCTAATGTTCTTGGAATAATTGTTATGGTAAATCATAGGAGAAAAATGAATAACGTATTGAAAGGAGGAAAATGCCATTAATGAATAAAAAAATAATATTATACATAGTTTTAGGGATTGTCTCGATCGGGTTATTGTTGCTTACCTTATTTCCTGGGATAATCTATGCAATTAGTGATGCTGGAAGTTCTGGGAATGAAAAATGTAATGTTCAACCAGGATACACCGAAGAAAGCTGGAGAGAACATATGAGCCATCATCCTAATATATATGCGGAGTGTTTGGGATGAATCTAAAAGATGAATGTGGCAACACATTTGTTATTGTTGGGGAAGTGTTGAGTAGTAGAAAGTATAAGTTAATAGCTTCGTTAGTAGGAATTGCGATTTTTGGTATTTTGTATTATTTTTTAGTTGCTAAGGTGGCTGATAACAGCATCTGGATATCTGTGATGATGTCTGGGACTGCTTTTATAACATTTAGTGTGGCGAGTATTATAGTGACTGCTGTATTATCTGGAATTTTGATGTCAATGATTTTCTTTAAGTTTGAGAATTATAAAAAAATGGAAGGAAAGGGAATAGTTGGATTTATTGGCTCGGGAATTGCTGCTTTTGGAGTTGGATGCCCAACATGTGGAGCATTCCTCTTTGGGCTTGTTGGAATGCCTTTAGCATTGATGTATTTTCCTTTTAGAGGACTAGAGATACAGGTTCTTGGAATTTTTATTTTGATGGTATCTATATATCTGACAGGGAAATCTGTGGAAGGAGCTTGCAAGATAAGATTAAAGTAATCTGATGTTTAGTTATGAAAGGAGGTGAGAAAATGGATAAATTAAATACAAAAAATGTGGCGAATTCGCTAGCAATTGTTTCAGGAATAGTATTTATTGTGTGCGTCGTGTTGATAATTGTTATTCCAGAAGCTACAATGAGTTTATTTGGATATCTTTTCCATGGATTGGATATTAGCAAGATAACAAACCCAAATGTTTCAATAGTAAGCGGGATTATTGGACTTGTTGAGATAGTAGTATTGGCATGGATTGTTGGATGGCTGTTTGCTACAATATACAATAAGATGAAATAATGGAATAAGATATATTTTTAAAATATTAATTCCCCCAATTATCATGGAAAATAAAAAACTGGGTGTGCTTTTAATTGTTATTGGATTGATTGTTGGGGGGATGTTTGTTTATTATTCCTTGAATTTATCAGAGCAATCAAATGAGATGGGGTGTTTTAATCAGCCAGGATGTCTTGAACTTGAAAGGGGTTTGTCTGTTTCACATATAGCGATAGGGATATTTTCCTTTATAATAGCACTTGGATTTTATCTTCTCTTTTTTAATAAAACTGAAAAAGCAATCCTTGAAAGACTTGAAAAAGAGAGGGATGAAAAAATTGAAGATATGAAGTTTTCTATTTTATTAAAGGCTCTTGATCCATTCGAACAAAAAATTGTGAAGGCAATAAGAGAACAACCTGGAATCACACAATCAACATTGAGAATAAGAACTGATATGTCTAAGGCTAAATTAAGTTATGTTCTTCAAGAGCTTGAAAGAAGAGGGCTTGTAAAAAGGATTCAGAAAGGAAAAACCCTAGAGGTATTCTTAAAATTCTAGTCAAAATGGTCTTATGAACGTTAAAATGACCAAATTTGAGCTTTTTAGCCATTTTAAGAGGTATTGTTCAGATAGTAAAGTATTATAGCTTTTTAATTATAATATAATAAAATGGTGAAGAAAACATGTGGGGTCTGTGGTAGGGTATTCAAGAACACTGAGGGTTTAATTGCGCACAATAATGCAAAGCATTCTGAAATTTTGCCTAAGGATAAAAAAAGATTGCCTGTTAAAAAAATGAGGAACTTGACAATTTTTATTGTAGTCATTGGGTTAATAATTTTTGGAGTAATAGCACTAATCCCTGAAAGAAATGTGAAAGACCTTAATGTAGATCTCGGGGGCAGGGAAATCACTATTCCTTCTGGAGCGGTGCACTGGCATCCAAGAATAACAATCAAAGTTGATGGGGAAACAATTCCTATCTCTACAGACATAGGGTTGAGCGTTGGCAAGATTGTTGATACTTCCTTAAGCGGAATGAGAATGTCTCCAACTCATACTCATGAAACAGATGGAACTATTCATTTAGAAAATAATAATCCAAGTTCTAAGCCTGAAACTCTCACCTTGGGGTATTTCTTTTATGTTTGGGACAAACAATTCAGTTCAAAATGTATATTCGAGTACTGTACAGATAATGGAGAATTAAAGATGCATGTCAATGGTGTTGAAAACAACGAATTTGAGAATTACGTCATGAAAGATAAAGATGAAATCTTAATAGAGTACACATCCAGGTGAAAATGAAGATAAATAAAATAATTAAGACATGGAAAGAAGTTTTTATGAATTGGAAATACCCATTATTAACAA
Organism: Candidatus Pacearchaeota archaeon CG10_big_fil_rev_8_21_14_0_10_34_76; assembly: GCA_002763075.1. Taxonomy (GTDB): domain Archaea; phylum Nanobdellota; class Nanobdellia; order Pacearchaeales; family GW2011-AR1; genus 1-14-0-10-34-76. The sequence continues at coordinate 47,959 of PFDB01000010.1, read as the reverse complement.
CAACCCTGGCTGTTTTTTTTTATTTAGTGAATGTTGTGATAAGCAACTGGAAAATTCTTTTTTCTTTTTACCCAGAGTTTGGATTTTTAAAAACAATCAACTTATTTTTTAGTTTAGTAATTGGTTTTGGAGCCACATTAAAACTTAGCTCTTACATGAGCTTGCTCATTATTAGTGTTTTATTTGGTATGCTTTTTAGTTTGATAACTTATAAAACATTAATCATAAAAACAACCTCTGGGAAATCAGGGGTTTTTGTGGTTGGAGGAATTTTTTTGGGAATGATTGCTCCAGGATGCGCTGCATGCGGAGTTGGATCATTATCTTTATTTGGATTGAGTTCTGCTTTCTTAGTCTTTCTTCCTCTTGGGGGGCTTGAGATCTCACTTTTAGCTATAGGAATTCTCTTTTTCTCAATTATGAAAATAAGCGAGGATATGAGTTCAGCAGGTACTTGTGAGATTAATTTTTACAAAAGTGAAAGGAGGTTAAAATGAGTGAAGAAAAAACAATAACTATAAGAAAAGATGCATTATGGAAATATAGCACACTTTTGCTTTTGGCTGTATTGGTTATAGGAGCCATATTCTTTTTTACAGGAAATGATGGAGGCCTAAGGGAGAACACTGGTGAGAATAATGCTCCAACCTTGCCTACTCAACCTTCTCGAGTTGAAGTAAGCGCAGATGACGATCCTGTTTTAGGGGAGGAGAATGCTCCTGTTGAAATAATAGAGTTTTCTGATTATCAGTGTCCATTCTGTAGAAAGTTCTGGACAGAAACATTTCCATTACTAAAATCAGAATATATAGATACAGGTAAAGTAAGGTTTGTTTACAGAGATTTTCCTCTTGATAGCATCCATTCTGCTGCAACACCTGCTGCAGAAGCAGCAAATTGTGTGATGGAACAAGGTGGTGATGAAGCATATTTCAAGATGCATGACAAAATTTTCCAAGAAGGAAATATCCTTGATGGAGGAGATGCAAATACTGGTCCAGTTAGAAGCACAGTTAGTTTCACAAATGAGGATCTGAAGAAATGGGCAAATGATGTTGGATATGATATAGATACTTGTCTTGATTCTGGGAAGTTTAGAAGCGAGGTGCAAAAAGACCTTAATGATGGGAGCAGTTATGGTGTGCAGGGCACTCCAGGATTTTTCATCAATGGAAAGCCCCTTTCGGGAGCACAACCCTACTCTGTATTTAAGCAAATCATTGACGCTGAACTAGCCTAAACATGTTTTTTTATTTTTTATTTTTTATTTGACTAGTCTCATCGAAGAGCTTAAAAAGGCATTTTCACTAGAAGAAATATGAAAAATTCAATGATTTTAATGGGCATAGGAGTAATGATTATCTTAGTTGGAGGTTTCGTATTTGTTAATGCAGGAAGCAAAGGAGTGACTGGAAATGTTATCAATGAAGGTGAAAACGCTCTGGATGGTCAGACTCAGAAAGTTGTTCTTAGTCAGGATGGTTTCAATTATGAAGATGTTGAAGTGAAAGCTGGACAGCCAATTTCGTTGAGTGCTGATTCATCAGTTAGAGGATGTTTAAGGTCAGTTGTTTTTAATTTTGATGGGAAAAAATATTCTAAATATCTTCAATCAGAATCAGATGTTTTGGAATTGCCTGCACTTAAGAAAGGAAGTTACACTTTCTCATGCACTATGGGAATGGGTTTTGGAAAGTTGAATGTTAAGTGATAAATTCTTCATTATTTAAACCATAAAGGTTTATAAACTAACTATAAGTTATTATATCATAATTTTAAGTTAAGATGATAGAGTTAACAAGAAAAGAGCAGGAAGCTTTAATTATAATTTATAAAGATTTTACTAATTTTTATAATGCAAATTCCCTTAGCAAAAAATTGGAAATAACTCAGGTTGGTGCAATGAAAATCTTGAAAAGGCTCGAAAAAGCTGGCCTTCTGGCAAGTAAACAAATTGGAAAATCAATTATCTATAAAATCGATATATATGACGAGTTGGCACAGAAACTAATGGGATTTGCGTTTGTAAATGAGGCAGGGAAACATGATCGATGGAGAAATGAATTCAAAAATTTATGTAAAAAGGGAAGGATAATTTTATTTTATGGATCTGCCAGCAGAAATTACGCACAGGCCAAAGATATAGATATTATGATTATCCTTAAGGAAGGAGAATTTAAGGAAGTAAATGTCAAGTTGGAGGAAATACAGGCCGTTTTGCCAAAAAAGATTCATGCAATCAAATCAACAAAACATGATTTTATAAGAAATTTAAGAAGTAATAATAAAGCAATATTGGAGATAATTAGAACAGGAATTATTTTATGTGGCTATGATAATTATATGGAGATAATGAATGGATTCACAAGTTTCTAAAAAAATTGAATGGTGTTTGAGAAAAGCAGAGAGGGAACTCAATGAATCTGAAAAACAAAACAAAAAACCTCGTCACAGAGGATTGCTTAAAATAAACCCTGACAAAAACCTTGCATTTCAGCACGTGGATAAGGCCAGACATTTTCTTAAAGGGTTTAGACTTTTAAGAGAGAATGATTTCTCGGATTTAGCTATGGGTGTAGGATTTTATTCATTATATCACTGTTTTTTGTCTATTACAGCAAAATTTGGATACGAATCGAAAAATCAGACTTGCACAATAACTTTAATAGACTCTCTGCAAGAGCAGGGAATAATAGATATCAAAAAAGAAATTCTAGATTTTATGAAATATGAAGACGAGCAGATGAATCATGAAAATAGTGTAATTGAACTCAGAGAGGATTATACTTATGGAGTTGATCTTAAGGTCAGGGATGAGCAGCAATTGGATAAAATAGAAAAGTTATGCCTTGAATTTATTGATATAACTCAAGAGATAATATATAAAGAATGAATCGTGAGATTTTAAATAAAGATGAAAGAATTGTTCAGAAAGCCGTATGTATTCTGGGTTGTAGGAATTTTTATTTTTTATCTGATTTTGAATATTATCCTTAGTGGGTTTTATTATACTATTCCGCTTATTGTGATTTATGCAAAAAGTGTTGATTGGGTGAAGCTTGGGATTTCTCTGGGATTAACTTTAATGATTGGAGTTCTCGTTGCTATGACTTCTGTGCTTGCATTTATGAGATATAAGCAAAGAAAGGAGTGTAAAAAAGAAAGTGCTGTTGCTGGAGTTGGAGCTATTGGAGGACTTGTTGTGGGTGTTTGTCCATTGTGTATTACTGGTTTGCTTCCTTTGATATTGTCTTTCATAGGAATATCTTTTAGTTTTGCAAGCCTTCCTTTTCAAGGTATCGAGATACAGGTTTTAGTTGTGTTGGTTTTGCTTGGAAGTTTGCTGATGCTGAAGAAATAGTCCGATAATCTGGTTTTGTCAAAAGGTTTAAATACTATATATGTATTAAATCATCATATGATGAGTAAAGACATGTTAAAACACATTGAACATGGGCACATGAGTGAAGCAGAGCTTTATGAATCTTATAAGATATTCTTTGGAACTTTAGTGAGTGAGCCGAGATTAAAAATAATTAACTTTTTGAGAGATGGAAAAAAGAATGTTTCTGAAATAATGAATGAGTTGAAAATGGATCAGACTTCTGTGAGTCATAATCTTTCTAGATTGAGAAAATGTGGGTTTGTTGAAATGGAAAGTGATGGAAAATTCAGATTTTACAAGTTGAATGAAAAGACAATTTTACCTATGATGGACATGATTGATAAGCATATGGCTAAGAATTGTATACATATTCTACATACAATGAAAGGAGGCGATAAACATGGCGAAAAATAATAATTCCACTACATGGATTGTAGTTCTTGTGATTGTACTTGCATTTTTCCTATTTATAATGCCATTTGGTGGATGGGGAGGAATGATGGGTTCAAACTATGGCTGGGGAATGATGGGCTCTTGGGGAGGAATGGCATTCGGCTGGATTTTTATGCTTGTTTTTTTAGTTGCATTAGTTTTGTTGATAGTTTGGCTTGTTCAGCAGCTTCAAGGCAACTCATCTAATAACAGGAGGAGAAAGTAGTCATTAAGAATAATATGAATGAAAAGATGATGAACATAGATGGAAGAGTAACTTACTTGTCCGTGAACCCTGAGGAATTTGTTAAATTGATGAAAGAGCCAGGAGTTTTTGTTATAAGGGCTCCAATTGATTATCCAAAAGTTTTGGAGGGGACTGATTTAGTCATGGAGAGTGATAATTTAGATGATTATGCTGATAAATTGCCTAGTGATAAAAACACAAAAATGCTTGTTTATTGCCGAAGAGGAAATGCTTCAAGGTATGTTTGTAGTCTGCTTTTAGAAAAGGGATATACTAATGTTGTGAATCTAGAGGGAGGATTGTATAATCTTCTAGGAATTAAAGAATGATGAAAGGAGGCAAAACAAAATGAAAAAAGTAAAAATATCAATTAGTGGGATGCACTGTGCTTCCTGCGCTAGTAACATAGAGAGAAGCCTGAGAAAAGTTTCTGGAGTTAAGGAGTGTAGTGTGAGTGCTGTGACAAATAAGGCTTTTGTTGAGTGTGAGGACAAGACATCTGAAGAAGATATGAGAAAGGCAGTTGCAAAAGTTGGTTATAAAGTTGTGAGTGTGGAATAAGATGAAGTTAAGAAAAGCAACAATTAAGGATGCTGATGAAATCTCAGAGATAGAGTGGGAAAGTGGATATAGATGGAATAAGAACAAAAAAGATTGTGGGATTCTTGTTAACAAAATTTTTAGTAAATGGAAAGATGAAGTTTACATTATTGAAAATAACAAAATTGGCATAGGTTACATTGCCCTGTCTCATGAAAATAAAGAAACCGAATTAGATAACATGGCCGTTAGAAAAGGTTTTCAAGGAAAGGGATATTCCAAGTTATTAATTAAAAAAGTCATAAGCTTGGCTAAGAAAAATAGTTCAAAGGGTATCTTGCTCAATGTTTGGTCAAGGAATTTTAAGGCAATCTCCTTGTACAATCAAACTGGGTTTTATGTAATTGATATTAAGAAAAATCATTACAAAAATGGTGATAATAAATTAAGGATGAGGAAAGATTTGTAAAAATGAAAAAAACAGATAGTCCTAATATGGATCATAAGCATCATGAAGGGATGGACATGAGTGGACATGATATGAAAGGGATGAAGAATGGAAAGATGAAGAGTCATGAAAATATGAAAGGAATGTCTCATGATGAACATGCCGATCATGCTAAAGTTCAAGAGAGTAGTGTTGAAGAGCTTGAGATGCGAAGCTGGAAAAGAAAGCTGATTGGGAGTTGGATATTTGCAATTCCTGTTGCTATTCTAATGATTTTAGATAGAGTATTTGGAATCGATATCTTGCCTATGGGTTGGATGATTCCTGTGCTTCTTATATTGGGTTTCCCGGTGGTGTTTATTTTTGGATGGAGTACTATACGAGGTGGATTACGTGGGTTCTATACATTCTATTTTAACATGGATTCTCTTATCGCTCTTGGAACAGTCATTGCTTATTTGACAGGGTTCTTTAGTTATTTTGAGTTTGTTGCTGATTATTCTGGAGTTGCAAGTATGATTATGGCCATTTTTGTTACAGGAAAATATATTGAAGCAAAGGCAAAAGGAAGAGCTTCACAGGAAATAAAAAAATTACTTGAACTCGGCGCTAAAAAGGCAAGAGTGCTGAGAGGAAAGGAGGAGATAGAGATTGATATTTCTGAAGTGAAAGTAGGAGATGTTATGATAATAAAACCTGGAGAAAAAATTCCTACTGATGGAGAAGTTGTGAAAGGAGAAAGCGCTGTTGATGAAAGTATGGTTACCGGAGAGAGCTTACCTATTGATAAGACAAAGGGAGATAAGGTTATTGGAGCAACTATAAACCAAGACGGAATACTTTATGTTAAAGCAACAAAAATTGGAAAAGACACTTTCCTTGCTCATGTTATTGAACTTGTTGAGGAAGCACAAGGGACAAAGGTGCCTATACAGAGATTAGCGGATAAAATTACTGGAGTTTTTGTACCAATCATATTGATAATTGCTTTGCTTAGTTTTGTGAATTGGTGGTTTTTTACTGGTGAGCTGAGTAGAGCACTTGGGGTTGCAATTTCTGTGCTTGTTATTGCATGTCCTTGTTCTTTGGGGCTTGCTGTGCCTATTTCATTGATGGTTGGAAGCGGAATGGGTGCTAAAAGAGGAATTTTGATAAGAAAGGGAGAAGCTATTCAGACAATGAAACAAGTGAAGACAATTGTATTTGATAAGACTGGAACAATAACTAAAGGAAAGCCAGAAGTTACAGATATTTATTCTAAGATTGGAGAAAAGAAATTACTTGAAATCGCAGCATCACTTGAGAAGTTAAGCGAACATCCTATTGCAAAGGCAATTGTTGATAAAGCAGGTCTTAAGAAACACGGGAATGTGAAAGGCTTCAAGATTCTTAGGGGTAGGGGTGTCGAAGGAACTCTTACTGGAAAGAAGATAGTAATTGGAAATGCTAGATTGATGAATGAAAGAAAGATTTCATTAAAAGGTTTTGAAAAAATTATTGAAGGTTTTGAGGAAAAAGGGAAAACAACAATGATTGTTTCCTCTTCTGGAAAAATTATTGGAGTGATTGCTGTTTCTGATGCAGTAAAAGAAGACTCTATTCAAGCAATAAGAATGTTAAATGAAAAAGGTTACAAGACGGTTATGATTACTGGGGATAATGAAAGAACTGCAAAGGCTATTGCTTCTCAGGTTGGAATAACTCAAGTCATTGCTAATGTTTTGCCAGGAGATAAGGCAAAAGAAGTTGAAAGGTTGCAGAAAGAGGGATTTGTTGCGTTTGTAGGAGATGGAGTTAACGATGCTCCTGCTCTAAAACAAAGTAATGTGGGTATTGCAATGGGAACAGGAACTGATATTGCAATTGAGGCAGGAGATCTTGTGCTTGTTAAGGGAAGTTTAGTTGGAGTTGTAGAAGCAATCAACTTGAGTAAAGCTACATTCAGGAAGATAAAACAGAATCTGTTTTGGGCATTTGCTTATAATGTTGTTGCTATTCCTGTTGCGATTGCTGGACTATTACATCCCATAATGGCAGAAATTGCGATGGCTGCTTCAAGTATTACTGTTGTGAGTAATGCAAACTTATTGAGAAGGGCGAGAATATAGCCTTAATAATTCATGAACTAGGTTCATAAAATAATTTATAAACACTAGTTTGTTTTTTGAGATATGGTATTTTGGGATCAAAGTGTGATAAAAATCTTTGCAGTGCTCACATTGATAGCACAAGTTGTAATAGTTGCTTATCTGTTAGATTGGGTAATTTTCAAGGCTTCTGGAAAGAGATTTGGAGATAAATTATGGAAATTCTTTGGAAAAAGAGGACTATTGTTTATGTTTATTATATCCTTGACAGCAATGGTTGGAAGCTTGATTTTTTCTGAGTTATTGAAGTTTGCCCCTTGTACATTATGCTGGTATCAAAGAATATTTATGTATCCCATGGTTTTCATAGCAGGAATGGCATTAATAAGGAAAGAAAGAAGAAGGATAATGCCTTATCTTGTAATGCTTTCAGTGATTGGCCTTTTGATAGCTGGATTCCATTATTATAACCAGACATCTGAGAATCCTGTTGACCTTCCTTGTTCTGCGTTGGGATATAGTGCGTCGTGTTCTGAATCATTCTTTGCAGAATTTGGATATATTACAATTCCAATGATGGCATTTACTGCATTTTTAGGAATAATTGTATTGTGGTTTATGAGTAGAAGAAACTAAATCAAGAACCTAATTTTTCAGCTTGCTACCGAGTAAATGGATTTAATCAAATAGCTAAATTTTTGGAGGCTAAGAAGCAGTCAGATAAATTGGAAAGAAAGTACAAGGATAAAATCAAAGAGGTTCTGAAATGCCCTGAAAACTTTTTCTAATACCTATTTCATCAAGCACAAAACCTCATGTTAAAAGAATTTATTCATCCTGTACAACTGGACAGCCAGTTAATTGGCTGAGTTGCTGGAATGACAATACGCCTGTCTGCCTACTTCCGTCTGCAAATTCCCATGTTGGATAAGACTGAATGCCTGCCTCATTACATTCTGCTGTTTGTCCAGCTCTGTTAGGAAGAGAGCATTCGATATCGTTTACGTGTTCCCAACTTTTTCCAAACATTTCTTTTTGGTCTTGACAATGGGGACACCAATAAGCTCCGTACATTACTGCTCCACTATTTGCGATACATTGAGAGAAGGTATCATATTTTCCTTCTGCGCCTGATGATGAAAAAATGATCAAAGCAATTATTCCAACTATTATAATAAGGCCAACTGCCCATGCAATTGCTTTCTTAGAGCCCTTAATTGATTTTGTTGACTTTTGTGGAGAACTTGAAGGATGCTTTGCTTGATTGTGAAACTCTAAAGCTTCCTGATTTTTGAATTCCCTGTCACATATTTCACATTTTGGTTTTGCCATTTTTAAGACATTTTTAATGAATTTCTTCTCCTTTATATTTGTTTCCCAAGGATAAGGAATAAAAAATAAAAAAATAAATTATGTTTAAAGCTTTGAGTCTATTACTTGCTTGAAATTATTGAAAGGTTGTGCTCCACTTACAAGTTGGTAATCTTTGCCTTCTTTCCCTATAAAGAATCCAGGTGTTCCAGATATTTTTTCTTTCTGTCCTTGTGTCATATCTGCTTGTATTCTTGAAACATACTTTCCTGAATTAAGACATTCGCTAAACTGCTCTGTGTTCAATCCAAGTACCGTCGCATAAGTAATGTATGTTTGGACTCCTCCTTGAACTCCTGATTCAAAAAGCATTTCATGCATCTCCCAGAACTTTTCTTGCTCAGCTGCACATTCAGAAGCTTCTGCCGCTTTCTGTGCATTAGGATGGAAATTTAATGGGAAGTGCCTATAGATAAAAGCAACTTTTCCTGTATCAATATACTGGCTTTTTATTTGGCCAAAAGTCTCACTATGGAATCTTTCACAGAAAGGACATTCATAGTCTGAATATTCCACAATTATCACTGGAGCATTAGGGTTTCCAAGTATATGGTCTGCTTCTGTGATCTGGACTTTAGCAGTCACTATCTGCTGGCCTCCATCTGCAACTACATTTCCTGTTGGGCTGTTTCCAGGCAATATGAAAAATATTGCTCCTAAAACTATAATGCCAAGCAAGCTGAATGTAGCATATTTCCATAAGGTGTCTTTCTTTATCGTTATTGTTCCTTTGTTTTCTTCGCTCATTTATTTAATTCCTCCTTTCATCTTCTCGTTGTATTTTTTATTGATTTTGCACACTAATAAATCTTTTGATATCTTCCAATTTGCAAAAATTAATATAATTACCGCAAAAATAGATATCTCTAGACCGTCAAATGGAAGCAATGTGGCTATGATTCCGCTCAATCCAAGAATAGATATGAGACCAATGCCACATACTGCGCATCCTGGGGCCAAAGCGGCTAGAAACACTCCTATTGAAGCTAGTGCTCCTGATTTAGTGGTGTTATGCTCTTTCATTACATTTATCTTATAAAAGATTAAACTTGCTAGAGTCCCAAGCAAGATACTTGTTGCAATAAGACTAACAAATGAGTGAAGTTCTATTGAACTCCTAAGGGCTGTTGATAGGGCAAAAAATATTGTTATTGCTTCTGAAATTCCTAGGAGATTATAAGTGGAAAAGATAGTCTTATAGCCATTTATTAGAACATTTATAGAATAAAAAAGGATTGCCACTATGATTGATAGAAAGATATATTTTTTATCCTTAAAAACGAGCTTCCAAGAGTTAATCACATTTTTGAGAGTCATGTTTTTTTATCCCGTTATATATGAGAATTGTGGCTATAACGATGTATGCACCTAAAATGAATGGATTATAAAACATTAGTAATCCAAGAATAGATGTTGTGGTGACGTAATTTGATCCAGAGTTTAAGGGTATTTTAATGAAGTACGAGAAAGTTAGAGCTAAAAAGATTCCAATTCCAAAATATAAATATAATTTTTGTTTTTTCATTACAAGTTTAGTATTGTAAGTTTTAAATATCTTAGTTCTTTTAATAGTTTAATGAAGGTTTTAGATGTAATTATATTGGTTGTTCTGTTAGGCTTACTTGGAGCAGCGCTTTACCTTTTTTATATCAACCTTCCTGGAGAAAGCATTCAATTTATTGTGAAAAATGAGCAGAATAATAGTAAGATTATTGTTGGAAATGAAAATGTATCTAGTTCTAGAAGTAAACAATTTTACTCTAATATGAGATTTCCAGATAGGGAAATAACTTATCTTGTAGAGGACGAATGCAATTTAGACAAACAAAGACAAGTCCTCAGGGCATTTGATATAATAGATGAAATGACTACGTTAGATTTTAGACAGGTATTGAATAACCCTCAGATTATAGTTACCTGCTCTGAGATTGCGCCTGAGCCTGAAAACAAAGGACATTTTATAGCTGGGGAGGGTGGGCCAACTCAGATAATAAATACTAGTTTGTATTCTGTTATATTGGAAGGAAAAATATCTCTATTCAGACCAGAGAAATGTGAGAGGCCAAATATCGCACTTCATGAAATTCTCCATGTTTTAGGGTTTGATCATAATAATAATCCAAAAAGCATCCTTTATCCTACATTAGATTGTTCTCAGCAAATTGATAATTACTTTATAGATGCAATCAACATATTGTATGATTCTCCTGGTTTGGCTGATCTGAAGGTGAGTGAAGTAAATGCTGAAAAAGCTGGAAGGTATCTTGATTTTGAAATTAAGATAATTAATCAGGGATTGAATGTGGCGAAATCTTCTTCACTTAGAGTATTTGCTGATGGTGAGATAGTTAAATTTGAAGGTGGGAAGGAATCTTTTGATCTTGGAGAGATAGAAATAGGTACCACTAAAATACTTACTGTAGAAAATGCAAGAATAGGAAGATCTGCTAACGAGGTGATTTTTATTGTTGATCAAGAGAATAATGTTGATGAACTTTTTGAAGATAACAATGAGATTATATTGGATTTGACTGGTAATTAAAATATATCTTTTGTAGTGGGGGAAAGCTTATAACCTTCCCTTGAAAACGTATTGGAATGGATAAAAGTAGGCTCTTAGAGATTGTGTCAGCTTTCCCTGGAAAGAAGGTTGCGGTTATTGGGGATGTGATGCTTGATAAAACTACTTTAGTTTCTGAGAGAAATAGGTCGGTTCCAGATGATCATTCTGTTCCTGTTCTGAATAAAAAAAGATCTTCTTATAGCTTGGGAGGAGCTGCAAACGTTGCTAATGGAATTTCTAAGATGGCAGGGAATTCATTTCTATACTCTACTATTGGCCAAGATAATGAGGGTTTAGAGATGAGATCTATGGCTATCCGTAACAATATTTCATTTAGACATTTCTTCTCTTCTGGTGTTACAACCTTGAAGGAAAGCATTGTAAATGAAGGCACAGGTAAAAAATTATCTAGAATAGATAGCGAAAAAATAAGAGAATTGGGACAAGAAACAGCTGATAAAATATATCGTCGTTTAGAAGAAGATGGTCCTTTTGATGCGTTTGTTCTTTCAGATTATGATAAAGAAATGTTTAGAGGAAATTATGGTGTTGGGTTAGCTCAAAGAGTCATTGCACTAGGTAATGAAAGAGGGATTGATGTAATAGCTGACCCTAAACCTGTTAATATCTTTGCTTTTAAGAGAGGTAGTGTTATATGTCCAGATAAAGATGCAGCAATTGAAATCGTGAAGATACCCAGGTCAATAGACCAAGAATTCTTTTCTGAATCTCTTTTTAGGATTGTTGAATCTGATGCTGCATACGTTACTCTTGGAAAAGAAGGCATTTATCTTTTTAGACGTGGAGTCAAAAATCCAGATTGGATTGAGACCAAGCCGGTTGTGAGACCTTCTCCCGTCGGGGCTGGTGATAGTGTAACTGTTGCACTTGCTTTAAGTTTGAGTTCAAAAGCCTCTTATGAAGAAGCAGGGATGATTGCTAATCTTACTGCTAGAGTGGCTTGCAGTCATAGTGGCACGTATGCTGTGCCTATAGAAGAATTGATTAAAGAAATAGAATCCTTTTGATTTTTTATTATCTCATAAGGTGTGTATCGAAATCGCACTAGATTACTTTTGGTTTTTATCTCTTCTATCAAAATAAGTCACTACTACTTTATTATTTGGGCTACCAAAGGCTGAAGGGCTTACAGTTTTAATTTTTTCCACTAAATAAGCCAAGTCATAACCTCTTCTCTCTCCGTGAGACCTGACAGGGATGTGCTCATCAGTTCCTAAAGGTACTCGTAAAACAGAAGTTTCTCTAAAAACTAAATCTCTAGAGTTAATGGTTTCTCCAGTTTTTTCCTTTTCGACTAAGACATATTCTAATCCGTCTACTTCGTGTGTGAAAGGTTTAAAATTTGTAACTTCAAATCCTTCTGTGGTTTCTTCAAGTATTAAGGTTTTTGGCATGAAATTAATGTAAATGGTAGATATATAAATCTTTCTTTTTTATTACTTTAAAATTACACAAAAAAAATCCCCTCACCCAGTGTATAGCAATTCTGCTCAATTTTTGCTATTCAAGGCAATTAATCTTTTTCTAACTAAATATCTATATCTTGGAAAATAAACCCCATAGTAAATAAGATTTCCTACAATCAAAATAATTAATCCCATAATAGTTATGGTGGGATTAGTTCCTATTTTCTCTATTCCTGCAAAAATAAAAGAAAATCCAGTTGCAATAGTAAATCCCCAAAGCATTGCAGAATCTGTTTTTTCAAGTTTTATTAACTCCTCATCATATTTCAATTTTGACTCGCCCCATTCAAATATATAAAACCAGAATGTATGAGTTAGCAAGTAAATAAAAAATAGAATGATTACAATAAGGTAATAGGTGATGGGCTTTTGAAAACCTGTAATAATCCAAATAATGCCTAAAACAAGTGTGGTCATTATTGAGGGAATTAATCCTAACCATTCTCTACCTCTTATTTTTCCCATTTTTATTAAATTTTTGTCGCTTCTTTATTATTTAAAAGATGCTATTTTCATTTATACCGATAATTATACAGACTGAAAGACTATTTAGCTTGAAATATTACAAACAATTTGCTGGTTTATATTCTAAACCAACGTAAATTTCATGCACTACAACTCTTCTGTCAGTATTATCAAAACTATTTAGTCCTTCTTTCAATGCACTTAAACAACTTTCAGAAAAATCGTGTAATACAAATATATCTCTAGTTAGCACCCCACAATCTACCCCATTTAACATAAACCTACTATTTTCTTCTGTGGTGGATGCTAACACCCCTAATTCTTTGAATCTAATTTCTTCATAACTAATATCTAAAGGCACAACAAAACCACCCTTTCTTAATTCACCTGTTATATCTCGGTAAACTGAAGCGCTTCCATATAACCCCTGATAGTATTTTTCCCATTCACATTCTTTAGAATCTGAAACAATCTTCTCTTTTCCTAAAAATGCAAAACTGCCGAGTAAAATAATAGCTCCGATTAAAGCAAGAATAATTATGAAATATGATTTATCTTTCATTTTTCTACTCATATAATTGTAGATATAGATATAAAAACTTACCTAAGATTCTACGGAATCGAACAGTTTAGTTTTATCCCCTCACCCAGAATCGAACTGGGGTAACCCGGGTTCTGTCATATTCTAGCGAATATGGTCTGATCGCGCTTCATCCATTCTCTTTTGGAGATAGTCAGCGTTAGTCATATTGACTACAGCCAGGTGCTCTAACCATTGAGCTATGAGGGGCTAATATTATTGAGAGAATTGGGTTTTAAAGACTTTTGTTTTAGTTTTTTAGTAAAACTATATTTAAATAATTAGAAATATAGTAAATTTAATGCCTAATGATTTGAGAGCATTGTTAAAAAATAGTGTTAGTTACGAACCAGGAAGATTAGAAGAGAGCAACTACCCCTTTGTTTTTGAATTTAATTATGAAGAGATGCTTCAGACATTAGAGTGTGCTGAAAGATTAGGGTATGACAGAGGTTATAATCAAGGACGTACAGACGGAATTGGACATGCTAATTCCTCAAATCTCGGATATGAGGTTTTGGCTACAGCTTTAGTGGCTTGGACAGGCATTCAATATAGGAAATTTAAAGATAAGAAGAAAGCTAAAAGAGTTGCAAAAATGCAAAGTGATTTGTGGCCTCCAAAACAACCAATGTTTGAAAAAACTTAACTTTTTATTCGTAAACTTTAAAAAGCGACCTTTGATAGTCATAGTTCATGACAAATCACGATAAAAGTAGAACTGTAAGAGGAATGCCAGTTATTACTGGGGAAGGTTTAGCCCACATGCTTAGATCATATAGAAAAGGACAATTAGGAAGATGGAAAAAAGACATTCTTGGAGATTCTACAAATCCTGAAGAGGATGCTCCTAATCCTCGACTCTATGAAGCGGTTGGAAATGTTCTGGAAAAAGAGGGAATAAAACTTGATTCTCCTGAAAGAGATGCTCTTGTTGAAGTAGTAGTTACTGCAGTTTATGGTATTATACAAGATGCTGGAGAAAGGTTGGATCACCCTGCAGATAGATCAACTTTAGTTTATGAACCAGAAAATTCTAGAAGTCGTGTAAATTTCGCAACAGATGACAGGCTAAGAAAAGCAGTTTCTAGACTTTATGAAATGCTCAAACCTGGACAACAATTAGATGCTATGCCAGTTATTCAAAAAATATACGATCTTGCTAATGCTGTACCTGTCGAACTTAGAGAGAGAATAGAAGATTTGGAAGATGCCTTAAAGATAGCTGAGGGTTCTGCTTCTGAAATTGAGGAAGAATTAGGGAGGAAAAGAGCTATGCTTGGAGGGGAAATTTTAGAATTAAAAAAAGAACTTGAATCTATGTATAGAGATGAAGGTGCGCCCGTTTTGGTAAGAGCAGATTACTCAAGTTCAGGTTTATCTGAGATTGCTCAGGAACCAGAGTTTAGAGATTTGGATAGTTCAGACCTTGAATATTTATTGCCTCAGGATACCCCATTTCCGCATGACTGGGATGATGATTCTGAAACTGACCTCGAATAGTTAGAATTTAAAATATATCTTTGTCGCTTTCTACAGTTTCCGTAGCAAAATTAGTTGTGTTGGAGTAGACCTCATGAGTTTTTCCATCTTTTTCATATATGGCTGTGGCTGCAGGAAGCTCAAATTTTCCTACTATCTTTATCTTTGAATAGATTATATATGAAAAGACCCTTTCCTCTCCTGCATTTAGAGATTTAATATTCCAGAATATTCTCCTAGTTTGAGGATCCATCTTATCTGGCTTTATCCCAAATTTGTCGTATAACTTTGCCATTTGAGGAATTCTGTCTATTATCTGTATGTTATCAAGATGTTTCTTTGCCTTGACATTTATCACTACACGGAGAGCAAACTCACTTCCCTTTGTTTTTACAAGAGAAACGTGTTTCTTGAGATTCAGTGTAGTCTCAAGATATATTTTGACAGCTAAAACTACAAGGATTATTAAAATCATTATTATGAATGGAAGAGTGTAGTTTGTTTTTGTTACTATTTTTAATGATTCTCCAGGTGCAAGTTCTTTTTGCCACACATATTCTACAAAGAATCCATTTTTAGAAGAGCTTATAGGTTTCTCTGAAAATGTTGTGAATAGTCTTGAGAATAAATTCAATTTTTTTATTGCGGTAGCCTCCAATGCAGTATTCCCAGTATTTTTCTTCTCTATCGTTGTTTCACGGATTATTACCCCCTCAGTATTTGTGTATACTGCAAGGCCTTCTTTCTCAAGATAGTTGAAGGGTATGAATGTCTGTGTTTTTTCTTCTTGAAGTTCAATATCTACAGTAGAAACATAATTCCCTGCTATCAGTTTGCTCTGTTTCTCTTTATTCAGTTCTATTGTGATTTTTTTAGTTTCTTTTGGAGAAATAGTCATAATATTTTCGCTTTCAAAAAAAGGAGAAATAATTGAAATTGAAATATCATTCAATTGAAGATTTTCTTTATTTCTTACTGATATCTCTGCGGTTTCCTGCTGAGGTGTTATATCTTCAACTATTATTTCTAAGAGATCTTCTAAATCTATTATATTAACCCTTAACTTGTCTTTTGTAATCTCGTTTGCAGAATTTCTTATCTGGTATTCAATGACAAACGATCCCCTTGTGGTCTCTAATATATCTTCATTGGCGTAAGCTTTAACACCTATGTTTATTGTTTCCCCTGAATTTATTGTGAATTTGTCTTCGGGAGTCATTGTAAATCCTGCAAAAGTATATATCTCGAACTCGCTTGTTGTGCCAGTATTAGTTATTCTTAGTGTGTATTCAATTGGGTTCCCAATTTCTGTTATTATTGTTGAAGACTTTTCTATCTTCTCTATCTCCAAAGATTGGGCAGAAACTACCACAGACATAAAAATAAGCAATAAGACTGGTAAAACTATTCTCTTCATTGGTGAGAATTTGTCGGATTTCTATATAAAGATTTGTATATTTCAAGAAAGAGATTATTTTAGGCCTCTTCCAGTAAGATCTAAGAATGCTTTCATTTCATCCTTGAATTTTTGAACCATTTCAATAACATCATTCTCTTTTTTCTCTGTCCTTTGAGGGATTACATATTTGTGATACATTTCCTTGAAGAATTTGTGGGTTGGATTTGATTCCCATTTACTATTATAGTCCTTTTCAAGAACGCCTTTGATATCTATGCTTAACTCTGAGACCTTGTTCATCTCCTTCTTTTTTCCATCTATCTCAACCTCAATATTTTTCATTCCAAGAACTTTCCACTTGATGTCTAGGTTGATTTTAAAATAATCAGTTACCTTTTTTGTGGCCACCCATTTAATTTCCACGTCCTTAGATTCTCCTGCAATCTTCTCAGAATAATATTCTTCTGTAATCCCATATTCTTCACCTTCCCTCAGAAAACTATAAGCATATTCATATGCCTCGCTTAAATTGACAATTCCCTTGTAAAAGAGCTTTTCTTTTATTATTTTGTCTTTTTCGCTCATCTAATCCTCTTTCTTATTTTATGGATTAGCTTGGATTATATTTAAAGATTCCGTTATAAATTTATTTCAGAAGCGGGACAATATTAGAGCATTTCGGAGATTATGTCAAGGAACTTGACAGATTCCTTGAGCATCCAAACCTCAAGAATTTTCAATTCTTGACGGAAACGAGTGCCTTTTCAAACCATGCCTTTTAAGGCGTGGTGGCACATCGTTTTTTTGATATTTACATTTCCCTAATTTATCTCTTTTAGACAATTCTCATAAATATTCTTTTCTAAGGATGCTACTTATTTTTCTTGTATAAAACTTACTAAGCATCCGGGAGAAACCCACCTTTCCTGTTCATAAACATCCTTATCCACAAACTCTTCCCATTCTGTTGCTAACTTGTTTAATTTTTCCTGATAAACTGGCTTTAACGATTCGTCTAGATAATCAAATGGACAATACTTTATTATTGTATTACCGCCTTTCCAAACCGCCAGCTCAGTCATAGCAATCTTGTCATCAAAAGTATTTCTGGGAGCTGCCTCTCCTATAAATTCTCCGGCGGTTACATATTCTCCATCTTTCACCATCAAATTAACAAGATGTTCAAAACTTACAATTAAATCTGAATCATTAGGAAGAATATTAACACCCCAATCCTCAGTATGTTCAAAATAATCAATTTTAACAACGCCACCAGTAGGAGCTTTGACTTTTGTGTTCAAGGGTACATGAAACCAGTATTCTATATTTCCAATACCTTCAGGAGAATACTTCTCCTTAATTCCAAAATCAACAAATACCTTATCACCGGAAACTCTCCCATCATCGTAAACGAGAGATTTACTAAAAATTAAATCACCTGCCAAATTAGTTTCATTGTTCAATGGTTCTATATCTAGACCTAAATTCATAAGAACAGGTAATATTTTTTGAGCTGGTTCAGAGAGCTTATTTTCCTCTGCATCTTCAGATTTTTCTTCGGTATTTTGTTGTAAATTTTCATCTCCAACTTTTTTATCTTGATTACTAGTTATAAAAATAAATGCCGAAATAACTGCAATAAGCATTATGAAAATACATCCTATCAAAATCTTTTTCATCCCAAAATAAAATTGACTTTAGTTATATATTTATGTTCGTGAAAAATATCACTATTCTCTTTTAATCTTTAAAGTGTGAATATAGTAATTTCTTAGTATCATTATGGAATCCATTAATAGTATGAATTAATCTCAATACAACTCATTCCTACAGTCGCTGCATAGCATCCTTTTTTCTATTTTCATAAGATCTGAAAGAGAGCCACATTCGTCGCAGAGGCCTTCTGATTCCCAGTCCTCTTTCATAATTGAGAGGCGTTTTATCTTATCTGTTTCTTCTCTTATATCTGCAAGTTCTCCTAGTTGATTGTAAAGCCCTGGATCAACTCTAAGAATGTCTTTAAGGGTGACTAAACCTACAAGGTCCCCACGAAATAGGACTGGAAGGCGACGAAAGCCAAATTGTTTCATCTTATGCAAAGCTTGACTTATGTCTGCAGAAGGTTTTATCACCGCGACTTTTTTTGTAGCAATGTCTCTCACATTAATTTCGGCGAGATTAATTGATGGTTTCTTGATTATTGTCCAAAGAATGTCTCTTGCTGTAAGAATTCCGAGAAGCTTTCTATTTTCAGAAATCATTAAGCTATTTACCCTATTTGACACCATTTCTTTTGCACATTTCTGTAAATTAGTGTTGGGAGTCACAGAAACAAAATTTCTAGTCATTACGTCACCAACTGCTACCCTTCTAGACATTTTTATCAAAATAAAAATAAAAAGGTTATTTATAATGATATATGTCCTGCAGAAAAGTTTAAAGGTTATTCTTTAATCCATAAATGTTTAAAAATGAGGAGGGTTGAGATTTAACATGAGCGATAAACAACCTGTCTATATTATGCCTGAAAATGTATCCAGAACCGTGGGGAGAGATGCTCAGAGGAACAATATTCTTGCAGCAAGAGTTGTTTCTGAGATTGTTAAAACAACTTTAGGACCTAAGGGTATGGATAAGATGCTTGTGGATTCCACAGGAGATATTATAATAACAAATGATGGAGTAACAATCCTGAATGAGATGGAGATTGATCATCCTGCCGCTAAAATAATTGCTGAAATTGCTAAAACCCAGGAAAATGAGGTGGGTGATGGTACAACAACTGTGGCGATGCTGGCAGGGAAGTTCTTAGAGAATGCTGAAAAGCTTCTTGATAAAAGAATTCACCCTACAGTTATAGCAAGAGGGTATGCACTCGCTGCTGAAAAATCAAAAGAAATTTTAAAAGAGATATCTATACCTCTTGAAGATAAATCTATTCTAAAGCAGATAGCCATGACTGCTATGACTGGAAAAGGTGCTGAAGGAAACCGAAGTAAATTTGCTGACTTGATTGTTGCTGCTGCCGATCGTGTTTCTGTTGGGAATGAAATTAATATTGATGATATAAAAATTGAGAAAATAAAAGGAGAGGATGCTGAAAAGAGCGAGTTGGTTGAGGGGGTTGTGCTAAACAAAGAAGTCACTCACGATGAGATGCCAAAAAAGATACACGATGCTAAAATTGTCTTGTTCGATTTGCCTCTTGAGCTAAGAAGCCCAGAAAGAGAGGCAAAAGTATCTATATCTACGCCACAACAATTACAGGAGTTCATCACTTCTGAAGAGGTAGCTCTTAAGGGGATTGCAGATAAGGTTATTGCCTCTGGAGCAAATGTTGTTTTCTGCCAGAAAGGTATTGATGATGTTGCTCAATATTACCTTGCAAGAGCAGGAATCATGGCATTTAGAAGAGTATCAAAGTCAGATATGAGCAGACTTGCAAGGGCTACTTCTGGAAAAATAATCTCTAATATTAACGAATTAAGCATGGAGTCTTTTGGAAAAGCAAAACTAGTTGAAGAGGTCAAGAGGGGAGATGAAGCAATAACATACATTAGGGGATGCGAAAATCCCAAATCTGTCACAATTCTTGTATATGGAAGTACAAGTCATGTTATTGATGAAATGGAAAGAGCAATAAAAGATGGATTGGGGGATGTTATCTCTGCTGTAAAGAGTGGGAGAGTTGTTGCAGGAGGAGGAGCTGTAGAAATAGAGCTTGCTAAGAGATTAAGAGAATATTCAAAGACACTGGGTGGAAGAGAGCAATTAGCTGTGGAGGAATTTGCACTTGCTCTTGAGAGTATTCCAGAAACACTTGCTGAAAATGCAGGACTTGATCCAATAAATGTACTTACTGAACTCAAGCAGAGACATGCTTCTGGAGCTTCTAAAGATGGGCTTAATCTTTTTAATGATAAGATTGAGGATTGCATTGTAGCAGGGATTATTGAACCCTTGAAAGTGAAAATGCAAGCAGTGAGTTCTGCTACTGAAGTTGCAATAATGATATTGAGAATAGATGATATTTTAATCTCTTCCGGGAATAAGAGGAGTGGTGCAGGAATGAATTCAAACCCTTATGCAGGTATGGAGTAATTCTTGATGGGCTTGGAAAAAATAGCTGTGGGTGTAATGTCCTTGGGGATTCTAACTGGATGTGCTTCTAACGTTAATGGAATAGACTACTTTGATATTGATGCTGAGAAGATTGAACATAATTATCAATCTGAAAGAAGCGATCTTATATCCATATATGGATTTGGAGGTTTTGGAGGAAATATAACTGAGGGTGTTGTAAAAGAGATAAGAAATCTATTGATAGATAATGGAAAAGAGCATTACAAGATTAATAAATGGAATGTCCATTTTGGGAAAATTGAGAGAGGTGTACGCCCACTAGAGAATGATATTAATGATGGAAGAAGCTTTATTTTTGTTGCGCATAGTCTTGGATGTAGGAATGCAGTAAATGTTGTGAAGATGCTGGACTCTATGAATGTACCTGTGGATGTTCTTGTGCTGATGGATCCATTCGCATTTGATAAAAAAATACCTGAAAATGTTAAAAAAGTCCTGGTTTATAGATCAGAAGACATTATATTTAATGGAAGGGCATTGGATAAAAGAGATCTTGAATCTCAAGGTACAAAATTTTTTATAAGTAACTTAGGGAGATGGCATAATGATTTCAATAATGATGAATATTCAGAAGTCATTGCTCATGATGTTGTGAATAGTCTATGAGAGATAAGTTTAGAAAAATCTAAGGGGATGGATAGAGTGCAATAATCTCAGCTTGGTGGCTGAAAGTTCTAAAATTCTTGTAAGAAGAGAGTCCATCCCTTGAAGAAAACCATCTTCCTTGGAATGGGAGACTTCCATTGAGTTCATAGATTTCATCTTCAGAGGGCGTGTATTTTTCTCTTAAGACCTTAAACTCTTCATCTGCAATACAATGAATTTGTGCTGGATTATTGGGAATCAATTTTTCTATTTCCTTCGGAAGCCCATTAGAACCAGGTATTACACTTGGAGAGGTTATCCATACAATTGGTCTTTTCATAAATTTCAATTCTTATATGGGTTTAAAATGATTTGTATTATATCAAAGTTTGTGGAAAACCACACGCCCTGGTGCGTGAGAACTTTGAACATCCAAACCTCAAGCAATGCCTTGAAGCATTCTTGACAAACTGCGGACTTCAGTCCGCAGAAATCATTTAAGGACTTTTTGATTTTATAAGGAGTTTCCATCCGTATATGGATAAGACTGTAGCGGGGATAATGAAGAGCCAATTGACTGTAAATGTTAAGACTATACAAACTAGGGCTATTAATGATGATGCAACCACCTTTGGATTTTTCATGGAATTGAAATGCGGCATGGGGGAATCGGACCCCCGCTTTCAGATTGGCAACCTAACGTTCTACCACTAAACTAATGCCGCTTGATAATTTACTCTTTTCACATTTTTTAAAGGTTTTTAGAGATACATTATAGATATTTTAACTATGACGTTAGAAATTATCCCAGTCTGTTTCTAAGGTTTTTTGTGTAGGTGGCAAGGATCCCGGGTTTTTTAATTTTTGTTTATGACTCTTATCTGTTACCATAGCATGATGTACTTTCAAATCTGCTGCTTTTTTGCCCATAGGAAGAAAATTTGCCTTTGGAAGACTGTCTCTTCCAATTGAGTTCTGGAATAAGGCCCCAGGCATAAAACAGACAGTGATGTCGCTTTGCGACTCATCCACTATAAATGCTTCTCCAAGAATTCCTTGAACTCCGTATTGAATAACTTCTGTCTGGGCTAGTGATTCAAGGTATCCGTTTCTTGGGATAGTTACCCTGCTGAAATTAG
Organism: Candidatus Pacearchaeota archaeon CG10_big_fil_rev_8_21_14_0_10_34_76; assembly: GCA_002763075.1. Taxonomy (GTDB): domain Archaea; phylum Nanobdellota; class Nanobdellia; order Pacearchaeales; family GW2011-AR1; genus 1-14-0-10-34-76. The sequence continues at coordinate 25,606 of PFDB01000010.1, read as the reverse complement.
GGTTTGGATTTTCTTGGGCAATTCTTTTCACCTCAAGATAGATCTTGTCTGCCAAATCTGAATAAAAATTTTCTTTGGCTTGTTCTCTTAAATCTCTCTTATTCGTCATTGTCAGAAATAAAAACAGACGTTTTTAAAGTTTCATATAGTGAAATTTAAAAATGCTCATTTCAGTATATATTGAGCTTAGGCCCGTTAGGCTAATGGTAGACCGGCTCGTTTACACCGAGCATGCAGAAGTTCGATTCTTCTACGGGCCATAAATAACAAAAAAGCAGATTATATCTTAGTATAAATTTTGCCTTTATTTTCCTTATCTTTATCTTCTTTTTCTAATTTAATAGGATCATGAATGGAGTAATAATACCCTTCTATATCCATGTTATCAGGCCATGTTTTTTCTTTCTCTAATTTTATAGGAGCTTTCCCCTTATCACTATCTATAATATTATCTAAACCATCTTCTATTTTATTATCATCTGAGAGTGTTTTAAACTTGTCAAATATTGACGAAAGAGTAGAATTGAGGTTTTTAGAATACCATGAAGCTCCGCCCAAAAGATAACCAGTATTATCATTTCCTGAACTGTCTATTGTTGTATTTCCAGCTCCTTCTTCCATATTCCATTCTCCAAATTTATTAGTATCTCTTCTTAGGTAATTAGCAAAATATTCTAATGTGGTAATATTCACAATATTAATTCTTCTTAAACTGAGATATTCAGTTCCGGGAGTAGATTTAAAATCATAAGTAGGATTTAAGCTTCCTTGTGTCCAACACAAATCATAATACTCTCCACAAATACTTGTATAATTTGCATTTGATTCATGAAAAGGAAAAACAAATGAATTAGGAACATTTCCTGTTTTGTTAGTAAGAAGCTCTTTAGAATAGGAAAGCTCATATCTGAACTGGGATTCATTTAATGTAAGTAGATGACTATGAGTTATACTGTGAGATTCAATGCTCCAGCCATTATTAGCTAAATCATTTATTTGGTCCCATTTCATATAACCCGAGCTGTTTCCTGTAAATGAAGCATACCTTGTAACAACTGGAACTGAGCCCTTAAAACCATATTTATCCATTATTGGTTTTGCAGTATCATAAACTGATAAAAATCCATCATCAAAAACAATAATGATTGCCTTTTTTGGCATATCATAATTTCCATTTTTCCAATCAACATAATTTTGCAAGGTAATTGTATTAAATTCATTTTTATACAAATAATCCATCTGTGCTTGGAATTGGTCTGGACTAACAACAATTGCATCATTTGCAGAGTTTTCTATTTTATGATATACTAAAACTGGAATTGACTGACCTAGATTGTTTCCATGAAAACTTTCGTCATGGAGTCTTGTTATTTGTTCTCTGGAAAGAGATTGATCATAAAATGTAAATTCATCTATCCCCCCATTGAAAAAAATATTGTTGCCCCCACCTAAACGAAGAGGGGAAATAGAATTATAGATTGAAGGAATTATTGTTTTATCTTGGTCACAGAAAACTCCATTTCTATAATATTTTATTAAAGAACCATCATAAGTAACTGTAATCATTGTCCATTGATTATTTTCACGAATGCCACATGCAAGAATAGAATTACTTGTATAAAGCCCAGTATTAGTTCCATCACCGGAAATAGCAACTGAAACAGAACTTCCATTTGAAAGAGAATTCCTAATAAGATATGATCTACCCATCGCAGATGCCTCATATTTTCCAACTACCCCTGAATTACTATTGTATGCTTCTTGTTTAATCCACATATTCCATGTAGCTTTGGAAAAACCATCTAAACTATTTGAGTCATTAATTAACACTTCCCCTGTACCATTAAGATAAATTCCTGGTTCTGATGAAACCTGTGCTGCGCTAAGAGAAATTATAAAGAGCATACAAATTATATAAATCGGAGTACGATTTATTTTTGTTGCATTATCATTTGTATTATTTTTATTTTTCACAATGTTAATAGGATCAAAAGTTAAAACTCTATGTGAACATCATGCCTTGTCTTTATATATAGTTGAATAGTATTACGTCATACAGCATAAGTTGTTGGTTACACGGATAAGGTGATTTATCCACCCAAGGCTAATAACTTTTTTATAATATCAAAATTATTATGAAAGTTCCCATGTAATGGTTTAGAGATAATATTTATTAACAATATAACTTAATATAATTCATGCTAAAACCTCTTATTAACTGGGATATTTATGAAGTAAAAACAAAATCTTCATCTATAACTCAAGTTATGCTGCGAGGAAGAATTAGAGAGTTCTGTTTAGAGAGTAATCGAAATGTACTTGTAGAAAATGCGGAAGATAGCGAAAACACAGTTCGATTTGCAGTTCCCTCTGGAGAGGACGTATCTAAGATAAAAAAATACTTAGAAAAAATTTTACCAGATGTTTATGTTGAAAAGATAAAAACCAGTATTGGAAATCCCGTTCTGTCTAAAATCAAAGTTAACTTAGAAGAGAGATACAATCTCTAAAAATATAATGCCTCCTTCTTATTCTCTCCCAGAAAAATCCCTTCCTTATTTACACCAAATAGTGGGAGTTTGATTCTCCCTATGTCCATTTAACTCACATAAAACAGTAGTATTGCCAAAGTTTCTTAGCTTTCATTTCCAGTAATTATAGAAAAGTTTATATTTTTCTATGCACTATTATAATAAGGAAAAATGGTAGTTTTGACACATAATATTTACAAGAAATCAAAAAAAGATATTTCTAGAGTGAGCAATATTAATAAAATATTTGAGGTTATAATAAATTATAACAATGAACATGCTAAAAATGTAGCTTATCGAGAATTACATTATTTGCTAGAAAAATATGGATTAAATAAAAATAATGTTCGGATTATAAAGATAAAAATACAAAATAGTTGGGCACTAGATTATTGGACCATTAGTTTAAGATAATTTGTTTCTTCAGTTCGTTTTATCAATTTTGATTAATTGAACAATTAAAAGACAGATTTATATAATTAGGATTATTTTATAATTAATGGCCTTAGAAGAACAGAAAAAGGTAGACCCAAAGGAATATTTGCCTAAAACACCTGAGGAAGCCTTAAGGAAAGACATCAAAAAGAAAAGAAAAAAGCTTAAACAAGAACCTGATTCTTTCGGGAGAGGTTTATAATTATTTGTAGGGTTTCATAAAATAAGTTTAGGTAAACAATCATTAGTTTATTCGCATAACCTAAATCTCACAAAAGGTTATGCATTCCATTTATCCCGTATTCTAAATCATTTGTAATAGTTTTATCGATTATACAGCATTTAAGGTAATTGATTAAAAGATTTATTGAAATAAAGTACATCCTCATACGACAATTATAACTAACTACTGCGTGGATATAAGTATTCTATTGACCATGATAAATAATAATGGGACAAGAATAAAAATGATGCAATTAAAAAATAATGTAGAAAAACTGAATACATTGATTAGAGAAGGCAAAATCATAGAGGCATTTGATGAATATTACGGAGATGACGTAGTTATACAGGTAAATGGGAATGGAGCTATAACTGGAAAAGAGCAGAATAGAAAAAGGGAGATGAAATTTCTTCAGGAAATTGAAAAATTAAACAGCGCTGAGATAAAATCTGTTACTTTTGGTGGAAAAGAAGATAATGTTTCAATGACTGAGTGGGTTATAACTATTGAAAATAAAGAAGGAGTAATGGAAACAAGTTATAGAGTTAATGTTCAACACTGGAAAGATGATAAAATTATTAATGAAAAGATATATTTTTGTGGCGATCAAACATTCTAAACAGCTTAATAATTAAGTATTATTATTAAAATTCTAGGAAACATAGGTTATTGTTTACACCAATGATATGGTTTTACTAACCCATTCTAATAATCTTTTTGTAAACAAACATTGAGGTTTTAGAAAGGGTTAAAAGAGATAAATTATATAATTTGTTATGGCTAAAGTAGTTTATCTTATAACGAAAAATAAAGGAAAAATATTTGTAGCACAAAAAGCTTTTTCTAAGTTTGGAATAGAAGTCAAAAATATCCCGAAAGAATATCCAGAAATTCAAGCAGATACAAGTAAGGAAATAGCTAAATTTACTGCAGTCCAAGCTTCTAAGGAATTTAATGTGTTAGCTATAAGAGAAGACCATAGCTTATTCATCAAACATTTATCTGGTTTTCCTGGACCATACACTAATTATTTTAATAGAAAGATGCCAGTAGATAAACTATTGGAATTAATGAAAAATGCTAAAGACAGGACGGCATACATGGAAGTTGCAGCAGCATATGCAGAACCAAATGGAAAAGTTAAAGAATTTGTTTTTCAAGTGCCTCTAAAAATATCTAACAAGATTAAAGGTAGTGAGAGAAATTGGGATAGAGTTCTAATGTTAGCAGATTCAGAAAAAACATTTGCCCAAACAAACGAGGAAGATAATGTTGATATCTGGAACAGAAATTATATATCTATTGCAGAAGAGTTAACTAAATAACCCTTAATTTGTTTTATACGTTCGTAGTAGTTTGAAAAACTAAAGAATTTAAAATGTTATTGTTCTTCCTTAGTTAAACCATGTTATTGTTTACACCAAATAGTGGGGGTTCGATTTTCTCTGGGAAATTTAATTAAATTAACTACTGAAATTAGATTAAGCATTTTGCGAACATTATATAAATAACAATTTACAAGTACATTAAATTATAGGAGAATGGTTTAGATGAATAATGGTATGATAAACGAAAGGCGTGTTTATTCGACCAGAGACTATGATGCGCTAAATGAAACGTATTTTAGGATGATAGACGGATTTATTCTAAACCTAGGAGAAGGTCGTTCTTTAGAGATCCATGCCGCATTTTATGAAGCAAGAGCAGAAGTGGGAGAGCATAGGGCTAAGATAATTGATTATCTGCCAAATAGTGTTATGAGAAGAATGAAGAACATATTGGGAACTAGAGTCTCTTTAGGGTTTTATTAAAATTACCCAAGGACTTTTTTATTTCTTGAATATTGGAGTCTTGAAAGTTATCTTGGAGTTCATAATGAAATCTAATCCTCCAACTAATATTCCTACAGTTATCCTAGCAATTAAATAATCAAACGAGAAGAGTTCAACTAACCCTGCCATTAATGTGACTATTAAAAATAAACTGGCAGTGTTTATTATCATGAGGTAAATATACCCGCGGACTAGGGTTTGTTTTGTTTTCTTAAATCCCCAACTTCTATTTATTGTGTAATTGATAGAGTTAGCAAGAATGAACGAAAGAATTGCAGAAAGAAGATAGTAAACTCCGAAAAATTCAGTTAAAACATAAAGTAAACTTAAATCAAAAGAAAATGTGGTTGTGCCTATTGCAGTGTATTGAACAAATCTTTTTAATTGTGGAGGGATTTTTTGTTTCATTTTAAATGAAATCACTGATTTTGTGCTTTAACTCGAGATATAATATCCAAATTACAAGGAGAATTCCGTCTAGGAGTGCTGCAAGAGAGTTCCAAGAATATGAAAAGTAGGAAAATAAATCCATACCGAAATCATAATTTGAGAAGGGATATAAGAGAAATGAATTTGAGCCAAATAATGAATCTAAAATCAAGTGAATCAATATTCCGAAAGCAATTGCTAAGAAGATATAACTTAGATTGAGCTTGTGCTTTCCTATATTACAGACTTTTGCATTTAGCTTGAAAGGCTTGAAGATGAGGAATAGTGCAAACACAATTAATGGGAAAAATATTGAATGGGTAAATGTTTTATGGAGATTCCAATTTATTATTCCAAATGTGTTCAGAAGCATAGAAATTGGGATGTCTATGTCTGGAAGAACTCCACCTAGGCCTGCTAGAAGAACATAGTGGAGAGAGAATTTTTTCTTTGCTACTACATCTCTAAAAATTGCTGCAATCAATATTGGAACTAATATATGTGTTACTGCATATGGCATTTTATCACCTTTTCTTAGTAAAATAAATTGAGTATTTAATCTTTTATCCGAGGATTCCCCTTAAAAGATATCCAACCATGTATGCAATGAAGGCAGCAACTCCAGCTATCGAAAGTGTTTGAATAGCTGATTTTATGGGATGTTTTTTTACAATCAAGCCTTTTATTCCGCCGACAACTAAAAATGCAATGGCTGTGAGGATTATTGACAATGTTATTTTTAATGATTCTGAGATTGGAATAAAGAAATAAAGAACAAACGAGAAAAGAGGGATAAATCCTATTACCATGAAAGATATCAAAGTTGCGAGACTAGTTTTGAGAGGATCTTTTAGTTCTGATTTGAACATTTTTGCATGCTTATGGTTTTTATGAAGTTCATTATTAGATTTCACAGATAGATAATTTGAGACAGCCATTGAGAATCCATCTGCAAAAAGATTAGCAAATCCAAGTATGAGGATTATTGCAGAGCTTAGTGATGCCCCGAGAGAGCCTGCAACAATGGCAAATGTAGTAATCGACCCATCGATACCCCCATATACAAATTCAGAGAGATATCTTTTTTCAATACCTTCTTTTTTCATATTATTAAAATAGAAAGAGATTATTTAAAGATTGATAATGAATTATTAAGAACTCATCTCGGATAATGCATGAATAAGCTTAGATTTTAAGTCTTCTAGGTTTTGATAATGAATTATTTTTGTGTTTGGCATGCCTTGTGCGAGCTTTGTGACTTCCTTCCCTTTTTCAAGGAGCAAGATCCTTTTCATCCCAATAAAAAAAGACATCCCAATCTCTATGCCTACCCCATGGCTTGTTTCGGAAACTTCTGCAATTATCAAATCACATGATTTTAATTGATCATGATCTCTCTTGAAAATATCTTCTGGTGTTCCGCCGACCTCAAAGACATATGTATCTAAACCAGCTTCTTCTGCAATTTTTTTTATCTCAGGAAGCAAATCTAATCTAGTGTTAGTATGGCTGACTGGACAGGTGATATAGGCCTTCATTTGATAAATAAAAAAAGCCAGGGTTGTTTATAATTCTTCTTAGATCTAAATTTTCCATCGGAAATACCTACTGGAGAATTCTCACAAAACTTAACATTTAAAAACTTATACTAGTTGTTTAAGTCATGGAGCCAGGGAAGAAACCAGAGCAGAAAGGACTTGGAGGACAGCTTAATTCTCCCGATAAATACGTTCCTCAGAGCCAGATGCCTGGCCAAAATACAGAAGCTATACAGCAGGCTGAAAAGACAAAGAAGGAGCTTGAAGATCTTAAGAAAAAAATACTAAAGAAATTTCCTTTTACTATGGTTCTCGGGGTACTTCCTGCAAACTCATTTAAAATTTTTGAAGATGATGAGGGACTTCTTCCTGAAGAGATAGAAAAGAAACCATTGCACATGATGATGATAATTCCTGAAGATCATTTCAAGGATGTTGCAAAGAAAATAAAGCCAGAGGTTGTGAAACTTGTGCAGGAAAGCAAGCAAAATATCTGGGTTCATATAAAAACACCAGTTGATGTGTGGAATTATGGATTAGACAGCAAATATGAATTTTTGGATGCTATTGGAAGCAGCTTTCCATTGCATGATACTGGATTTTTAGGACAACTTAGGCTTGCTACAATACACAAAAGTCTTGTCTTGAGAAAATTTGAGAAGTATGTAGCCTCTTATGTTATTGGAGGGAGCTTGGTGACTGGAACTGCAGGAAAAGATTCTGATGTAGACACTTTTGTGATAATAGATGATACTGATGTCAAGAGAATGCCAAGACTTCAACTTCTTGAGAAATTAAGAGGCATTATTTATGATTATATAAGAGAGGCAAATGCTCTTGCAGGAATAAGTAATCCATTGAATGTGCAAGTCTATCTTCTTACTGATTTCTGGGATAATGTAAAGGATGCAAATCCTGTAATGTTCACATTTATCAGAGATGGTGTTCCTATGTATGACAGGGGAACCTTCTTGCCATGGAAACTACTATTGCAGATGGGAAAGATAAAGCCAAGCCCAGAAGCAGTAGATAAATTCATGAAATATGGGGAACAAAATGAGGGTTTGGTCACTAGAAGGATGCTTGATGCTTTTGTAGACATATATTGGGGGATTGTGACTCCAACACAGGCATTGATGATGCTTGCAGGTCAAGCTCCGCCAACGCCTAAGGTCATAGCTCAAGAAGTTAAGAAGCTCTTTGTTGAGAAAGAAAAGATTATGGGAATAAAAGAATGGAATTTTCTTGATAAAATGATGAAAATGTGGAAGGATTATGAACATGGAAAGATAAAGAGCATTCCTGGAAAAGAAATTGATGAGATATTGAAAGAAGCTAATGAATATGATAAGAAGCTGAAAGAGATTAGAAAGAAGCTTGAAGGAAGAATTGTTCTTCAGGGAGTGGAACAGACATATAATGATGTGTTCGATTTACTTAAGGCCCTTATTGGAAATAGGAGTAAAGAGCAACTTGTGAAAGATTTTGAAAAGGAACTTGTTAAAACAGGAAGAATATCAAAGAGATTTATCGGTGTGTTAAGAGATATAATGGCTATAAGACAGAAGGCTAAGACTGGAAAGATAACGCAAGGAGAATCTGACAAAGTAAGGAGAGAGGCCAGCGAATTAGTAAAAGCATTGACAGAGTATTCTCAAAGAAAAGAGTTGGCTGTGATTGATAAGAATATGCTTGAAATCAGATATGGGGAGAGAAAAGCAGAGATTATCCTGACAGGAAGTGGAGCATTTTTTGTTGAGGAAGGGAGAGTTATTAAAATTGGGAAGACTAAGTTTGAAGATTCAAACGCCAAGGAACTTGAAAAGGCAATATCTATGAGCGATCAGGAGATGAAGGCTAGCATTGAGAGTCATGTCTTTGATGTTCTTAAAAAAGAACTTGGTGGATTTGAGATAGAATTTTAACCTTCTTGGATTTTAGGATAGTCTACTTTTCTTTTGTTTGCTTTTCCTATTCTGTACATCAAACTATTTTGAGTCATTTTAGAATCATGCCAAATTGAATTAAGAAGTTCAGCTGTTTGTCTAGTTGAATATCCTGCATGTCTGAATGCATGGATAAAGATTATTTCTCCATCTTGAATTTCTTCTTGAGGAATACAATATTCTCTTTCTAAAAGATCTCTCAATTTATTTATGGCTCTTCTCTTTACATGACCTATAGCCTGACGTTTAACTCCCTGCCTTTTTGCAATTGATGATAGAGTTTGGTCATGAAAGAAAAAATCCTCTAAAACTATTCTATGTCTATCTGGAAGTCTTGTCCTCATGATCTCCTCCACCCTAGTATATTCCGGAGGAGCTTCCCTTACAGAGTATTGTGGGATATTTAATAAATCTCTTGCATCTGGAACCAGTTCTATCCCTTGGTCAAATTTTTGCTGTTCAGTTTCTTCTTCTTCGCTTTTTAAAAACTTTCTATAACTACGATATTCATCCCAATTTCTCCAGCCCATTTTGGTTGCATAGTTATCAAAAAGTTCTCTTGCTGAACTAAAATTTCCCCTTGCAATCCTATGTTCATGACTGCTCTTGAAGCCATTTCTTTTTGCTGTTAAATAGATTCTAATAGTCTCTGGAGTAGTGTCTAAATCAGTTGCTATTTTTCTGGCAATAACACCTATTGGTTTGGAAACATCGTCCATTGCTCTTGCTCTTTGTTCTTTACAATTTTTTCTAATTTCTACAGTTACCATCATATATATGAAAAAGAGAGGGTTTTAAAGATTTCTTATCAATTGTAAGAATATATTGTAATCACAATCAGTCTGCTATTAGATGGGATATATTTAACTTAACATTTAAAAACCCAGATTTCTTGCACGAAGTATGGTTAAAGGAATAGTTGTGCAGTTCAGAAGAGGAAGGCATAGGATACATGAAAGGCATTACCTTCTAGACATTGGACTTGGAAGCAGAGATGAAGCCAGTAAAATGACTGGAAAAGAAGTAGTCTGGACGAGCCCTGCTGGGAAAGAAATTAAGGGAAAAATCTCTAGCGCACATGGTAATAACGGTCTTGTAAGAGCTATTTTTGAGAGTGGATTGCCTGGACAGGCAATGACAACTGAAATAGAAGTCAAAGGAGATGCCACAAAGACAGAAAAGGTTGAAAAACCAGAGAAGAAGGAGAAAAAAGTTTCAGAAAAGAAGGCTAAAGAGGATAAGATATAATGGCATCGTTAAGAAAAGCACTTGCATATTCAAAAAAGCACGCTCGTCCGTATACTCGTGTATCTAAGAACAAATCTAAATCTTATATCAAGCAAGTTCCTCATAATAAGATAGTAAAATATAATCTTGGAAATGTTGATGCATATAATCAAGGAAAATTGAAGCACGTTGCAAGATTCATTGCAGAAGAGAGAGCTCAGATAAGAGATAATTCTCTTGAAGCATGCAGGCTCTTGATGAATAAGGCTCTAGAGAAGAATGTCCCAAAACAATTTTATCTTCAAATAAAGGTTTATCCACATCATATTCTTAGAAATAACAAGACTGCTGCAGGAGCTGGAGCAGACAGACTTTCATCTGGAATGAAGCATTCATTTGGAGTTATTGAGGGTAGAGCTGCAATGGTAAATGCAGGAAAAGAGCTTTTTGTAGTTTATTGCGAGAATGAAAAGGTTGTTAGATTTGCAAGACGTGTATTGAACATGGTGAAATCAAAAGTCCCTTGCAAGGGAAGAGTTGTTGTAGAACTTGCAGAGTAAAATTTTTATTGGTAAAATTTAATAATCCTGGATATTATATCTCTTCATCAGTGTCATCCATCAAAGTTTCATCCCATTCATATTCATCGTGCATTGAGGAATCTTTGGATGATTGGGACTCTACAAATGAAGGTGTTTTGCTTCTAAACATCTAAAATAATAGAGTTTATTGAGATATATAAGCATTTAGAAAATGGTCAGAATAAAAAAAGCTAGGGAAATAAATTTCAAGTACAACTTAAAAGTTTATTGGGAATTTCTTAGGAAATATCAATTTCTTTTTTGGACAATAATATTTGTTGTGCTTGTAAGTGCCATAACTCATCTTGTTGATAAATTCCTTTTCAAGGTCATAGTCGATAGGGGGACTGAATTCTCTGCAGGAATGTTAGGGAGAGAGGCATTTGTAAGCATATTATTGGGTGTGATGATAGCATATGCAGTTGTTATGCTGATAAGGACTGGGTGTAAATGGATACAGATATACCTAATGAACAGGCTTGACACAAATATTGTTTTTGATCTAAAGACCAAGTTTTTTAATCATATAATAGGACTTTCTCATAAATTCCATACCACTCATAAAACTGGATCAATGATATCAAGATTGAGTAGAGGAGGGAGTGCTATTGAGAGAATAAATGATTTCTTCATATTCAACACTATTCCTTTAATTTTCCAATTGATATTGGTTGGAGGGTCATTAATGTTTTTCGATTTGATGACAGGGGTTGTCGTCGCGTTGACTACTTTTGTGTTTATCACATTCAGCATTTACATGCAGAATATTCAAAAAAAGGCAAATCTTGAATTCAATAATGCAGAAGATATGGAGAAAGCGAATATAGGAGATTTCTTGACAAACGTTGATTCAATAAAATATTTTGGAAAGGAAAATATTATCAAATCGAGATACCGAAAACTAAACGACAAGACAAGAAAGACAGGAGTGAAATACTTTGATTATTATCGTGTTCTGGATGCAGGACATACATTCATAATCGCTGTTGGAACATTTCTTCTAATTTTGTTTCCATTGCTTAGGTTCTTGGATGGAGAGATAAGTATAGGGACAGTTGTTTTTATCTATACAGCATATACAAATCTTTTTGGACCATTGTATGGATTCGTTAATGGGATGAGGGGGTTCTATAGATCAATGTCTGACTTTGAATCATTATTCCAGTATGCTAAAATTGAGAATGAGATAAAAGACAAGACGAGTGCAGAAAATCTGGTTATCAAAGATGGAAATGTAGAATTTAGGGACATTTCCTTCAATTATGGCAAGAGAAAGCTTTTTGAGAAATTTAATCTAAAAATAAACAAGAATGAGAAAGTTGCGTTGGTGGGGCACAGCGGATGCGGAAAGACAACCTTGCTGAAATTAATTTACAGGTTGTATGATGTTGATGCTGGGAAAATCCTCATAGATGGAAATGACATCAAGGATTTCAAACAAGAATCATTGAGAAATGAGCTTTCTATTGTTCCTCAAGAATGTGTCTTGTTTGATGATACAATTTATAATAATATAGCATTTTCAAATCCTTCGGCATCTAAGGAAGAAGTATTCAGAGCAATGAAATTTGCCCAACTTGATGAAGTTATACAGAATTTTCCTAAAAAAGAGAAAACAATTGTTGGGGAGAGAGGGGTTAGGCTTTCTGGAGGAGAAAAACAAAGAGTATCTATCGCTCGTGCAATTTTGGCCAATAAGAAAATACTTGTTCTTGATGAGGCGACATCATCTCTTGATTCAAAGACTGAACACCAGATACAGAAAGATTTAGAGAGATTGATGCAAGGAAGAACAAGCATAATCATCGCGCATAGGCTGTCAACAATAATGAAAGCTGATAAGATAATAGTTATGGATAATGGACAGATTGTACAGGTAGGCAAGCATAATAATCTTATAAGACAGAATGGACTTTATAGAGAACTTTGGGAACTACAAAGAGGAGGATATTTGTCTTCGAAAGAGTTATTAAATCCTGATGACATTGAATAAATATGAAAAAGATGAAATTGGGAGGGATTGCACTTATGTGGGTGGGAGTAATTGTTCTTTTGAATTCTTTTGTTGGAGTCACTGGCTTGACAATCGCAAGTGCTTCTTTTTCAGAAGCCAATAATGTGCTAAGCCCATTTTATCTTATAGGGTTGGGAATGATAATGATTGGAGGGGCATTAAATAAATTTTAATTATTGCCTTATTTTTCTAAGCTCATCGTAGTCTTTCTGCAGGATTTGAGGTATTTGGATTCCCAATTCTCTTAATTTTTTATCTGGAGAAGGAAGGGTAACCGCACAATCCTGTCTTGTCATATCATCCACTATGTCGTAAGTTCTATCTATCTTATGAGCTATGTGGAGTGTTTGCATAGGGTCATTTACATCTTGCCAGTTATGAGACTTATTTCCCAATTGTTTTTTAATGATTAATGGAACGTGTCCTTCGCTTGTTACAATGGAATACACTAGTCCGCTTGTAGATTCTCTTGGGGGTTCAAACCTTCTAGCAATGGCTTCCCATGGAGTTCCTACGAATTCTCTTCCATACCCCGTTGGAATATATCCGTGTGTTTCTTTAAGATATGTTGAGATGTTTTCTACTAGATTAGTAATTGCTGCATATCTTCTTTCTTCTGAATCTGTTAGACTGCCCTCTATAAACTCTTTTTCCTTTTGCCTTAGAACTTTGAACCTTGCTCTATCTCTGGGATTTTTTATTGCAGATATAAGTTCTGGGCTAAGAAGTTCTGTATGATTCAAAGCTTCTACACTTATCTCATATTGAGTGGCACCATTGATGTAATGACGCATTATCAAGTCTGTAATAAGAGAATGTCTTTCTCTCTCTTTATCAGTCATTCTTTCTAGATTTTTGAATATGTTAAAAGTGAATGGCAAAACAGGCATTGGAGATCTCATTTGCCTTTGTGTTGGATACAAGCCAGTCATATTTTCTGATTGAGACATTTTTGTTTGTTCATCTGTTATTAGGGCTATTTCTGGAACTGCTAAATGTGTTCCAACTACAACCATTTTACCTTTTTCTTCTGAGTAAATTTTATCCTTTGTATTCACCCATGCGCCTGGAAAACCAATTGGAGTGTCTCTGAACGCTGGAGGTTCTGGAATTGTGAATAGATAAGACCCTTCTTCCGTCGATTTTACACTGCCTGAAAATCTAGATCCTCTGTGTGTTAATCCTTCTAGGGCAAGATTGGAACGTCTTGTTCTTGTTCTTCTTGAAAAATTAAGAATGTTTTTTGAGCCATTTCTTTTTTTAACTTTTTCTACAAATTCTTCTGTCAATTCGGTTTCATCTACCTTATTCCTTTCGGCATAATCTTTTATTCTTGCTCTTATCTCTGAGCGAGTTTCAAGCATCAGCTGTGCTAGTATATATGGAGCAGGGCTAACAAAGACGTCTTCTATTCCTCTAGGCATAGATATCCTAATACCATATGCTCTTGGAAGGATTTCTCCTGTTTTTCTTCTCTTTCTTACCATAAAGTTCTTAGCCACTATAGTGAATATAAATGTTTTTATCGTAACTACAAAATTACTACATTGATAAGATTTATAAACTTTGATGAAGATGATTTAATATGCAAAATAAATCTAAAATAGTCTATGTTTCAGGACCTTATACTGCAAAGACAAAGAAAGAAACAGAGAAAAATTTGAAGAAAGCTGTTGATGCTTCGGTAGGCATATGGAAAGAGGGATTTGTCCCATATTGTCCTCATTTGAATGTTCATTATATCAATAGTAAGCTCAATAAAAATGAACAAGAGCATAGGACATTAAATATTCTTAAGAGATCTGATGCTGTTTTGATGCTTCCTGGATGGGAAAAATCTAAGGGGGCAAGTTCGGAGAATGAATTTGCGAAAGAAAATAATATTCCAATTATCTTTGACGTGAAGGAAATCTCTAAATTGCCTGAAAGAAAACCAATGAGGGGTATTCCAGTGAAGAAGAGGGCAGGAGAAATTTTGTTTTACTCCATATTAGGATTTATTTTGAGCGTTTTTGCAGGAATTTACCTCGGAATAGGCAACTATCTTGTATTATTTATTCTTCTGAATATCATAATAATTGACATTATTCTTATATCTGTGAGATTGAAAGGCCATTAATGATTGTGTTAAGTGATTTTTGAACAGAACAAGATTTATTAACTCTTATAACTTTTTTTTGCGATGGGTGAGAAAGAGGCAAGAAGAGAAGATTTGATAAGATGGTTTTCTGAACTGAGCAATAAGGATGTTCCTATCGCTGGTGGAAAAGGGGCTAGTTTGGCCGAGATGTATAATCATAAGTTTCCTGTGCCTCCAGGGTTTGTTATAACTGCACAAGCTTATAAATATTTTATAGAAAAATCGGGCTTGAAAGAAAAAATATCAGATATTCTTAACAAGTTAGATGT
Organism: Candidatus Pacearchaeota archaeon CG10_big_fil_rev_8_21_14_0_10_34_76; assembly: GCA_002763075.1. Classification (GTDB taxonomy): domain Archaea; phylum Nanobdellota; class Nanobdellia; order Pacearchaeales; family GW2011-AR1; genus 1-14-0-10-34-76. The sequence continues at coordinate 10,441 of PFDB01000010.1, read as the reverse complement.
GAATGATACTGCCTCATTGAGCCAAGCATCCAAGACTATAAGGGAGATGATAGATAATGCAAATATGCCAAAAGATCTTGAACAGGATATTGTGGAGGCATATGATGTCTTAGATGTTGACAAGAAAGGATTCAGTGATGCTAGGGGTGGTGCTCTTGATATATTAAGAAATTCTCATGAGCCTCCGTTTGTTGCAGTGAGGTCTAGTGCTACTACAGAAGATCTGGCAGATGCAAGCTTTGCAGGGCAACAGGATTCTTTCTTAAACATCAAAGGGAAACAAGAGCTGATAAAAACTGTAAAGATGTGTTTTTCTTCCCTTTTTACTGCAAGAGCAATTTACTATAGGAAGAAAAAGGGATTTTCGGAAGGTATTGCATTGCTTTCAGTTGTAGTGCAAAAGATGGTTGATTCTGTTAAATCAGGAGTCATGTTCTCTAAGAACCCATTGAAGAACGACAATAGCATAATTATTGAGGCAGTTTGGGGACTAGGGGAAGGGATTGTTTCAGGAAAAATATTACCGGATCATTATGTTTTAAATTCTGATTTTGAGATAACTGATGCACAGGTATCTGATAAGAAAATCGCAGTTGTAAGGGCTGCTTCGGGAAAAATAACAGACGTTAACTTAAATCCTGAGAAGAGCAGTGCGAGAGTTCTTAGTGGACATGAGCTGAAAAAATTAGCGCATTTTGCATTAAGATTAGAAGAGCATTATAAAAAACCACAAGATATTGAATTTGCTATAGAGAATGATGAGATATATATTGTGCAAAGCAGACCAATCACAACACAAGCTGACTTCAAAGGGCATGAAGTGAGTGGAAATGTATTATTGTCTGGATTGCCAGCATCTCCTGGAGTATCGTCTGGAGTTGTTAGAATAATATACAAATTAGAAGAACTTGATAAAGTAAAGACAGGAGATGTACTTGTCACAAAGATGACAAATCCAGATATGGTTGTGAGTATGCAGAAAGCTGCAGGCATAATAACTGATGAGGGTGGAATCACTTCGCATGCTGCTATTGTATCGAGGGAAATGGGCATTCCAGCCATTGTAGGAACAAAAACAGCTACAAGCACATTGAAAGATGGACAGATTGTGACTGTTGATGGAAATACTGGAAGGGTAATTGAAGGAAAAGGGATTGAACAGAAAGTAGAAATAAATCCGATTGTGCCTACTAAGACTCATATAAAAGTCATTGTTGACCTTCCTGATTATGCAGAAAGGGCTGCTGAATCAAAATCAACAGCGGTAGGACTTGTCAGAATGGAAGGAGTGATAGCTGTCTCTGGGAAACACCCTGTATGGTATGTGAAGAATAAAAAGACAGAAGATTATGTTGAACTATTACATACTGGATTTAAAAAACTTTCAAAACCATTTAAGGAAGTCTGGTTTAGGACATCTGATATAAGGAGTGATGAATATTCAAATCTTGAAGGCGCTCCTAAAGAAGTAGAAGGGAATCCAATGCTTGGGAATCATGGAGTAAGGTTTAGTCTTAGAAATATAGATATTCTTGAATCTGAATTGCAGGCAATAAAAGAACTTGCTGACGATTATCCTGAAAAGAAGTTTGGGATTATGCTTCCACAAATAATCTCTCTTGAAGAAGTTCAAAGATCAAAGGAAAGCGTAAAGAAGATTGGGATGCCTAAGAATGTGAAATTTGGGATTATGGTAGAGACTCCTGCAGCTGTGCAGATTATAGAGGATATTTGCAAGGAGGGTATTGATTTTGTAAGTTTTGGAACAAATGATTTGACGCAATATACATTAGCAATAGACAGGAACAATCCTGAAGTACAAGACATATACAATGAGATGCACCCTGCAGTTTTAAATTCAATAAAGCATGTTCTTAATGTTTGCAATAAATATGGTGTTGAGAGTTCTATATGTGGGCAGGCAGGAAGCAAGCCTGAAATGGCAAAGTTCTTAGTGATGAATGGGATAAAGAGCATATCTGTGAATGCGGATGCTGCTGAAAAAGTATCTATGGTTGTTGCAGAAATTGAGAAGAGCTTGGAAGGTAAGATGCCTAGCTATCCAAATAGTTATCAGTCTCAAGGTGAATCCCCAGCAAGAACCGAGGAGAATAGGACAAATGCACCTATGAAGCAAATTGCTTCCGAGGCAATAAATGAAGAAGAATTAATATTACAGGCCTTAGAAAATGGGGATGGGGAATATCTTCCAGGATTTGGTGTAAGAAAAAATCAAGAGGTTCCTGATCTTAATGAAGCTATTCCTGTGAGTTCAGAACATTTTAGTTCTGTGAAAGATAACAGCATATTTGATTTGAATGCGCAGATGGAAAATGCTATGATAGATGGCTTTGATAAAGAAATAAACACCCCGAGACCAGAAGATAAAAGTGATGAAGAAAAAGTAGCTTCTGGGCTTGATGACGAGTTAAGGAAAGAAAATTTGGTTGAGCAGATGCAGGATGCTGAAGAAAAAGTTGAACATGAAATTGAGCAAATGTTTGTAGAGAAAGATGAGGTAATGAAGGAAGACAAGGTGTTGGATATTTTCTAAAGTAAGTTTATACTTCTATTGCTATTGTATGGAATAATAATGTAATTGTATGATTATTAAAGAGGGCAAAGTGTTTGGATATTTTTCAGAGTTATTTGTTACCCCTAGCCAGTTTAGACATAACCGAAAGATTTAAATACTATTTATTTTTAAGGTTATTAGGATAAAATGACAAGAATAGATGAATTTAAAGAAATGCATAGTGGACTAGAACAAGTAGTTTCAGCTATGAGAAGCAGGAACAGTGAAGATGCTGGGCAGAGGGCAGCATTTAGAGGATATGCTGCTAATAGGGCTCAGGAGGAAGGGGTTGCTATAACTGATGAGATTCCAGATCATTTAATTGATAATGCATATTTAGCATGGGCAGCGGATGACCAAGGTATAGCTAGAAATCATTTTAATAATTATAAGTCTGATGTTGTTGGTGGTGCTGATGAAAGCAAACTTGCTAGAGGTTACTTAGGGGTCACTCCTGTTCAGATTGCAGGTCAGGATGAACATAATGAAATTGCAGATTCTATTAAAAAATTTGTAGATGTAAAGAGAATTTCTCATGCATATGATACTGAGGCAGTCAATCCTGAAACTGGAGAAAGAATAGCAACAAAGGACCAAATCAGGGGACTAGCAAGAGGATATGCTGGAGAGACCATAGATAAAAATAATGACGCTCATGAATATAAGGATCTGAGAAATCAGGGAGATGTTCAAAAAGTCAAGAATGCATTACTTAAAATAGTTAGTTTCTCAGGAGAAAGCGCTAGAGTGGCTCTTGCATATAAAGAGAGAGATGCAAAAGAATTAGTTGACCAAAAACTTCCAGATGATGAAAGAAAAGCAGGATATGTTAAGACTACATTGATGAGCAATCCAAATGAAGATCAGGCAAGAACAGAGCTTTATGGTCTTGTGAGATAATTAATTTTATTTTTTTAGATTTTATTTTTTCCTGGATTCAATAAGCTTGTCTATAATGTCTGTCATTTTTCTTAGGAATTTTTCCCCACGATCCTGCCAAACATCTATCTCAGCACCTTTTATCTCGTGTATTTCTCCATGAATTATCGATTTATGCAATGCAAAGAGATCCCTATACCAAATAGCAAATTCCATTGGAAGCATCTTGCTATCAACAAAGTTTTCTTTGAGCATTCTAGTGAGATGTTCTGGAGAGGGAGGAAGTTTTCCTATAGTCATCAACGCAGCTTGTGCAGAATCTACCATACACCAATATATTCCTTCTATTGCTCCTGCTTCTGCCATTCTGCTTCTTGCAAGATGTGATGGAGCTCTCTGGAGAGCAGTGTATATTGCTTCAGGAGTTGAATGTATCTTGCCCTGAATAAGCAATGCTTTTATGGGATTGAAGAATCCTCCTATATCAATAATCGCTTCTCCATAACGAAGAATGTTTATGACAACTGGGTCTCCGTGCATGAGATCATTCCACCAAGTTGATATTTTTACAGTGTTAATGTGTAAATCCCTTGAATATTTTTGTGCAGATATCAATTTTGCTAGCTCTTCTCTATACCAAGATATTAATTCAAGATCCCAGTTTATAGAGACATCATCTATGACTATTATAATATCTATATCCGAGGTGGACTTTGCTTTATTCTTTGCCTGAGAACCAAAAAGAACTGTTGCCTTTATCATATCTCCAAATTTCTTATGTACTCTTGATGCAAAATCAACAGCTATATCTTTCTCATCATTCAAATTGAATTTTCCATGAGGGGCACCGCTTTTTGGTGTTCTCTTTTTGGTGTTCTTTTTAGCACCTACACTTTTTTTTGAAGAATTTTTAGCCATCACAAACCTCTTTGTTATTATTAGTTTAAAGTGAAAGCATTTTTATAAATGTTGGCATTTACAAAAATGGATAATTTGAATGATTGTAAGTATTACCAAGGATTATTTAATCTTGATTCTTTTCAATTCCCTTATCTTATCAAAATCTGAATCATCTGAGATTATCTCCTTGCAGTTGTTCAGAATTGCTGTTGCTGCATGAATTGCATCACGAGGTTTGAGGCCATGTTTTATCCAAAGTTCATTAGCCTCGTTTAGAACTTGTTCATTAGTGCTTAAAAAATTTAAGTTCGGAAACTTAAGAAATTCTTTGCTTTGGCTTATTACCTCATCAATGGGGGCATGTTTTTTTAATGTATAGACTACTTCATCCCAAGTCAATGGAGATGTGCATCCTTCTAAGCGCTGAAGGGCAACATCAGTTAGAATTTTTTTGCACATTTTTCCTTTGTCTCCCTTATCAAGGACTGAATAAATAAAAATATTAGCATCAATATATATCATAGCTCTCATCCTCTATTCTTTTAATATCATCAAGAGTTATAGATTTCTTTTTTTTGATGATGCTGAAGAAATTATCCAGAAATTCTTGAGGATTATCTTTCTTTATTTTGACCTCATTATTCTTTATCTCAAAAATGATTTTGTCTTTTTCCTTTATTCCGAGTAATTTTCTTATATCTTTAGGGATAACTACTTGCCCTTTGCTTCCTACTTCCCTGATTATTTCCATGCTTCTATTAAGTAAGAATGTATATTTAAACTTTTTCCTACTTAGTAGTTGGAATTATTCCATAGGAGCGCCAGATAATCTATTCCTACCTGCCATTTGCCCACCGAGTTCAACGGGGAGGTTTGCAAACCCTGAGCCGTACATCGAGTGATGTATCTGAGGATTTACTGCACCTTGGCCTGAGAAATAACCTCCAGAAGCTGCTATTGCTTGATTCCAATATGGAGCCATTTGCATAGAATATAATGGAGAACCAAAAGCTTCTAAGGACTGTGCGAATGGAGTTTGATTCCCAAATGCCTGGGGGCCAAACCAAGTTCCAGTCTCTACGACTTTTTTGACATCTTTTATCTTTTTATTATATTGCTCCATAAGTTCTAAAGTCTTTTTTATTGGAACATTACCCATACCCATTGGAAGTTCTGTATGTTCAAGTCCAAAATTATCTGATAGGTGAATGTGCTTTACATATGGTGCAATATTTTTTGCTTCTTCTAGTAAGTGTTTGTCTTCAAATCCATATTTTCTGAGCATGTTTATATGCCCCACATCCCAAGTCACCCCGATTAACTTTTCTGCTTGTTGTTTAGCTTCTTTTTTTGACATCCCTAATTCTTCTATTGCCCTGTTTGCAAATTTTTCTCTTGAACTCTCAACTAATCTCATCAACTGGTCTGCTCTTGAAAGACCCATTCCAACTGGAGGATTCTCTATGCTTATTATAGGAGTATTCTCCTTAAGCTGTTTAAAAGATGTCAGTGCGGCTCCAGCAAATGTATCTGATGCCTTATCAATAGCAAAATCTTCTAAGGGGCGGAGGGTCTCGGGAGGGTTTATAGAGCGGAGAACGTTTATTCCTCTTACAAGTTCTTCTCCGAGTTCAGATATTTTAGTAGGATCATTCTCAAGAGAGTCTATTTTTGGAGCTATTTCCTGTCTGAATTTTTCAAGTTTTGCAAGATCTTCTGAATTTCCAGATTTTTCTGCTGTTTTTTCCGTTGCATAATATGCCTGATTAAACAACTCCTGAAAACCTCCATATGCCTCCCTAAGGTAAATATCCCCATGAGTTATTTCTCTCATTTGATTTATTAGGATTGCGCCCATCTCGGGACCTGCTATTTTTTCTATCTGCTCTTGCTTTCCTTCAAGATACATCTTATAAACTTGCTCAATAGGATGCTTTTCAAAAATCTTTTGCAATTTTGGGTCTTCAACTTTTCCTTGAGGGATAGCTTTTTGGATTATATTCTCTCCATTATGGGCATTGAAGCTGACATGCTGTAATGTCCTAAACCATGCTTCTTCATTTTTTCTTTTTAATTCATCTTCTATTTCTACTGCCTTTCCCCTGAAATATTCTACCTTTGGTTTTGATATTGAGCTGAAATTTCCAGTTCTTTCATCAACTACCCAAATAGAAGTAGTCTCAGGCTTTTTTGTTTTTTCATTTATTACATCTGTTCTTGGTTCTGGAAGTCCGTTGCTTGAATGGAATGTTATGACAACATTTCCTTTTGGATCTAAATCGTAACCTCTCATTATAGCATTTGTTATCTGCCTTTCTGCCTGTAATCTGTCTGATTCATTCCATCCTTGCCTAGAGACACCCGTTGGCTCAACTAATGGGCCATGGAATGTTAATTCTGCTCCTGCCAATTTTTTAAGACGATTTATTTCCTTGAAATGTTCCTTAGGAATTGTGTCTAACGTGGCAGGCGTTACTCCTGAGACTTCTATATTCTTTGTTCCTGTTGATAGCTTGTCTGAGACTGCTTTTAGTTGATTTGCACTTCTTGGATCTGTTGGAAAACCAAACTGTCCTGCGGAAATCCTATACCCTGTGAACAAGTCCCCATAATTCTCTGATCTCCCATATGTAGGATCAAGACCATAACCTGCACCATCATAAAAATTTTCATAGTTCACCATCTTGTTATTTTGTAGAAGAGGATTTATTTAAATGTTGGTCTCTAGGGAATAAATTAATGTCAATCAAATTGAGTGAGATGTTATTCAAGATAACAGATCAATGATCATTGTTACTAAGAATGTTTATCAAATTTCCCAGGGGTACCTACGCTTTTTTGATGTTTCTGCGGAAGTATAATCTTTTTCAGAAGAATCATTTCCAAACTTTTCTCTCTCAACTTCCTTTGCATGAAGTGTTGCTCCTCTTTCTTGTATGAAATTGCTCTGTGTTTGAGCACGAGATTCTGGAAGTGTTGTGCTACTTGTTCCTTCTTCAGAGTTTTCGAGATTAATTACATAAGGATTCTTTCTTTGAGAACCAGAGGTTGCATAACCTAATGTTCTGCCTTCTTCAAAAGATTGTTCAGAGCCTTGTTTTCTTTCTATTGCGGTGGCAGGAGGTTCTTTTTCCTGAGTTGCTATAGGATTTCTTCTTATTACTGGAGCAATATCATCTTCAGATGCAGAGGTAGTTAATCCGGAAAAATTTTGGATATCTGATTCACGAATGTTTTCTTCAAGTCCAGAATTATCTTTATGGTTTTTAGAAATCTTGCCGAGTTCCTTAATTTTTGGAGGTAGCTCTTTTATTTTTATTTTCTTATTTTTTGGCATCCTTAACTGAATTTTTCAAATGGATTGATGTATGCCATCATACCGTGGGCTCTTTTATAGATATCAAATATTGTCCAGCATTTCTCTCTTGATTCCATGATTGCTTGGGAACGGATTATTTTCTCATATTCATTGTCTGATTTAATCTCCTTGATTTCCTTATCCTTTTTTCCCTTATTATTCTTCTCTGGCTTTTTCATGAATGAGAACAAAGACGAGAATGGATTGACATCCTGTTCTTTCTTCATTTCTTCTTGTTTTTTCTTATCCGTATCTTCTTTTTCGTCTTCTTTCAGGAAATCTTCAATATCTTTTTTTACTACATCTAGGCTCTCGTCTGTTGCTCCATGTATAAGTTTCATCACCTCTCCGAAATCATTTTTTTCTATCTCTTGATGAAATACTTTTATTTCATCTTCATTTAGAGCATAACTTGTGAATTCTATTGAAGTCTGTCCTCCGAAAGCATAGTGCTGGCCAACTTTTTGAGGTATGCTCCTAAATTTGAATTCAATGACAAGCACTGGAGAGTATTTTCTTTTTGTGATTGTCTTGAATGTCTCTGGAAGAACTCCCTCAGAAACGTCATCACTAGGATTATACTTTCCTTCTGCAAAGAGAGTGAGTTCTAGATTCATTGTATTAAAAGCTGAAACAAGATTCTCTGACCTTGACGTATTTTGCTCCAATTCTCTTGCTGCCTTCAAATAGGGCTTTATCCATCTTGAGTATAATTGTACAGTGTTATATTGACTCCTGAGATAACTTCTTTCAATGCTATAACGTTTTCTTAATTCTTTTTCTGACTCAGATATCCATGAAAAGAATTCAGGAATTCTCTGCTCAAGTATTCTCTTTACTCTATCGTTTAGATCTAGTTTTTTTATATCATCTAGGGAGTTTGAGGCCATGAATGCATCTATTAAAGTCACATAATCAAACTGCTGAGCCATCCCCTTTATGCTTGTTGTCTGCCTTTTTATGGCATCAACTTGGTCAAGCCATATTTGTTTTAATCCTAATAGGGCTGCATTTTTTTCTATTTGATTTGAAGACTTTGCTTTATCATATACTTCAAGACGTATCTTGAATTCTTTTAAATCATAGACTATGTTTAGAATTGAACGCATCACTTGATTTACAGCTCCAAGCATTTTCATTCCCTCTTCCTGCATTCTTGTTGCCTTTCCCTGTTGTTCTGAAAAGTGTCCCGAGCCTACAGAGGAAGAGAAATTATCCGTTAGTTTTTTGACATTTCCATATGCTCCACTTGCAAAATCTAATAGCCAGAAATAAATTGGCTCAAGGCCTTCCGTCGGAGAATCATATTTTATCTGATGTTTCTCTACAGGAGCCTTTAACCCCCATTTCTTAAATGGATCTTTTCTAGATTTATAATATTCAAACATGTCTGATTCCTTTATTGGCCTTGCCACCTCTGCTGCTTTAAGAAATCCCTCTTCCTTTGCTATTTTTTTGACCTTGCTTCTTACTTCTGGTTCGCAAAATACATTAGGGCTTATCGCTGCTATTAATTTATGTACATCCACCATTTTTATCTATAATAAATGGGGCAAGAGTTATTTAAATTATTGGTGTGTTGTGTTGTTTTTTGGATTCTCAAGTTCCTTGACATAATATGAAGGTTTAAATAAAAATGTTCCATGATTGGAATATGAGTTTTTTTAAAAAGAGAAGAGGTAACGAAATAATTGATTACACAGATTTGCAAAGACGTGGGCTTCTTAAAAAAGAGCAGGAAATGAACTCTATGCAAAATTATTCTGGAGAAGTTGTGGATTTGACTCCTATAAACTATCCCAAGAGAACACAGGAGAATCAGACAATGAATTCTTCTGATCATCAGAATTCTAGTTCTGGGAGTGATAATTTTGATTTTCTTTCAGGGTTTGCACAGGCGAGCGTGAGTTCAAATGAAAGCGTAAACTCTTTGAATTCTAGTAGTTCAGGAGTATCTAGTTCTGGAAGTATTACAGATTCATTAAGGGTAGCAAGAAGAGAAAATAAAGATCATTTGAGAACAGAAATAAATGAGTTGAAGATAAAACTAGATGATTCTAATTATAAGATTGATATATTGATGGAAAAAGTCAGGGAATTGGAAAGGTTAAAAGAACGTTGATTAAGCGGCGAAATCCCCTAAACCACCACTATATTTTGTATGCCCTTTTAAATTTTCTGCTATTTCTTCCATTCTTTCCCTTAGTTTTTCAGCATATTCAGGAGATAAATTATCATATATTCCTCTTTCAATTACTTCTGAGACTGGTATAAACTCAAAATTTTGTACTTCAAGATGATTCAGTTTTATCTCTCCATGTCTTCGAGGATTATAAATTGTATAAAATGTTTCCATCCATAGCTTCATTGGAAAGCCTGCATGCTCTGAAAAATCATATAATCCACATAAGTCTCTTACTCTCCTGATGTCTTTTACAGGAACAAGGATACCAAGTTCTTCCTCATATTCTCGTGACATTCCACTCTTGTAATCTATAAATTGCCCCCTGATAAATGTTCTTGTTAAATCTTTATCGTCTAAGTGACCTCCAGCTGATAGGGGAACCCACTCATTTCCTAAATATTTTTTTCCTTTTGCACGCTGTTGAACTCCCTGATAAATTTCTCCGCCTATATTCTTGAAGAGAGCTCCATGAGAGTTTGGCACTATGACATTAAAATCTAAATTTGGAGAGTGAACTCTTCCTCTTTCTACCATTTTTCCATTA
>PFDB01000016.1:62507-65684 GCA_002763075.1 Candidatus Pacearchaeota archaeon CG10_big_fil_rev_8_21_14_0_10_34_76 | reverse complement strand
GAAATTAGAAAAGTTTAAACATCTCAGGTAATATCCCATTAAATGATAAAGACAAGGGCAAGAAAATGGGGAGATTCTATTGCAGTAATAATTCCAAAATTTATAGTTGAAGCTCAGAGAATAAAACCCCATGATGAGGTAACTATTTTTATAGAAAAAGAAGATGACATATCTGACCTGTTCGGGAAATTTAAAACTGGAAAAACTCCTCAGCAGCTAAAGGATGAGTCGAGAGAAGGGTGGGAATAAATGACAGAATCTTTTTTTACGATACATATGCCTTGTATTATATAACAAATGGAGAGGAGAATTATAAAAAATATACTAAGAATCATAGGATAATTACTAGTATGATGAATCTTTATGAGCTTTATTACAATCTTATCAAGGAAAATGATGAGATGTTAGGAGAATTCTATTTTAAAAAATTGGAAGGATATTGCGTTAAAATAGATGCAGAAGATATAAAAATGGCTGCTAAATTTAGGAAGGAAAACATCAAGAAAAAATTATCCTATATTGATTGTCTTGGGTATATTATCGCAAAATCAAATGGTGTTAAATTTCTTACAGGAGATAAGGAATTTGATGGTTTAGAGAATGTTGAATTTGTGAAATGATTAGTTTTGAATTTCTCTGTCGAAAATTTCTTTGATTTCTTGGAAAATTTCTTCCTTTGAGCGTTCGCCGTTTATCACAAAGACTTTTTCTCCATTTTCTTTTAGAATTTCAGAAGCTATCTTGTAGTTTTCTCTGAGTTTTTTTATGAAATCAATATTTGCTTCGAATTTATGTTCTTTTCCCCTAACACTAACGTCCTCTTTTCTCATTCTGTCCATTGCTTCTTCTGGAGAGACGTCAATTATGAATGTTATATGGGGAATTGGTAAGGAAGATTGTTTTTCTATGAGGTTTTGCATTTCTAATCCTTGGGCTGTTTGATATGAAATTGTAGACATTTTATATCTATCAGTGACTACAAAGAATCCATCTTTAAGGTTTGGTTTAACTACTTCTTCTACTTGGTCCTTTCTGTCGTTTATGTAAAGTTCTGCTAATTTTTCTGCTTGGGAATATGGGTCTGTATCTTGATGAAGTATTTCACGGATGCTCACATTTTTGTAAGGATTTCTTGTAAGGACAACATGATGGTATTTACTTTTTTCAAAGATGTGATGTACAAGATTTCTTACTTGGGTGCTTTTCCCACAACCATCTATTCCTTCGAATGCTATGAACATTCCCTTTTTTACAGGTTTTATTATTTGGGGTTTTCTTTCGTATGTTATAAAACTAAATTTATTTTCTGAATTTTCTTTGTCCTCTCTTTTTTTCTCAAGCCAATCAGATTCATTTATTTCTGGGAAGTATGCATCTCCTTCATAATCTTTATGTATTTTTGTTATTTCTAGTTTTGTAGCTAGTGGCATGAATTGCTTGTATATGCTTTGTCCCCCCATTATGTAGACTCTGTCTGAATATTTTTTTGCTTCTTCTAACGCAGATTCTATAGAGTTTGCAAATATAAAACCAGGTTTTTTATCTTCAACTTTATCTGAGAGCACAATATTCATTCTGTTTGGAAGAGGTTTATTTAGATATTCAAGAATGGATAAATATGTGACACGTCCCATAATGACGGGGTGTCCTATTGTGAGTTCTTTGAAATGTTGTAAGTCTTCTTTTATATTCCAGGGCAGCATGCCTTTATTTCCTATGACATTATTTTGTGCAATGCCTGCTATTAGAATTATTTCCATTTTTGTAAATAATTGAATGCTTATTTAAGGATTGTTGTAGAAAAAAGTTTATAAATTGGGAATTATGAGGTTTTTTATGGGAAAAAACTTAAGACTGGTTTCTCGTTTGGAGACTAAGGTTGGGCCAGATAGTTTCACGGATAACTATGGAAGACATGTTAAACCCATTATTTTGAAGGTTGTTCCCATATTATTCGACATACATACAGATTCTCCTCCTACTTTAGAAACACATGAAAAAATTTGTAATGACTCACCTGATGAGGCGGACGCTTATATGATTCTACCAGCTCCTGATCAACTCCTAGCCTCTGTTAAGTATAATCCAAGAGGACATCCGAGCCACATATTATATTTAAGACTTGATGAGAAAAAATAATTATTTTTTTCCAGTTGAATGGAATCCACCCTCTCCTCTTTCTGTTTGGCTTAGTTCTTGAACTTCTTGGAAGTTTGCCTGACTTACTGGAGTTATTATTCCTTGGGCGATTCTATCGTGTTTTTCTATTTTGTACACTTCTTGTGATGAATTATGCAGAACTATGCAAACTTCTCCCCTGTAGTCTGAGTCAACAATACCTGCAACCTTATGGATTCCATTTATTGCCAAACCTGAGCGATCTTCTATTCTTACATAAAAACCTATTGGAATTTCAAAAGCTATTCCCGTGGAGATTTTTTTTGTTTCTCCTGGAGCTAAATTAGAATCTTCAAGAGAGTAGATGTCAAAACCCGCTGCGTGTTCTGTTTTATGTATTGGGATTTTAGCGTCTTCGTGTAACTTTTTTATTTTTACCTCTATCTTATCCATGTGAATTTATTGAGAAAGCGGTTTATAATAATTATGTTAATCTTCAGCACATAATTTTTCTAATTCTCCCTTGAACTTTTCAAAGTCGTTTATTCTATTCAACAAAAATTTTCCCCTAGTTTGCATATCTCCTCCATTGTCTTCGAAGGACCATGTTCCCTCGTAAACGCCCTCGTTTCTCCTAAAACCTTTGTAAAAGATAGGGTGGCTTTCTCCTCCGCCTAATTCATCAGTTTCTGGGATATAAGTTTTTTCAAATTCTACTTCTGCAGGAGTTATAATTCCTTTAACACTTGCTTGTATTCCTAATTCATAAGCTCTTCCCATGAATTCACCACTCTCTAAAAGCTTTCTTTCTTCTGGATTTTGTGCAATTAGAAATGGAAATGTTTGGATATGTATCGATTTTTTGGGTGCTTGTCTGTATTGTCCAAGAAAAGTGGGCTGCAGACCACCTTTACATGCCACTATTGCTTCATAAAGGATCATAAATTCTTGAAGTTGGGTTGTCAAACCAGCCATTTGTCCATCTGTCAGTTTGTCCATAGGAAAATTTCTAAAGAGAGATATATAAATATATTTGTCTTTTTGGGACAACAATTCTTA
>PFDB01000016.1:0-62497 GCA_002763075.1 Candidatus Pacearchaeota archaeon CG10_big_fil_rev_8_21_14_0_10_34_76 | reverse complement strand
GGAAGAAGAACTAGAACTATTTGAGAGAAGTGATGGCAAATACGCTTGGAATCCTATTCCTGGAAAAGATTATTTTATGGGTTATCATCATGGAAGGGTTGCTGGAATTCATTTGGTTGATGTGAGGAATGTTACTGCTACATATGTTGGAGAGAGAAGAGGGTGGAGAGTATTTTATGAAGTAAACAAATTAGGAAGAGTTTTCGAATTTAAATCTAATCCATTGGATTCTGCTATTTGGTTTGGCGGTGAAGACGAACCTTCCACTCCTTCTGTTCAGGTAGCTCATCTTAGAGAAATAACTGAAGATGCTGAAAAAATTAAGGCTCTTGCAGAAATAAATAAATGTAAGGCCACAAGACCTATTAAGAGGTGGAATTATTAGTTATTATGGAGAAAGAGGAAAGACATCCAGAACATCAATATCTAGATTTGTTGAAAGATATAATGGAGAATGGCTATGAAAAAACAGATTATGCTACTGGAAATAAGCTTAAGAGTGTATTTGGAAGGCAGATAAGGTTTGATTTGAGCAAGGGATTCCCTCTTCTTACAACTAAAAAAGTTTTCATGAAAGGAATAATTCATGAGTTATTATGGTTTTTGAGGGGAGATACAAATATCAAATATCTTATAGATAATGAAGTTCACATTTGGGATGATTGGGCATATAGGGAATATAAAAAGGCTTCTGAGACAGGAGAAGTTTCTGTTCTTACGCAGGATGAGTTTGCTCAAAAAATAAAGGAAAATGATAAGGATAGCGAGTTTGTTAAAAAGTGGGGAGAACTTGGGCCAGTGTATGGGAGACAGTGGAGAAAATGGCAGGCTGGTGGAAGAGAAATAGACCAACTCAAGTGGGCTATCTGGAAGACAAAGAATTATCCTGATAGAAAGCATGTGTGTATCTCAGCATGGAATCCTGCTTACATATATGAGATGTCTGAACCAGGAACTTCTATGGCAATACCTCCCTGCCATGTTCTTTTTAACATAAATGTTACAGGGGGCAAATTGTCTCTTCAGCTTTATCAAAGAAGTTGTGATTCTTTCTTAGGAGTTCCTTTCAATATAGCTTCTTATTCTCTTTTGACAATGATATTGGCTCAGGTCTGTGGATACGAACCTGGAGAATTTGTTCACACTTATGGAGATATACACATATACGGAGATCATTATGAGCAAGTGAAAGAACAGCTTTCAAGAGAGCCAAGGCCATTTCCTAAGATCAAGATAAATCCTGAGAAAAAAGAGATAGATGATTTTGTCTTTGAAGATTTTGAGATTGTCGATTATGATCCTCATTCTGCCTTGAAAGCTCCAATAACTGTTGTTGGCGGTTTCAATGAAAAAGACAGATCTGCTTTTGAGAAAAAGAAAATTTGTTAATTTTTCAGAAACCTTTGAAAATTATTGAACTTGATTGGTTTTTGCTAAGTATGTGATTACTGAATCAAATCCTCTGAGGTGACCTTCTCCCTGAAGTTGTCTTATCCTTCCTAACGAATGTGTTTTAAAAATGTCATTTTTTATTTTTCCTGTGTAAACTGCATAATCTTTCACTTCCTTAGAATCATCATCTATGTTTGATGAATAGCAGAGTAATCTCAGATTTTCAGGGTTTATTCCTAATGAAGAAACAATCTGTTCTAAGGTTGATTGGTGAGATTCTCCCTCCTCAACTATAGATTCAGGTATAGAATAGTCGTCTAAGAGAAATAGTCTTCTATCTTCAGTGATTAGAAATGCAGCGGTTTTTTTACGAATATCCTGTTCTTGAATGCAGGTAGTAGGTTTTTCTTTCAGCTTCATTGTATTTCTTCAATAAGTCCGAATGGCAATATTCTCCCCTGTCTTGCTAGGCTTTCTGCCCTCATTATAATTCTTCTTGTGTCTCTGCTCCGGAATTCTTCTCCAGGCATAGATGAAATTTCTCCAGGAGTTTTCCAAATAACCTCTTTTACCTCATCTTGAAGAGAATCTGGTAGCACTATATCCTTGCTTTTTGCTTCTATTAGCGCTGCAATGTTAGATATGTAATCTCCAATTCCCGGAATTTGATTGACGTACAATCCAACCAATCCTATTGGGTGTAAATCAATACTGTTTCCTGTTTCTTGCATGGTTTCCCTTGTTATTCCTTGCTCTATGGTTTCTCCTCTTTCTAGTTTTCCTCCAACTAAGCTTAATAATCCCTTGAACTGGGGCCTTTCACATCTCATTAACCCGTATTCTACTTTGCCTGTTTTCAAATCAAAATATCTTAATGCTCCACTTACAACAATAAAGTCCGTTGGACTAAATGGATCATCATTTCCACTTACTTCAGTGTTTGTCTGACTTTTGATTTCTAAATTGTCTATGTCTGTTCTGTGCTTCATTGTTGTTTGGACAAATGCTAAATCTGTGTTGTCTAATCTTTTTGTTCTTTGTAAAAGTCTGTAGACGTCTGGCGTTCTGAATTCTGTCTCCCTTTTCAGGGCTTCTTCTAGTGTCATCCATATAATTCCTCTTTCTTTAGAAGTGTCAATGACATCACCTACTACGTTTACATTAACAACATCTTTTCCAGAAGGTGTTTTATGATGGGTAATACCATTTATATAATTGAAAGATGCAGCAATTATATTTTCCTGCCCAATACGTCTTTCTAAACAATATGGGAATCCCGTATTCCATTCTACATGTCCACCCAATAAAGATAGACCTGCCTCTGTTTCTTTTAATGCTATTTTATTGCCTTGATATAATATGGCACTGCAAATTGTTGTTGGAACTCTTTGACTGTTGTCTTTTTCCATG
Source organism: Candidatus Pacearchaeota archaeon CG10_big_fil_rev_8_21_14_0_10_34_76 (assembly GCA_002763075.1). Lineage (GTDB taxonomy): Archaea > Nanobdellota > Nanobdellia > Pacearchaeales > GW2011-AR1 > 1-14-0-10-34-76. Next base: position 59,695 of record PFDB01000016.1, on the reverse strand, counting down.
AAAATCAAGCAGAAACTGGATATTTAAAGATTATTGAGTAATAGAAAAATTATTCTTTCATTTCTATTTTAATCTGTACGGATCTAGGAATTTTAAGCATCATTATTGGATGCAGGATTCTGTCTTCTGCTGGAAGGTCAATTATTCTTTTGTGAACTCTCATTTCAAATCTGTCAAATGTAGCTGTTCCGTCTCCGCAGGGAGATTTTCTGGTTGTGACTTTCATCTTTCTTGTAGGAAGTGGTATTGGGCCTCGCATGACTACGCCTGCCTTTTCTGATATTTCTTTTATCATTGCAATTATTGCATTAAGCGCGCTTATGTCAACACTACTCAGTTTTATTCTTACCTTGCCCATCTTATTTTTTTGAGTGAATGTTGGTTTTTAAACTTAATGTTGCTTTTTATTGAAAAGGCTGAGATTCTTGGAGGTTTAGGTGGCGCGGCCTCGCCGCGTGAGAACCGCGCCTTTCACCTCAGCCAAAGCGAGATGAATATTAAATGATAAAATATCAACATAAAAAGTCTTTTTAAAATTGACGGATATGTAATTTACATTGAAGAAGGCTATAATAAAATGTATGAAAGTGTATCTAGGTGCAATCAATTCTCTGGGGAGATATTAATTGGAATAGGAACTTATTTAAAATTAGTTGGGTTTAATTGACTTATAAGAGGAAGATGGAAAATATCATATTTGAATTAGGATTGATTATAGGGTTGGCTACTATTTTGGTATTGATTTTTAAATTTGTCAAACAGCCTCCAATCATTGCATATATGATTACTGGAATTCTTGCAGGTCCATTATTTTTCAATTTTTTGCATTCAACAACATTGTTTGAATCTTTCTCACATATTGCGGTTGCATTGCTTCTTTTTATTGTTGGACTAAATCTTGATTTTAGAATTATGAAAAATTTTGGGAAGGTCTCATTTGTTGTTGGGATTGGGCAGTTACTGATAACTGCAGGATTAGGTTTTTTTCTTGGGAGATATCTTGGGTTTAGCGACATATCTGCAATATACATTTCAATTGCTTTGGCTTTCTCTTCTACATTTGTTGTTGTAAAACTAATATCTGATAAAAGAGAGCTTGATACCTTACATGGAAAGATTGCATTGGGGATATTAATTGTGCAGGATTTTATAGCAGCACTTGTACTTACAGTATTTCCTGTTCTTGATATTGCAGGAGGTCTAGTATATACTCAGCTTGCTAAAGTAGCATTTTTAGTTGCAGTTGTTTTCATATTGTCTTATTTCTTTGTCCCGGCCATATTCTCATTTGCAGCCAAAAATCAAGAAGTATTATTCTTGTTTGGGTTGTCGTGGGCATTATTAATATCATTGTTATTCAATTATTTAGGATTTTCTCTTGAAGTAGGTGCTCTTGTTGCAGGAATGGCATTGGCTTCTTCCAAATATAGTTTGATGATAAGTAGCAAAACAAAAGGATTAAGGGACTTTTTTGTATTGTTGTTTTTCGTGTTCTTTGGAAGTTATCTTGTAGGGCCATTTGATTCAAGAATGATAATCTCTGCCGTAGCTTTCTCATTGCTTGTATTAATAGGAAATCCTATAATCATCATGGGTCTTATGAAATCATTTGGATATAAGAAAAGGACAAGCTTTTTTACAGGAATTAGTCTCGCTCAAATAAGTGAGTTTTCTTTAGTTTTCATGCTTATTGGATTTACAAATGGAGTAATAAGTAGCAGTGTTTTCTCATTGATTATTCTTGTAGCATTGATAACCATAGCTTTAAGCAGCTATAGTCTATTCTATTCCCATCTTCTTTACAGAATTCTCTCTCCCGCTCTTAGAATATTTGATTCAAAGAGGAGTAATAATGAACATGAGACTATTAAAGAAAAAAGTTATGATGTGATATTGTTTGGATATAACAGGATAGGATTTAATCTTCTTAGTTCTCTTGATAAAAAGAGAAAGAGGTATCTTGTTGTAGATTATAATCCTGAGACTATCAAATTACTCTCAGGCAAGGGAGTTTCATGTATTTATGGGGACGCGCAGGATTCTGAGTTGTTAAAAGAACTTAGATTAGACGAGGCAAAGCTTGTGATATCTACAATACCAGAAGTCAATGTAAACCTGACTATACTAAGAAATCTAAATCTAAGAAAGACGGGATTTATGCCTACAGCACATTTCATAGGAGATGCAGAAAAATTATATGAGGCTGGGGCGAACTATGTGATAATGCCTCATTTTCTTGGAGGAGAGCTTGCCAGTCATCTTCTTTTGAGAACAGAATTTGATAAGGGGAAGTTAAGCCAGGAAGGGAGAAAGCATCTCGCAGGATTGGCAGATAGAATTGCTGAAGGACATAGGCATCCTACAAGCGATTATCACGGAGACTAGCAATTATTCTTTTTCTGAGGAGGTATCTTTATCTGTTGATAAATTTATTATTGTATCTATTACCCTAAGTACTAATTCAAGAGCAACTATGAACATCAGAAAGTATATTGCTCCTGAAAGAAAATCTTTTAATTCTAATATTCTTCCGATTAATCTTGGGAAAGAGAAGAAATTAGGAGTTATCACACTTATTGTTAGGATAGTAAATGGGAACATCTTGGCTAGATCTCTCGAGAGGTCTTGGCTGTAATATGAGAGTATTCTTACTGAAGCTACTATTGCTGCAGTTATTATTAATACTTGGTTAGCACTCTGTTGTTCTGAGAGAAGAAGTATTATGATAGCAAGGATTGCCATCCAGAAGAATATAAGGAATGGTAGTATTATGATATATTCTAGGAGATAAAGAATAGATGCAAAGAATTTTTTGAGAAATGGATGGGATGAGGTGTTGTATCTTCTTAGATCAAGTTTGAGAAGGTCTTTTTTTGAAAGACTTCTATAGAATTTCCAAGTGAATATTGCATAGAGGGAAATTATAATTGAGAAAATCAGGAGATTGACTACTGGAAAATATTCTGCAGGAATAGCGCTTACAATAGAATTATATCCCTCTATGAAAATACTCTTTATCACCTCTAGTATGGCCATGGGGTATGGAAATCAGAATTATTTATAAATGTAATCTAACTTAGTATTGAAGTAAGATGATAGATATTAAACTTATTAGAGACAATGAGGAGCTTGTTAGAGAGAACATAAAGAAGAAATTCCAAAATGATAAACTGAAGATTCTTGACAAAATAATTGAAAAAGACAAGGAATGGAGAAAATTCAAGTCAGAGGTGGATTCCTTAAGGGGTGAAAGAAATAAAGTCTCTAAGGAAGTTGCTATTGCAAAGAAAGCTGGGAAGTCTGTAACTGTTTTAATGAAGAAAGCTTCTGAAATTCCTGGAAAGATAGACAAGCTTGAGGGAAAAATGAATCATGTCAGAGAAGAAATAGATGTTTTTCTTTTGCAAATACCTAATATCATCTCTGATAAGACTCCCGTTGGAAAAGATGAAAGCCAAAATGTAGAAATAAAAAAATGGGGAAAAATCCCTAAATTTAATTTTCCAGTAAAGAATCATGTTGAGATTGTTGAAAATCTTGGAATAGCCGATTTTGAAGCTTCTGCGAAAGTTTCTGGAAATGGATTTTATTATCTTAAGGGAGATTTGGCCTTGCTTAATAGTGCTTTGATTAGGTTTGCAATTGACTTTATGAATAAAAAAGGGTACACGTATATTGAGCCACCTCTGATGCTGAATGAAAAATCTATTTTTGCTTCAATGGATAGGAAAGCAATTGAAGAATCTGTTTATTCTATAAAGGATGAAAGTCTGAACTTGATTGGAACTGCTGAACAGCCCCTGCTTGCTATGCATACTAATCAGATATTTACTGAAGCAGAATTGCCTAAAAAATATTTTTCTTATACAATGTGTTTCAGAAAAGAGATTGGAAGCCATGGAATAAACGAGAAGGGACTTTGGAGAACTCATCAGTTCAATAAGGTAGAGCAGTTTGTTTTCTGCAAGGCAGAAGATTCTGAAAAGATATATGACGAGCTTTTGAATAATTCAGAGGGTGTTTTACAGACTTTGAATCTTCCATATAGGGTTCTTGAGATATGTTCTGGGGATATGGCTGATTGGAAATTTAGAAGTGCTGATTTGGAAGTGTATAGGCCAACTACAAATTCTTATGGAGAAGTTATGTCTTTGAGTAATTGTACAGATTATCAAGCAAGGAAACTCTCTATAAGATATGATACTAGACAGGGAGAGAGAAAGATAGTTAATACATTAAATAATACCACTCTTGCGACCTCTAGAATAATGGTAGCAATACTTGAGAACAATCAGCAGAAAGACGGAAGTGTGAATGTGCCAGATGTTCTTGTGCCATACATGAATGGCAAGAAAGTTATCGGGAAGAAATAGTATATTAGAACTACTAAGGGTTGTATCTAGAAGAGCCATAAAAAACCTCTGAGAATCTTTTTGAGGAAGGATCTCTCCAACTTGGATCGCATACATACTCTTTAATTCGTTCAGTGATTTTCTTGGTTTTATCATCATTTCCTTCTGAACAAATTATAATACTTAGTCCGCTGAATACGTTATGTGGACCTTCTTCATGACCACTTATGTTTGGAGTTAAGTGCTCATAATGGGAATCATATTCTATTTTTACTCCTTCTCCTGTAAATTCAGAGTTAAATGCGACTTTTTTTAATCCTTCTTCAGTTGCAATTTGTTTGAGTTGAGTCTTATATTTTCTTTGATGCCAGAATCCCCCTACAGCTGGAAGTCTTGCAGTCCATTTTCCATTACAGCTTTTCATGGAAAGATCTTAAAAAATAAGTATATAAATTATTGTTGTAACAATTATTACAAAAATAGTAAGATTTTTATAATCCAAATTGTTTTAACTTATATGAACATCGAAATCCTTAAAGACTTTGGACTGACAAAGAATGAGATCAGCATATTTCTTATTCTTATTAAAAAAGGAGCTTTAAGTGCTACAGAAATTGCTAAGGGGACAGGGTTAAATCGTCCTTATGTTTACTATGCTCTCGAGAGGTTATTAGAAAAGGGATATATTTCAGAGATAAAGATAAAAGGAAAAAAGAATTTCAGGGCAGTAGAACTAAACCAGATAGTCGCATTAGAAGAGCATAAAGTAGACATCCTAAAAACCCTTAAATTAGAACTAGAAAACCTGCAAAAGATAGGAAGCGAGGACGTTTCAGTAGAAGTTCTAAAGGGGAAATATGTCATAAAGAATATTTTCAAGAAGGTAATTTCTGAAATAAAACCGAAAGACGAAATTCTTTATATTGGAATTGATGAAGAAAAGATGGAAATAATAGAGCCAATTTATCTTAGAAAAATATTGGATTATTTTAAAGAAAATAAAATTACTGAAAGAATGATTATCAAAAAATATGGCAGAGTTTTGGAATATGCTAAAACAACAGAATATAAATTTATTGATAATGGATTAATCGGAAACACGGCTAAAATTATTTATCAAGATGTGGTTATAGAACTTATATATGGGGAACCTGTTTACGCAATCGTTATGAGGAATAAACATCTATCTGAGACTGAAAAAAAACAATTTGAGGTCTTTTGGAAATTAGCTAAGAAATAATCTGTTTGGGGATGACTCTAGATGAATATATAAATCTCTATATTGTTTAGCTTGTATGGCATTGTTAGGTGCAAAAAGAGTTTGGAGGGTTTATTCTTTTTGGACTTTGATATATCTAATTTTATTAGGAGGTATGATTTATTTTCAATTAAGGATACCTCAAGTATTATTCTTATTGACTCTTGTTTTTTTAGTTAAAACAATTTTTCTGGATTATAATGTGCTTAATGTCAGAAGGAAAAGAGTTTACTGGATGGAACATGGTCCATTTCATTTTTTAATTGGTCTTATAGGTATTTTTGATTTAATAGGTTTCGAATATTTTAGCAATTTTGTTAATCTACCTACTACTATCTTTGCAATAATTGGGTTTTTCTTAGATTTTATCAAGGACTTGAAAGAAGATCCTTCGGTTTATAATAAATAAAAACATTATTCCCTTGCTATATCTGGAAGAAATGAATTCACATAGCAATATTTATTAAGTTTGGCTCTTGATTTCTTACATGGTTAAAGCGTATAAGGCGGTAAAAGATATTAGTTATGTTGTGAGTCAGGGTTATGAGGGAGATGTATGTGGTCATGTTGATCGTGGGCAATTATTTATTCCTGATTTTAACTTAGTAGTTAGTCCAAATGGCACCGGACTTCAAGAAATGGATGAATTTCAAAGGAGAGATATTCCTGATAGAGTTAACGGTTTACCACAAGGACCATATTTAGCAGATGTTGAGTTAGGTGATGGTTTGGTTTCTGCTCTAAGAGACTTTAGAGGATTGCAAAAATCTCTGAGGGATGCTAGAGATGATCTTTTGAAAGTGTTAAAAAAAGGGGTTTTTTGATTGTTATGGAAAAAGGTTCTGAGGTGAGGAAAGCAGATTATCCTATTAATGAAATATTTTTGAATATGGCATGAAAACTTCTGAAAAGCATCAGCAATCAATAATAGATAGAATCAGAAAGAAAATTAGAGGTTAGAATCCTAATTCCTTTCTTGAATATTTCTTTTTTTGAATGTTGTCTTCAAATTCAAGCAGCCTTTTGTAGAGTTTTGAACTTCTAAGTATCCTAATCTCTTCTTTCATTTTCTCGTATTGTGCTCTTGGAATTGTTATTGTTTCCATCTTAGGTTGTTATCTATTCGAATTTATATAATTTGTGTTTTTTAGAGATTCACCAAGGAATTATTTATGTAGACATCCTTATGTAACTTTAGGGTAGTAGCAAAATAGAAAGGTTTAAAAATGGTATGACTTCTTGCTACTTATGGCTAAATACAAAATTAGTATTTCTGTAGAGGAAGACACTCTGGATAAGATAGACGAAGGCGTGAAGAATGGTGTTTTTAGAAACAGGTCTCATGCATTTGAATTCTCAATAAAAAAGACTATGGAGGGTAGCGAAGATGCAAAGTAATTTTAGGCTGCCTGATTTTGGAGTTGTGTTAGAGCAAAATAAAATTATTCATGAAGATGGTGGCGATGGCACTATATATTTATCAGGAGATTCTGTAGTTAAGGTATATGGAAATTGGAACATTTGGAATAATTTAGATTCGAGAACATCTAAACTGTTAAGAGCTCAAGGAGGGCGTGAATCTAGAATTGCACGGGAACTATATGGTCTTGGTGTTTCTGTTCCTAAGCCGGAAGGACTTTTTTCTGTTGATGTGTTAGATGAATGTACTCTTCACAAGGGCCTTACTGCTTATGTAATGGAATATATAGACGGAATAAATGGAGAAGAACTTTTTTCTTACAAGAATTCTATGAGGGCTAGAGCCTTAGATCTTATGGGAAAAGAACTAGCAAAAGCTAAGGCTCACGGTTTTGTACCTGATGATATCCACAATTTCTCTAATCATATTTATGTTCCTAGGCAGGATAAGGTCTTTTTGATAGATTTTGTGCAGTGGAGGCTGAGAAGATGACAAAAATTGAATTGCCAGTACCTAAGTTTGAAGCAGATGGAAGATGTATTAATTATCTTGCTGATGGCTCAGATGGATTCGTATACTCTATAGGAAGAGGATTTGCTGCTAAAGTGCCTGCGGGTCCTAAAAATTGGAGAGCTATGGGACGTTATGGATATGGGAACTGGAGCTGGAATTCTTGCGATTTTTACAGCACTTTACAGCAGTTCAGTAAATGTTGATGCTGTTGATATAAATCCCCAGGCAGTTGAAAATGCGAAGACAAATGTATTGCGTTTTGGACTAGGCAATATTGTTGACGTATATTACTCTAATTTATTTTCAGGTGTTCCATTTAAGAAAAGATTCGATACTATTTTATTCAATCAACCATTGACTTCTGATTCTAGGTTTGCTGCTAATGGCTCTTTGGAAATGTCGGTTTTTGATCCAGGATATCAGACATTTAGAAGATTCTTACAAGGAGCTCATTATCATTTAACTAAAGGAGGGAGATTACTTGTAGGAGCATCTCCAAATATTGGAAATCCAAGATTGTTATCTAAAATTATCCGAGGAGAGGGATATGATTCAAGAATCGTTGGGAGAAATGTAGAGCCTTCTAACCAATGGGACTCTGGGATTGAATACAGGCTTTTGGAATTGAGGGAGAAATAGTTCTGATAGCGGAGAAATAATGAACATAATTAAACTTATAAATGTCGGAAAAGTTCGTATTTATAGAAGATGATTCGAACAATTGACTTGAGGATTTTGCCAAGAGAAAGTATGTCTTGGGATGAGTTTGTCAAAAAAACTCCAAGAGGATCTATAGCTCTGGATGGTGTTGTTCTTGGAGGCCCAAAATATGATGAAGATACTTTGCATGTCAATTTTGATCATCATGATGGTGTTGCAAGAGAAGCTACAATGTCTACTGCAAGACAAGTTATGTTCGCTATCAAAGGAAATTTAATGAAATCGCTTTTCTGGCAAACCGGATTGGCTAAAATTCCTGTTTATGTGAACGATCCTGATCAAGATGTTGCTTTAAGTGTTTGGCTTTTGGACAGACACAAATCTTTAGAAGGAACACAAAGCATTCCAATTGTTAATAGGCTTCTTGAACTTACAGACAAATTAGATATAACTGGAGGAGGTTACCCTATGAATTTGGATGACGGCTTACTTTCTACACACAATTGGATCTTTGCTCCTTACAATGATCTAAGAAAGAGCGGGGCACTTGCTAGTGCAAATGAAGCAGTTATTTGTTCTACACTTGAGTCCATGACTGGAAGAATTGATCAATTAGTAATGGGGCAGGCTGAAAAAAGGGAATTGGATACGAGGCATGAGATATTATATGATTCTCCTTCAGGTTTCAAAATTGTGAATGAAATTGGAGGAAGTGAAGCTAGGTACTTTTTATTTTCCCAGGGGCTCGATGCATATATTAGCCTTGTTGCTATAAGGCCAGATAATAGAAATGTTTGGACTGTTGGAAGGAGATCACCTTATATTCCATTTCCCATAAATGAATTATTTGGAGTTTATAATGCTCTTGAAGGTCTTCCTGAGGGAGAAGGTTGGGGAGGATCTAACATTGTAGGGGGCTCGTCAAGGAAACATGGAAGTGGGCTTTCTTGGGAGCAGCTTGCAGAAGCTACTGTGGGGCATTTGCAAAAGAAATATGGGAAAAATCTAGAACCTTCTATTTCTGTTTAAACACCAAACCTATAAAAGCTAATTATGCTTGGAAACTTTATGGAAAAAGGTTCTGAGGTGAGGAAAGCAGATTATCCTATTAATGAAATATTTTTGAATAGATGGAGTCCTAGGGCGATGAGTGGCGAGTCGATTAGTGACGAGGAGCTTATGACTCTTTTTGAAGCTGCGAGATGGGCACCTTCTGCCAGTAATGAACAGCCTTGGAGATTTATTTATGCCAGGAGTGAGAACAAGGAGCAGTTTGATAAGTTCTTTGGAATATTGGATGATTTTAATCAACTTTGGGCAGGAAATGCTGCTGCACTTGTTTGTTTGTGTGCATACAAGAAGACAAAGGATGATAAGGAAAATAGAAACTTTATGTCTGATACTGGATCTGCGTGGGAGAATCTCGCCTTGCAGGGAAGTTTACTTGGTTTAGTAGTGCATGGGATGGCCGGGTATGATGTTGAGAAGGCTAGAAAAGAATTGAATATTCCCGAAGATTATGAAATTGTTCACATGATTGCTATAGGGAAATCTGGAGATTTGGATAAAATACCTGAAAGGATGAGAAAATCTGAACATCCAAATGAAAGAAAGCCAATTGGAGAATTTGTTTTTGAAGGTGAATTTAAGAATAGTTAATTTTTTAAATGAATTATAGCTGTTATTTTTATGACATATAATGTTAAATTATTAGATTATATTGACAGAGTTTCTAGAGTGTGTTTCTCTGATTCGGCTGGGGAGATGAATACTGCTTTAAGAGATTTTGTTCGGGTTGTTGATAGTAAAATGCCTTTTAATGGATTACCCAGTCACAATCAAATTGCAAGAGTTAAACCAGTTATTAGAATTGCTGGAATGTATTCGGCTTCTACGGATAAGGATCATACGGGAGCTAAGGCTGTAAAAGATATTGCTAGAGTTATTAGGCTTACAGAAGAAGCTATTCTAAGGCCAAAATTTTTTGACATTTATGAGAGTGTTTTAGATTATTCTGAAGGGCATGGAGAAGGTCTTCCAATTCTAGGTGTCGATTATTCTATATCTCAAAGAGTTTACTTAAGAAGTTTGGTTAAACATGCATTGATAGATTTTTCTAAGAAAAATATATTAGATGTTGATCTTGCTGTTCTTGAAAACCTCCATAGGATTGATGCAGGTACAAGAGAGAGGAAGGTTATTGACTCTAAGTTGTCCGAGTCTTAGTTTATTTTCTCTTCCAGAGTTCTTTCATTTCAACGAGTGATTTTGCTATTGCTGCCGGAAAGCCAGTAATTACAAGAGACTTGTATTCTAAAATTCCGTCATATTTACCTAATGAGATTAGCATAGGTCTCTTTACTGATTTGTATTCTATTAGGGGAAATTTATTTTCTAAGTTTATGATATTCTGAACTATTGTTTTTGCGTGTCTTTCAGATGATTGTGCAGTTTTTTCTTCAATAATAGATGTAACATCTCCTCCAGCAAATATGTTTTTTTGATTTTCAACTTGAAGGAACTGATTAACTTTTATTCCTCCTTTTTCTGAAATTGCTTGTGAGAATGATGGTTTCATGAATTCAGAGTTTGGAGTGATGCCTGTACAGAAAAAGAAAAGGTCTGCCGGAATTTTTGTTCCTCTTTCTGTTATTATTATATTTCCTCTTTTTGATTTTGCTCTTTCATTGAAAATGATTTTAACATCATGTCTTTTCAGAAAAGAGTCTGCTTTTTTTATTGATTTGTGATAGTTTCTTTCTATTAAAGTTTCTCTGGAGTGGATTATGGTTATCTTTTTATTTTTGTGCTTTGTGGAAAGCTCTGCCGCAAGTTCCACACCTACAAGTCCCCCCCCTATTATTGCTATTGATTTTGCCTTTTTTATTTTATTTAAATTGTCTAATATGTCTTTTGAAGTGTAGGTCTTTATGATTTCTTTGTCTTTAATTGGAGAAATGTATTTGGAACCTGTGGCAATGACAAGATAATCAAATGGTATTTTTTTATTTTTTAATAAAATTGAGTTTTTAGAGATATATTTTACCTCATCAATTATAATTTTTGTTTTTTCAAGATAGTCTCTATGGGGGTTTTGAAGCTTCTTGATATGTTCTGGTTCAATCGCCAGCCTTAGAATTCCTGGAGTAAATTCAAAGAAATCTTTAGTATCTATTAAAGTGGTCTGGAACCTATTTTCAAGTGCTTTTGCAACTAGCGATCCTGTGAAGCCTCCTCCAATTATCACTAGTCTTTTCATAGAATTTTTAGGATTATTGTATTTATAAAATTAATAGAAAGTAAAAAATAAAATAAAAATTAAATTTTCTTTACTTTTTTCTGCTTGGTTTTTCTTGAGAACTGAGCAAAAGGTAGTTTGATATCAGTGTAAGATGAATGACTATCTGTGCTACATCTGTTCTATAAGCTGCAAATGCTGCAACCAATAGTATCACTACTGGAGCCCAAATTACTTGCTTCAATCTCCAATTAGATAGAATTGCTATTCCAGAGCCTATCTCAACTATAAGGAGCAACCATGCAAGAGCACTTGCTGCTGGAAATCCTAGACTTGCTAAAAATCCTGGAACATCAAAATTGACAATTCCTGTCATTCCTGCAAGCTTAAACAAACCAGGGACAAGCATAACTAAACCAAGAAGAATTCTATTTATTAGTTTTATATTTTTCATATTAACCTCCTTTCAAAAAATGTTACTCTTTAAATTTAGGACTTTGTAAAATTTTCTAGTTGAACTTTTCTATGATTCCTAAAAGAACGCTTAGTAAGGTAAGTATTACTACTGCCCAGCCCGCGATTGAGGTAACTATATTTGGTATGAACCATACCGGAAGGGTTCCGCTTATCATGCCAAAACCGACTGCCAATGATACCAAAACTCCAGTTATCCATAATATCAAGCTAAGTAACTTGTTCACTCCTGAGGAAACTGAATCTGATCCCATTTTAAATTGTTTTGTTATAGATTTTAACAAATATCCATCCAAAGATGTAAGCAAGAACGTATGCCTGAATAACTCCAATTATTAATGTAATGCTGTTAAATGAAAATGGCAGGGGAAACAGAGAAGCTATTGCTAAGGTGTCAAAGTCGCTAAGCCAAGACATAATTGCATATATTAAGATTATCAATCCGCTGACAAGCCCAAGTGAATTTGCAAAAGCATATTTGCTCAATTTTATTCTTGGCATGACAGAAGATACAGCTCTTCTCATGTTTTTTGAATTAACTTTTATTTTTTTTCTTACCATCTTTTTTATATAGGATTAAGGGAGGATTTGTATTTAAATGTTTTCTATTTTTACTAGGATAAATGGCTCGTTTTTATGTAGTCTTTTGGATGTCTCTTACCGCGCTTATTACTCTTGAGTCTGGAGATAAGACTATCACATTATCGTCATCGAATCTTAGCGCTCTATATATTTTCTGAAGGAATTCTCTGCTTGCTTTGTCCTTATAGAATTCCCAAAAGTATTCTGGATGTGTTTGCTTAAGAACTTTCCAGAAGATATCGTTTGGATTTGGATTAGGGAATTTTGTAAATATTACTGAATTGCAAGTCTCTCCGGGGAAATCAACTCCACGGGCGCATTTAGTTGTGAATAAGGTATTTGAAAGACCTGACTTGAATATTTCAATAGAGTTTCCATTTCTATCGTTACGTTGCGTTTCTATAAGTCTTTCTTTTGACGGGAGATTTATTAATTGCAGATTAGAGAGTTCTTTTTCATTTGGCAGATCTTCGAAGGCGTTTACATGGATTAATGTTGGTTTTTTTGCTTTTTCCAGACAGGTGGAGAGAGATTGGAGGTATTCTTCTCTTGTATGGGCTTTGGAGTAGAAATTTGAATACTTGCAATCGAACTCTTTTCCAGTGAGTGCTATCTCTATTGTTCCTGGGAATTTAGTTTCTGCTTCTACTACCTTAAAATCTGTTATTCCGAATACATTTTTGAGGATTGCGTCAGAATGAAATGTTCCAGACATCAGGACAACAGCCTTATTTTTATCAACTATCTCTTTGAATTTCTTAGAAAGGTTTGTTGTGACTAAGCTGACGTATAATTCATCTTCATATCTTTTGTAAGTAATGAATGTCTCTGGGATGAATTCTGAGAAATTTTTTACTAATTCTAAAAGTCTGAGAGCATAATTAGATTCATCATATATTATTTCGTTTTCTATGTCTGGGTTTTCAAGAACTTCCTCTATTATTTTATTTATTGGAGTTTCGGCTAATTTGTATATCTTGTCTTGTTCTATTCCAATTGCTCTCTTGTTGAGTTCTTCCATTTTTATTATTTTTATTATTTCTTTTATTGCATCGTCTGTGGAGCGATCATCTGGAATCACAGTATTTAGAGAGTTTGCTAATCTTGTGAGGTTAATTGTTTGTTGTGTTGAGAAACTATCAAGAAATTCGTCTGCCTCATCTATTATCTCAACATCTGTGCTGGGCTTTCTTTCTATGTCTGTCTCAATCTTATATTTTGCAGAATTGAATATTATTATGTCTGAATCTATATATGACTGATATTGGTCGTAATAAGAACAACCCTGCCTTCGGTGATAAAATATAAAGTCTTTTCCTGAGAGGCCGGAGTATTTTTTCTTTTTTGCATCTGGAAGGTAAATCTCCTTAGTTGCAAGCATTATAGGGCTCCAGTAAGGGTTTGATGGGGCTATAGAGATTCTTTTAACATTCTTTAACTCAGGAGCTGCAGTATTAGATATTAATGGGTTTTTTTTGTAATAATCTGAGATTTGATTGTAATTTTTTTCTATTATTTTTATGTTCTCAGGGAGAGATGGGTCTGAGCAGGATACTCCAGGAATAAGTCTGGATTCGTGGTTATCTCTTCCTGTAATAACAGTTATCTTTAGTCTTTCACCATTTTGTTTAATGAGATACTTTTTTTCAGCATAATCTTTTTCATATTGTGTTTGAAGAGCTTTTACAGGAACGACTATGGAAGCTCTACCTAAACATCTCCCTATGTTCAATGCGATAGCAGATTTTCCTGTTCCACATACACCCCTTATTATTATGACTTTAGTTCCAGATTTTATTGATTCTACAACTTCTTTTACAACGTCTTCTTGTGTTTTTCCATTTGAGAACTTTAATGGAAGGAGTTCTCTTCCTTCTGAATGCAAACTCCAGTAAGATTTATCGAAGATATCTCCAACTGCTCTTTCTTTTTCGACGTATTCGTAAGGCCTAATAATCTCTTTTCTTGGATTTTCTTTATTTAAAAGTTCGAGAGTTTCCAGAACTCTTTTGTATCCTCCCTCTTTCATTCTGCTATCTTGTAATAAGGGTTTAAAAGTATTTTGTAAAAAATTGTTTTGTGACAAGCGAAATGGTTAAATAAGGATTAAATGTAGGGATTTTATGACTAGTATTGATAGAAATTTTAAGTTGTCCCGTTATATGCCTTTTGATGCAGATTATCCAGAAGAACAAGTTTCTAATATTAATCATGAAATAGCTGATTTGAAGAGGGCAAAACTTCGTTCATTGATTTATAGGGTTGTTGCTCCTACGACTCTTGCTTTAGGTCTATCTGCTTCGGCTGTTTTGATGACTCCTCCAGAAAAATCATCTTTTGTTGAAATCTATTATGTAGCTAGAGATAATTTATCTCACTTAGAGAGTTTGGGAGATAATGTTGGGGAGCTTTCTAGTTCTAGGGAGCAAATGAGAAAATTTGTATATGAAAATTCAGAAAATGAAGAAGTAAATGATTATCAAAATCGCCTTGGACATCATAAAAGGATAACCAATGTTTTTGGGACTTGGACAATAGTCTGTGCTGGATTTGGTGTCCTAGGATTTGCACACCATCAAAGTAGAAAGAAAGATTATGATTCAAAAATATTAAATAAAGAGTTCAAAAGAGATTCGATTATTGAAATTGATGATGAGGTTAGACGAGATTACGGGTGGTAGGTAGTAGTTTTTTTTAACCCTGATTAGTTAATCATTTCAGCTTTTATGATTTTTATTTCATTTAATGG
Source organism: Candidatus Pacearchaeota archaeon CG10_big_fil_rev_8_21_14_0_10_34_76 (assembly GCA_002763075.1). Taxonomy (GTDB): domain Archaea; phylum Nanobdellota; class Nanobdellia; order Pacearchaeales; family GW2011-AR1; genus 1-14-0-10-34-76. The sequence continues at coordinate 44,449 of PFDB01000016.1, read as the reverse complement.
CTTGTCTGAAGAATCTGTTGCCGTTTTTCCTATTTTATCTACAATATCCATGCCCTCTATTACCTTTCCGAATGCAGGATGTCTTGTGTCTAAGAAGTTATTATCTACAAGATTTATGAAGAATTGGCTTCCTCCAGTGTTAGGACCTGCATTCGCCATTGAGATTGTTCCTCTATCGTTTTTATTATTTGGAAGGAATTCGTCTTTTATGTTATATCCTGGTCCGCCCATTCCTGTGCCTGTTGGATCTCCACCTTGAATCATGAATCCTTCAATCACCCTGTGGAATATTACTCCATCGTAGAATCCTTCAGAGACAAGCTTTTCAAAGTTCCCTGAAGTTATAGGCATTTCAGGGTTAAGCTCTAAAATTATATCACCTTCGCTAGTTTGAAATTTTACTTTTGTCATCTTTTCTTGTGAGTTTATAACATTTCCAGTTATTGAACCGTTTGCTACAAACAAAACCACCCCTAATACAACAACTAATGCTATTATCAGAGCAATTTTCATGTTTTTAGATGGAATTAGGGTTTATAAGTTTTTATTCTGAAATTTTTTCTCCACGAGATAGGCCTTCCTTCCAGCCATTAGATGTTATTTTTATGAATTCTGAATTTGCATGCATTTCTTTTAAATTGTTAGCTCCACAATAACTCATTCCACTCTGAATGCCTTTAGTTATTGAACGGATGACTTCCTGAACAGGGCCAGTGTAATCTACTAATATTGAGACTCCTTCTACAAAGACATCTATTTTTTCTTTCAGTATTTTTCCCTCAGTTTTTTCTTTCCTTTCGTGGTTGCTGTCATAAGATGCACTTCCAATATATTTTTTGTAACGTTTTCCTTCTCTCATTATTATTCTTCCAGGAGATTCATCTGCTCCCGCAAAGAAAGATCCTGAAATTACTGTTTCTCCCCCAGCTGCAAGCGCCTTTGTAACATCTCCGGGGTGTTGGCATCCGCCATCAGCAGATATTGGAATATCATATTCCTTTGCTACTTCATAAACGTCCATAATTGCAGTTAATTGAGGTATTCCTGCTCCAGAGATTATTCTTGTTGTGCAAACAGGGCTTGGGCCTATTCCTATTTTTAGTCCATCTGCTCCAGCTTCAATTAAGTCTTTTGCAGCCTCTTTTGTTGCAATGTTTCCAACCATAACATCAATTTTGAAATTTTGTTTTAATTCTCTTAACTTTCTAATTACCAAATCAGAGTGTGCATGTGCAACGTCTAGGACTAATACATCTGCTCCTGCCATCACTAATTTTCTTGCTCTTTCTAGCGTGTCTTTTACGCCTACGGCTGCTGCGACCTTTAAACGTCCCAGATTGTCTCTTGAGGCATCTGGCCAGTATTCTAATTTTTTTATGTCCTGAGTTGTTATTAATCCTTTGATTTTTCCATTTTCATCTAACAATGGCAGCTTTTCTATTCTATTTTTATGAAGTATTGCTTTTGCATCTTGCATTGTTATTCCATATCTTGCAGAAATTAATTTTTCCTTAGGAGTCATCACTTCTGAAATTTCTCTTTCCTTGTTCTCTTCAAATAAGTAATCCCTGTGGGTAAATATTCCTTCAAGTTCTCTTTCGTTAGTCACTAGTAGACTTGTGACTCCTTCTTTTTTCATTAGATTGATAGCCTCTCTTATTGTTAAGTTTGGTTGAACCGAGAGAGGAGAACCAATTATAGTTGCAGTGCTCTTTTTTACTTTTTCTACTTCCTTGACTTGTTCATCTATTGTGTTGAATTGATGAATTATTCCTAGTCCTCCCTCTCTTGCCAAAGCTATTGCCATCCTATGTTCTGTGACAGTAGCCATATTTGAACTTACTAAGGGGTTATTTAAGAAAATATTTCTTGTGAATCTTGTTTTAAGATTTGCTTGGGAACGGGATTCGAGATTTGTTTTTTTAGGAACTAGTAAGACATCTGAAAAAGTAAGTCCATCTTTTATTGTTGTCATCCAAAATAAGGGAGTTATCTTTTTCTTTAAATATATTTATGGTTCAGAGGAGTATATTATTAGAATCCGTATCTGTAATAACCGTAATAATCATTATTTCTGTAATCAAAGTAATTATCTCTGTAATAGCCATGGTTTACATTGTATGGGCGAGAGTAAATTGAGCTTGAATAACTTGGTCTTGAATAGCTGTATCCATAATATGGGCTATAACCTATATATCTGTATCCTGGATAATAATCTTCTGAGCGATAATAATTCATTGTGCTGTATGGGGTGTTTTTCTGTATGTTTACAGTTTTTCCCCAAGGATCTTCTCTTACTGTTTTTGTATATTCATAAGAATCATAGTAACCAGAGCCGATATATGAGTATGCTGATACAGATGGAATTATCACTAATAGTGCTGACGCAATTAATAGGCTGAATAATAGTTTTTTATTCATAGATTGTTAGAGGATAGGAAATATATAAACCTTTCTCTGTTGTCTTTTTGGGATGACATTAGGGTTTATTAATAATTAAAGATTGAACTTAAATATGGAATTAAGAGAAATTGATTTAGAAAATTATGAAGAAGAGAGAGATGAGATTTTTTCATTAGTAGGCAAAATATGGACTCGTCAAGAAAGCTTGGCTAATGTAAAACATTCTATTGAGAGGTGGGGAACCTCTAAAAAAGAATCTGGAAGTTATTTCTATATTTTAAATGATGGAGAGATTATTGGAATAACAGGATATTATGTTATTAATGAGAATGAATGTAAATTTGGACTTAGACATCATGGAACGACAATAAAAGGAAGTGGCAAGCCTGCTCTTGACATTCTTATTACAGAAATAGGTGTAAGACACACAAGATTTAGGGAATTATGGGAATTAATTCCAGAAGGCAGAGAAGATTTGATTCCAATTTTCGAGTCGTGGGGATTTAAGGAAGAGAAAAGCGACATGGACTGGGAGCCAAAAAAAGATTATTATAAGTATGCTTTAGTCAGACGAAGTTAGATAGATGTAGTGCTTAAAAAACCAGATTTCTGTAATAAGTTATCCTTTTGTGGGTTGCTGGAACTCCTAGAAACCCGCTGGAGGTTTGTAGCCTCAATAGTATAGGGAATGTAGACAATTATTTAGAAAAGTTTAAATATGTAGTCACCCATTATAATAGTATATGCACTTAGAAAAAAGAAAGGTAGGAAGCAAGACAAAATACTATTTAGCTCACTCTTTTAGAGAAGGTGGAAAAGTTCATAAAATAAGGAAGTTTTTGGGATCTAATTTGTCTCCAGGGCTTCTTGATGAAAGAAATGAAATTGCTAAAAAATTGATTTTTGATGAGATTAATCAGCACAAGATAATCCAAAATCCATTAGATAAAGAACTTAGTAAAAGAGAAATAGGATTTGTTAAGAAAATTGAGGCTAAAATAGATTTTAAAATAACTCATTTGTCTGAAAAAAATTGGGAAAAATTTTCTGAGCTTTTTACATATAATACAAACGCAATAGAGGGAAGCGAACTTACTAGAGGCGAAGTTAAAGAAATTCTGGAAGAGGATAAATGGCCAGAGAAAAAATCAAAATCAGATATTGCTGAAGCTTATGGGGTTGATGAAGCTATAAAATATATCAGAAAAACAAAGGAACATATTTCCATTGATTTGATTAGAAAAATGCACGAAATTGTTTTTAAAAACTCTAAGAATTTTGCAGGACGATTTAGGGAAGAGGGAGAGGAAGTTGTTATTAAAACAAAAAGTGGTGAGATTGTTCATGAGGGAGCTCCAGCTTCAAGAGTTAGATCTCTGCTGAAAGAGTTAATTGAGTGGTATGACAAACATAGGAATAGGTATTCCGCTTTAATTTTAGCAGCTGTTGTTCATAATCAGTTTGAGATAATTCATCCGTTTGCTGACGGGAATGGGAGGGTAGGAAGATTGCTAATGAACAATATTTTAATAAAACATAGTTTGCCTCCAATTAATATTCAGTTGAAAAATGTTAGGGAATATTATGAGTCTTTACAAGCATATCAGAAAAGAAAGGACCTAAGACCCACCATGGAACTTATGCTTAAGGAGTACAAGGAATTTAGTAAAATGTTAAAGTAGGTGTCTACAATTTTAGAGTTTGTGGTCACCCATGTTTTTTATGATTTTAAGAAAATGCAGACAAGTTAAGAATGATTTTGTGCTCTTCCTGAATAATCCCATATATCTGAACCAATTCTTCGCTTTGTGATTTGATGGGAAACCAAGGCCAGTCCGATTGACCCAAGAAAGATTTCCATTCCACCAACACCATATTTTACTACATCCCCAGGACTCATTTCTAACTGGATTCCATTATAATTTGGAGTTTCTAGGTCACTTTCAGATCCTCTAGTAGATTCCACACTATTTGTTTCATTGGAGCTCTGAAATGATATTGATGGGCTACCTGGTTTAAAACAAAGATCATATGTTGTAGCGCCTACAAATGTTAATGCACCTATTCCACCTATCATCCAACCTCTCCTAAGAGAACCAATGTATCTTTTGTTCCACTCTTCTTTTGTTCGTCCTCTTTCATTTCTAACTTCCATGTCTCTAATCATGATAACATCTATTTAATGCTTTCTTAGAAGTACAAAACCTCCTTTCAATTTTCTCACCCATTGTGGTTATGTTTATTAGTTTATGAGAAGGAGGAAATAGGTTCCATAGAGAAAAGATTAAAAAGGGAAAAATCGAATTGAATTACATGCCTCAATAGTATAGTGGTTAGTACATCGCCCTGTCGCGACTTAAGGAACCTAGGTTCCTTCAAGGTCAACCTCCTGAAAATGGAGAGACACCATGTGTCGCAGAACGGCGAAGATCCGGGTTCGATCCCCGGTTGGGGCGTAACCCTATTATGCGATTTTCGAGAGCGTGTTTCTATACAAGTTTTATACAAGTTGGTTAAAAATAAAAACAACGTGTATAAAATATGAAAATAGACCCCTATAAACATAAAGAACGCTACCTTGCATGGAAGAAAAGCGTTAGTCAGGGAATTCCAGGCATCTCTGCCCAAAATTCAGAGATAGTCATGAATTACCTAAATGATATGGAAAGAGGCCTTAATGTAGCTGTTGCGAGTGTTAAGGGCACAAGAAGCTATACTCGGCTTAATTCCTTGCGTGAAAAAATGATTTCTTTCTCGAAGCGGTTTGAAGAATTGTATGGTGTTAATAAAATAACAGATATAAATGAAGAGCAGTTAATTAGCTTTTTTGCTGATATGAAGAATGGGATTATTAAAAGACAAGATGGAAGGGATTATCAATCAATTGCTACCTCTGGAAAAATTTTCAAAGCTTTTTGGCACTGGCACCAGAAAATTAGTAAGAAAAAAGGCGTAGAAATTCCAGACATTACTGTTGATTTGGATACAAGGGCTGAAAAACCAGCATGGGTCTATCTTACTGAAAGAGAAGTAAAGACTTTATGTGATAACGCCAAGCCAAATTATAAGATTCTAATGATGTTTCTTTTTGATACAGGAATCAGATCTCCTGGTGAACTCATAAACATTAAGGTGTCAGATTTTTATAATGACTTTAAGGAGTTGAATATAAGAGATGAGATAAGCAAAACTTTTGGAAGGAGAATCAAATTAATGATTTGTTCTGATTTAATAAAAGAATACATACTTGGCAAGAAACTAAGCCCTGAAGATTACGTTTTTCCTATTACGCCAGGAAGAACAAATGAGTATCTAAAAAGGCTTGCAAAAAAAACTTTCGGCGAGAAAGTCTCACTTGCAGGGGAAAAGTATTCTAATCTGACAATGTATGATTTCAGGCATATTTCATGCTGTTATTGGCTTCCTAGATATAAATCCGAATCTGCCCTGAAATACCGCTTCGGTTGGAAAAAGAGTGATAAAATTCATTATTACTCAGAGCTCCTAGGCATGAAAGACACGATTTCAGAAGAAGATATGTTAATTGATTTGACCAAAACGGAGATAGAAAGGATGCTGCTCAAATCCGAGAAAGAGAGAGAGATACTCTCGGATAGGATTAGGGCTCTTGAAGAAGAGAATAAAGATTTTAGGAAAGTGAAAGAGATGGTCTTAAGACTTCATGGAGCTTCCTATCTCAAAATGGATGGAATTTAAATATAAAATTTAAATCTAGGGTCTGTTTTTCCAATAGCCTTATTAGAAATTAAAATTTCTCCGACAGCATCTGAAAATTTAACAGTTACAGGCTCAACATCTCCTATCTTACATGCATTATAATTCAACTTAGTTAAACCGAATATATCTTTGGAGACTTGTTCGATAGAAGAATCCCCATATAAGATGTCTATCCTGAGGGGAACTGGAACCTCCCAACCATCATAGGTATTAAGACGAGGTTTGAATCCAGATCCCCAAAGGAAACCTGTTTTAAAATTTTGTTTAAGAAATGTTCCTCTTAGTATTGGCATCTTACCTTCCCTAAACAGCCTTATACCATCCCTTTCCATTTTTACCCTTATTATAGTCAGTTTAGAGTTGACAGGACAAGCCTCCAGATAACCTTCAATTTCTTCTCGATTGACTTCGGATCTAGAATGAATAAATATCTCTGTTAAATCTTTTCCGTCTAGTGCCTTATAAGTTTCTAGAATACCCTTTAATAGCTTTTTCGCAGATTCTTTATTTAGATGATATTGTTGGTTAACCGTAGAATACCAAGGTCCCTCATCTCCCAAGAATACTATTCCTTCTCCAGAATTAAGAAACATCTGGGCAGCGCAAGTAGCGGTTTTTGAATTTTCTCCTTGGCCAGTATTCTTAAATGCTATTCCAATATAACATACTCCATCTCTAGCTGATGAAAGTTTCCATGGCTTTCCTCCAGCTTTATAATACAAAGCAGTGGATAAGTTCCATGCAAGATCCGATTCACAAGTTAGACCTCTTCTCCATTCTCCTTCTATTTCAGGTTTAAGTGTCGATTCTCTAACTATCTGAACAGGTAAATTGTACTGCATAACTTGTGCTTTTAATTGTCTCCTGAAATCAACAGAAAGATCATACATTTTATTGGATCTCTCTGAAAATAACGTTCTTTGTCCTCTTTGAAATTGATTGATTTCTTTCCTTGTGGGCTTTCTACCCCAGCCATTAATAATATAAGATTTAGGTTTACAACTTTTATAGACTTCATCTGGGACAACACAAATAACCACTTCAACTTTGTCATCCCTCTTTTTAGCAGCAATTTCTATTCCTTCCAAATATCTATTAACGACATCAAAAGATCTTTGATACGGGTTGTTGTTTGAAGCATCCTTAATTAATTCATTTTTATCAAGTCCATATTCCCAAGAAGGTTCTTTAGCTAATTCACTATGAAATGCAGCTTCAAAACCAGGAAAGGGAGGCCAAATACGAGAATTATTTTCTGATGAAAAAATAGGACCATTCATTTTATCAGCCCATTTTTTGAAAAGAGAAACTCCCTGATCGGTTCCAATTAGACCATATCTTATTTTTTTTGGTTGTGTTGCTGTATCAAAATCACAAGGGCCGAATAGTGAGAGACCATCATGCGGATCTTGAAGCCTCTGCCCATGAGCAAATTCAAGAAGAGGTTCAGAAAAAAGGTTTACTTCATAATCAGTCATTTTCTACTTCCTCAAGTTTATCTTCAGCTAATTGTTGTTCAACTATTCTTACAGGTGATTGAAACTTCAAGACACTATTTGATAACTTTATCTGCGTCGAACTTTCTTGCCCAATTAATATCTCATCCGAGCCTTCGCTCAGAAAGTGAGATATGGCTGCGTGCTTACTGAACCATTGTGAATTCCACCAATTCTTACATAAATTTTTTCTTCTTCTCAAAATAGTCTTGCCCCTTAATGGTGCTCCATCTTTATTCGTTAAATATAACTGAACTCCTAGCTGTAAGAAGAAATTATCAGATTCCCCTTCTCTTATCGTAAATCTTGGAGAGAGATGATAATCATATTCCCTGCCAGGATGAGTTCTATTTCTAAACCCTATATATGCTGTGAAAGTATTTTTGCCAGAATAGTCCTTGTAAAGCAAGTTATTACTTTCAAACAGCCCTTTAGGGAAGTATAATCTTCTTTTCTGATCTCTTTTTAATCCAAGTTCTATCCCTTTAGTTTCTAAGGATTTTAGCAATAACTCCTTTATAAGATTTTTAGTTGGAATGCTCTCGATCTCGCTACTTTCTTGCCAATTAATCTGTTCAATTTTATTTATTGCGAGATCACTCATTACTTCTTCTGGAGGATGCTGAAAGGATAAAAGAGTTACTTGATTAACATAACGATGAGGCCATATGTCTAGCAATCTTCTTAGTTCATACCACTCATAAGGTTGGCTAAGTTTTATTTTATATACAAAAGAAGGAATTTTTGTAAATTGAAATATATTTGAATGTAAGGTTTCAAATGCGACTTCTATATTTCCAGATAGATCATTAAGAAATGTTTGAGAAGCAATATTTCTTCCTTTTTGTAATAATCTGGGTGCATTGATTTCATTAAGCTTTTTTAATAATCGTTTTAGGCCATCTGCCCAATTAGAGTGAAAAGGAATATATGTTAAATTATTTAGCATCCAATCCATTTCTGTAGGTTTTAATCCGCCGATATTCAGAGGAATAAGAAAATCCGTTTCTTCTCTTTCTTTTCCCAGATTCATGGCTAGCGTTCTCTCTTTTACAGGATTATCCTTTTTTATGGAGTGATTTGAAAGAAGAGCTATAACTCTAAATGTTTTATTTTTTATCGCTGTATCTATATCTTGGGGGTATGGTTCTCCTCCAAGAAGTTTGAACCTATCACACCATACTTTATATCCTTCTGCTGTAAGTTTAAGGGTTAACCATTCTGCAAAATGTGCATCCTCTGTAGCATAACTAATAAATAAATGGTCTCTTGCAGGAGCCTCTTTTTCCATAATCTTCAGATATCTGAAGAGTTTTTAGGTTTATCTGCAATCAAATAATAATCTTTAAAGCTCTAAAATCTTCCAACTTGACAAATTATTAGAGTTATACTCATACTTCTCTAGATCATTATATCTCCACGATCCATTTTCATAAATAGTGATACCTCCCCAAAGTTTATCTTTATTTTTCTTAATGTATTCCTGTAATCCTTCTGCTCTTGGACCTGCATCTTTTGCAGTCATTCCGCCTTTAGTATCAAATAGACCTATTTTTCCGTCTTTGAATTTAACAATAAAGTCTACATAAAAAGCCCATTCTTTGTTATTCTCATCCTTGTACAAAACTGCAAAATATTTCTTTTCTCCTTCTCCATTTTTATACCACCACTCAACTTTATTGGATTTATCCAATAATTCCATAAATAATACTTCTGGTTGGCTTGGTTTTTTAGTATAAAATGGTTGCATTACGGATTTAGGGTGGTTTTCTTTCTTTGCATTGCTCTTGTATGAGTCAATTAAAGGGACTTCCCATCTTGGCTCTTCAATTTTCTCCCTAACTTCGCTTAATTTCTCAACAATTTTTAATTTGTATTTTTCTTTTGATAAATTAATAACATCTACTAAGGCCTGAACATTTTCTTTTCCTAGAACTATTCTTTGAACTCTTGAATCAAATTTTGGTAATTTGTATTTTGCATTAAAGAATTGATAAATTGCTGTTTTCATCCTATCACTTGAATCAGCGGGTGCATAAGGTGAACAATTAGCATAAATGAATTGATCAAACCTCTGCTGTAATTCTACTTCATTAAGTTTAACTTGAATTTGGCCTTTATGCTCAATTTCTCCAGCTTTATCGATATTTACAATCTTACCGTCTGCAATAATAGGGCTTACAACTTTAGAGGGTTCTAAGTTTATTTTTTTCTTTAGACTAGTTTCTTCTGCCACCTCCATGAATATTTTAGCAAATTCTCCGGAGAGTCTTGTTCTTTCTCTTTGCCTTTTCAGATAAACAGAAGGTAAAGCTATGTTTTTGTATTTAGAATTATCTCTTTTAGCTTCGTAAAGAGTAATATAATCCTTTGCGTAATCTTCTGTAATTTCTATATTTGGCAGATTTGTAAAAACAAAACCTTTATTCAAATCTTCATGATTGTAATATTCTAATTCTGGCATCCTCATAATTCTACCTATTGTTTGAATAGTAAAAGTAAAGCTCTTAGATTCTCTGAATATAACTAAAATTGATGCTCTTGGACAATCCCATCCTAAAGCTATGGCCTGCTTGAAAATTAAAACCTCAACTTCATTATCCGGTTTTTCAATATTTGCCAGATTATTGGTTTTCTCTTCCGATAACCACACCGCCAATTTTCCGTTTTCTTCTGTAATCTTGAATTTATCTTTTAGGATTTTGATAACTTCATCCTTCTTACTGATTAAATTAACTCTACTATCTGGTAATTGAATTAAGACTAAAGGGTTAATATTTGAGTTTTCCTTTTTGTAAAGTTTTGCTAATTCCTCTCTCTTCTTTAAGGCCTGTTCTATTACTAAAACATCTGAACTTTTATCTCCGACTTTAATATCTAAGAACTCTGGATTTACAGAAATCTCTGACTTAATCATTTCTTCAGCTTTTACATCTGCTAAATGAACTTTCTCTATTTCTGAAACGTTTTCTTTTAAGTGTGGAGTAGCTGAAACTTCAATAGTGACTTTAGGCCCTATTGTTTCAATTAATTCTTTAGATTTAGTTGAACTTGCTGTATGGTGGCTTTCATCTATAATTAAAATTATTTCTCTGCCTTCTTCTTTTGTATTTTCAACAATAGAATTTAAGTTATTGTCTTGTTCGTTATCCCTAACATAAATGTTAATGTCTTTTTTGTTAATACTATGCCAATTTATGAATAATATTTCATTATCTCCAATTTGGTTATCTTCTAAATCTTCAAAATAAGAACACTGGATTAACCTATCATCTTCGTAGTATTTTTCTAGTTTCTCTTTACTTTGCTCGTGCAACATTCTAACACTAACCCAAACAAAAGCATATTTTTTGTCGTTATCTTTAACTAATTGTTTTAACATTTCAGAAACCATGATTGTTTTACCGCTTCCTGTTGGTGATTGAAAAATAACAACTTCTCTGTCCGGACTCCTTAAGGCATTATGTACTTTAAACTTAAGACTTTCAACTGCTCGTGTTTGGTAATCCTTTAATTGTATCATTTGATTAATTCCTCATTAAATCTCTTTTGAGATAATTCATTTATTAAACTTTTTAATACTTCATAAAAGTTAATTGTAGCCAAATAATAATTTTCAAAATAATTATAGAACTGAGTTGAACCCACATCTTCTTTTAAAAAATCTAAATCTCTGTAATTTGTTTTTATCCTAAACAAATAAAATAATTCAAACAAATTTGTAAGCTCTTTTGATAAGTATTCTGAAAGTTTTAACCTTTCTTTTTTCTTTCTTAAATCTTTTATTTTATTTTCTCTCTTAAATTCTTCTATTTTATATTCAATAAGTTTTTTTATTAAGCGTTTGGTTAATTTTTCGGTGTCTTGTTCTTCCCTTAAATTTTCTCCTTTATCAAATTTAACATCTTTTACTTCTTCATAGGTGTATAAATGGTTAAAATGAGATTTATTAAATATTAACTCTGATTTTCTTATTAATTCTTTTATTCTCAAGGTTAAGGATTTGTGTGAAATATTAAAATTCTTATGATTCCCCGGGCTTATTAAATAATCTAAGACTAAAAAGAGATTGAATACAAGATAATAAGCTTTTACTGGAACCCAAATAGAAGAAACTTCAGCAAAATCCTTGCTTTCTTGACAAGCTTTATATTCCCTATCTAAACTTTTTTTGATTAATTTGATTAATGAAATTTTACTAATTAATTTTTTATTAGCCTTCTTATTAGATTTGTCAAGCCTATTTGATTCTACATTCAATCCATCTGAAAGTTTTTTAAAACATTTGATGTAATTTAAATGTGTAATAAATACGGGATTATAAGGATCAACAATTCTCCATTCTAAAGCGGTTTCTCTTAAATTCATTTGAATATTCTCTTATAGACATTTAATATAACTGCAGGTATTGGCCTCAATTCAACCAAATCAGCTACATCTTCAAATTCTTCTTCTCTTGCACTTTCATCAAGAGAGAAAACATAAGTTATAAACTTCTTCCCCATTTTTTTAATCTCTTTCTTAAATGGCTCAATTCCATCATCACTATAAATTATTCCTAAATGAGTATCTTCTGAATTTTTGAATAAATTAAAATCCTTACCTTTCTTTACTTCATCAAAACAATCTTCTTTAAGACAAAGCATTTCTGTGGACTTATCAACCAGCTTCTTTTTGTTTTTGTCTGTTGGATCTGCATCCACAAAATCAGTTTTGAAGTATTTTAATCCACTAGGCCTATTAGAGATTAATTTTCCTTTGGATTCTTTCTCTAAGTTTTCTATAACTTTCTTAACACGAGGATAACAAACTCCCTCCATTATTCCCTCTCCACCATTTCCATTATTATTCTCATTATTAGTACATAAAATAAATTTTCTGTTCCCATCATCTTCCTTATTTAACTCTAAAACGGAATGGGCAGTTGTCCCCGAACCAGCAAAAAAATCCAAAATCGTTGAGTTTTTTTTTGAAGTTATTTTAATTATGTCTTCGACTAGATGCACAGATTTGGGATATTCAAATACATTCTTTCCAAGAAGTTTTTTTAATACATTAGTTCCATGAAATTCAGATTGGTATTTTTTACTAGTCCATACGTTTTTGAATACTTGTTTTTCTCGGTATTTATGTAATATTTTAATTTCATCATCTTCTCTAATTGCAACAAAATAAGAATTTAGATTCAGATTATTGAAAGAGGAGGGTATATTTTTCCATGCCCATTCTCTTCCATCTTTTGTCTTTGGGTAAATCTCATAGTAATCCTTCTTTTTTTCAAGAGTTAATTCTTTTAGATTTTTACTAACATAGATGGGATAATAATTTTTAGGTTTATTTTTCCTTGACCAAGAAGTTCTTACTCTCATAAATGGTTCAAGTCTATATTTGCCATTTTCATCATTCATATTAAAGGTTGCTTGCTTTTCTTCATCAATCACAACATCATTGAAACTTGCGATTGATATATTTTTAGCATATATCAGCATAAATTCACTATTTTCTGAAAAAAATTTAGATAGATTTCTCCCTTTTGGATTATGTATAACTGTAACTAATCCGACCCTATTTTGTTCTCCATAAATCTCATCCAAGAGTAACCCCAATGAGAATAATTCATTTGCATCAATAGCACAGATAAGAAAACCTTTATTGGTTAATAGCTTTCTTGTAAGTTTTAATCTTTTTTCCATAAAAGAAAGCCATTTGCTATGTCTCCAAGTATCCTCCTTTTCAACATAATCATTATTGTATTTCCAAGTTTTAGCCCCAGTATTATAAGGTGGATCAATATAGATAACATCAATTTTGCCTTTATGAGTGTAATTCAAAACTGATAAGGCATGGTAATTATCCCCTTCAATTAGAATATTAACAGGTTTTTTATCATCTGTCTTAATTTCTTTCTTTTTATCTTCTTCAAGAATAGGCAGTTTTTCCTTGCATAATTCAGCTACCTGTTCAGGCTTATCTTCCCAGACAATACCATATTTTTTCCTTTTCTTTAGTTTTTTTAGTTCCTTCACTAATTCATTTTTAGACCAATTCTCATAATCCCCTCTTAAACTCATATTGAAACTAATCAAATATACCTTAAAAATGCTTTCTATTTCTCCTTTCTCTTTTCAAACAAAAGCAAAATAGGCACAACCTCGTCTTTTTCAAGCTTGTCGAGGATTTTCTTTAGATCCTTGGGAGACCTATTATAATGCATAGTATATTCAAATTTGGCACGCCTTTCCTTTAGCTGTGGGAATATATCAAGAATCTCCTTTTTCATGTGGATTGTGCTCCATGCCTTTAGACTCTCCCTATAAGTTACAGGTCCCTTTATGTTGAAAACTTCTCTTGGCTTGAGGTACGATGATAATTCTTTATCTTTTTCGTGCACTGCATTTTCCCATCACCTCCTAGATTTTCTAGGCAATATCTTCAATTCGATAAGTTCTTTGCTTGTCTCTGGCTGAAAAAGAAAATTCTTCTCCGATTCTTTTGCCTATCATTGCTTCGCATAATGGGGCTGAAGGAGTAATAACATCAACATCTCCTTCATTTGTTTCAATGAATTCACCTCCACCGTAAGGCAGAATAAGATAATCTGAATGTCTGCCCGATCCTTCCTCAACCCTGACTAAGCTTCCTTGCACAACTGTTTCAGGTCTATCAGGAAAAAATGCGGCCCTTATCATTCCAATACCGCTCGCAATCTCTTGACTCCTAATGTTAAGACCATCAGCTAAATATCCAAATTCCTCTTTCGAAGAATCATATCTGCTTTGATTTCTTCCTGGTGCAGATATAGATAACTGTCTGGCGTCTTCTGCTGCTTCTGCCATATTATTGCTTTTAGCAACTATCTGCCCTATTAATCGTTCAATTAATTCTTTTTTGTTATGTTTCATCATGCTAAAACTCCTAAAGAAAATCTTGAATTTATTTCTTCAATGACTTCTTCTACACTTTTATGAGTTGTGTCTATTTTCAGCCATCCTTCTCTTTCCGCAACAGAATCATACAATCCTCGAACTCTTCTTCTTGTCTCAGTGTTTAAACAGAATCTATCGCTTGCACTTTGCTTTCCATTAATTCTCTCAGCTAAATGCAATCTTCGTAATTGCTCTTCTTCACTAACTTGCAGAAGAATGACATGGTCTGGCTGAACAAGATTTTTAACTAATGGTCTCCAAATGCATTCTAATTCTTCTAAATTTTCTCCATGATAAGCTGCATGAGGAACAAGAGTACTCCAAATATACCTATCGCAGATTGCAGGACTATTTTCGAGAGCAGATCCTATTCTGGCTGAGACGTCAACTACACTAGAAAGGTAGAAAAGTAATTTTGAAGGAGGCGGAGCATGATCATCTATATATTCCCTCATTGATGCGAATTCATCTCCGGGAGTCTTAAAGTAACGTGCTGGCATGATTTGAGCTAACCTATTTCCTACAGTTGTCTTTCCTGCTGCATCTACTCCCTCTAAAACCAAAAATGGATTCATTTTTTCCACTCGGTCCTGCCTGTAGCTATATCACAGAGCCAGACTCCTTTGCAAAGATTGTCTTCCGACAAGCCAAGTTTCTTTAGCATTTCCATGCATTGCCTTTTTTTCTCATCAATTTCTGACTCTTCTCCATCAACTTCAATCTCAAGGAAATTATCGATATCTTTAACATCATCAAGTGTAATAGTAAACTCCTCGAATTTGTAAGTCTCTCTCTTTTTGTCAATTACTCCTAAGAGTGGAAATCCTAATCCCTGAAGAATCTGTTTGAATACTTCTAAATTATCAACATTAACTTCAAACTCTTTATTTACTCCATCGCTAATATTAATATGATAAGCGAATGTTCCTTTATTTTCATCTGGTTTGTATCTTAATCTGATATATTCATTAGTTTTTCTTGTATCTCTTTCCGGATGATTGTAATACTCATCTATCTGATGCTTTTGCTTTTCTTCCTTTGCTCCTATCTCTTTGAGTCTTTCTTTCAGTTTTTCCTTATCATCAAATGTTGCTTTTATTTCGATTTCCATTTATGCCACACCCACTGTTAGTTGAGTATAGTCTAGTTGTCTTTGTTCAGGATTTATATGTCTTGTCATTGCATTGGCATGAGAGATTTCTGCAAGATAAATAGGATCAACTTTTGGATTTACATTCTGCATTCCAGTTGCCTCGGCAATTCTGTGATAATGATCAACCATTAATTGTAATCCTCTTGGACCTAAACTTCTTGGGACAGCTACTGGTTGTTTGTGAGTATATCTGGAAAGATCGCTTGACAAGACGATAAGTTCATCTGCAAGATCTTTTGTTAAATTGCTTCCTGGATGAGGCGTAATAAATGAAATATATGTTATGACTCCTGCCCTTATTCCCATTTTTTCTATAAATGCTGCATTATTAGCTAAGTCTTCAGGAGTTTCTCCTGCCCACCCAAACATATAGACTGGATTTACATTACACCCGTTTCCAAGCATCAACTCAAATGCTTCCCTGATTGATCTCGCATCTACTTTTTTTGCCATTCCATCTAAAGTCCTCTGGGAAACAGATTCTATTCCAGAGTGGATTGTATCAACTCCTCCAGACATCATTTGATCTAACAATTCTGGAGTTAATCCATTAATTCTAGACTTGGCTTTATAACTCATGCCTAATCCTGCCTGTTCAATCTCCTTGAAAAGCTCGCCGCACCATTTCTTGTTTAGAGTGATGGTTTCATCCTTGAAATGTGCTCTTTCAAATCCAAAATCTTTAAACAAAGCTAATTCTTCAAGAACATTATCAAAGGATCTTCTTCTGTATCTGTATTCCCATAATTCATTCAATGTACAGAACTTACAGCTCAGTGGGCAACCCCTTGCCGCATAAATGGCCGCTGGAGAAAATTTGGAGTATGATTCCATATCTATTAAATCATAAGCAGGAAGGGGAATGCTATCCAAGTCCTCAATAAGTTCTTTATCAGGGGTTCTAACAACTTGTCCGTCTCTTAATGTTACGATTCCTTTTACATCTCTTATGTCGCCTCGCCCTTCTAAGGCATGAAGCAGTTTAGACAGCCCAGCTTCTCCTTCTCCATTTACTACATAATCTACAAATCCTGTTCTCAACATTGTTTCAGCATTGAAAGTCGGATATAATCCTCCTGCAATCGTTGTCTTTCCCATTGCCTTAGCTTTCTGAAGAACTCTTAATGCTCCGGGAGCTTCAGCAGTGCATGCCCCAACTCCAACTATATCCGCATCAGCCAATTCAGCTTCCATATCAATTGGCTGTCCTAATGCTCTTTTTAACCTGTGATCTATCACAGAGACACCAATTCCATTGTTTGCTCTTACATATCCTGCTAAATAAAGTAAGCCGGTTGGAAGTCCTACATCTCCAGCATATCCCTGTCTTTTTACAGGATGGGCTACTTCGGGTTTGACGAAAGTTATTTTTCTTGCCATGTTTCTTGAAAAAGTCACAAAAGTAAAATATTTAAAGGCTGTTTAACTTTTTGTTTAACAAGATAGGTTCGGTTAAGAAATTTGTATATGGCTGAAAATAACTTTATTGTATATCCAACAGATGAGAAGGACTTTGAGCTGAAGATAAAGCCGGAGCTGAACGAAGGAAAACAGCTTAATGTTTTCTGCTCTTTCACTTATATTACTCCAAACTATTCAATTTTGTTTACATTAGAAGAGCTAAAGAAATTTGCAGATTCTGGGAATTTTAAGGTTATAATAGTATTATGGGATATGAATACAATTTCAAATGCTTATTTTACAAGATTGAAATCTTTAAGAAAAGTTCCTGATGCTGAAACCTTTATCAATGAAAAGGTCAAGGAACTAAGAACAATTGCAGAGTCTTTAGGGTTCGAAAAGGAGAAATTGCTTATCTATAGGTCTTCTGAAATTTGGAAAAGGTTAATTTCATACAAGGAAGACAACTTATTCCAGCAATTTTATTCTATTCTTGCACAGATGCAAATCAAAAGATATGACATAGAAAGAGATAAAATCTCTCATCTTGTTCAGATTCCTATGGACATGTTTTTCTGCAATTATTTCCATGAGCTATATCCTGAAGATGTAGATAGGGAAATTGATTTAGGGTTCTTTGGCCAGAATAAAGAACAGCTTTATACAATAACAAGAGAGTTAATGGTCAAAAATGGACTGATAGAGAATAAAAATCCCATTTTTATTTTGATGAAGAATGTCCCTTATTTAATTCACAATCATTCTGTTCCAGAATGGACTATGAGCCTTCGGGATATTAAGGATATTCTAATGGGGATCAATACTGATAAAAAAGATATTTTTGTCCTGTTTAGATATCTTGCTGGCAATGCAGGATGTATAACAGTTAAAGGAGATAAAAACTTAGAATATGATTATCAGGAATTTTATAAAGAGTATAAGCAAGTTAAGGAGGAAGACTTATTGAAGATTCTTGCTGAAAACTTATATGCTTATCTACAAGACCGCAAGAAAAAATATGTGGAGCAAAGTGGACTGATAGAAGAGTCTATTCTTCAGATATCAAAAAAACAAGATGCTAAAAATATTGGTGCCGTGCTAAAAAGTAACATTGCATTAGAAATATTGGTCTTGGCAGATGGTTCTCGAAATACTACGGATATGTCTAAAGAAATAGGCAAATCTGTCGCCACAATAAGCACGTACGCCAACAGGCTAAAGAAAATGGGACTGATAAGAGTCTTACCTGATGGAAATTTAAAGAGAAATATCAAGGGTGTGAAGATTAATTTGGAACTTGGGATTTAATAGCGAAAGACTTAAAGGAGGTGTTACCACTCAAAATACATGAAATTAAGGCATATTTTGATGCTTTTTGCAGGATTGATTATTTTAGCTAGTTCTGTGAATGCTCAGCCAATTATAGAAATCTTAAATCCCCAAAATGGTTCGACAGTCATAAGCGAATCCATCTCTCTAAAAGTAAATACAAACGAAGAAGCCGTTTGTTATTATGAACTATGTGGAGGTAGCGGAAACGGTGGATGGTGTGGCAGAGAAAAAGAAATGTCTTTGACTGGAGGAACTTATCATCGGGACATTATAACAGATCTTCAGAATACAGGAGATGACGGATTTTATAGAGTGGATTTAACCTGTCAAAATGGTAATGGTGAAGGAGAGCAATCAAGTAGATTCTATGTCGATTTAAAACTCTATTTAGCGAAACCTTTTATGCCCTTGGAATCTTGTGGAATTCTAAATCAAGAAGGAGTTGCTTATCGTCTCATGAATGACTTATATTCTAATGATACTTGCTTCACTATTTTAGGCGATAATATTGAATTAAATCTTAATGGGTATACAATTGAAGGTAATGGAAGAGGATTTGGAATAAGAGCTGAGGACTCTGATTATTTAATCATTAGAGATGGGACAATTAAAAATTTTGAGATGGTTATCCAACTAACGCTTGATTCTAGCCATAGTCTTATAGATTCAATAACGGGAATAAATACAGAATACGGCATTGATCTAAATGGAGGAGAAGGTCATATAGTAGGAAATAATAATTTACAATCAAACAGATTTGGTCTTTTTATGTCTAGAATTAAAGATTCTTATATAGAGGAGAATATTATAATCGGAAACGAAGACGGTATTAGGTGCAGCAATTGCATTAATGTTAATATCGAAGAGAACACTATAACTAATAATACTGATTGGGCTATTTTTATTTCTGGCGATTCCCACTTGAATACTATAGATTCTAATATCGTAACCCACAACGGGGATGGGATTATTTTAACCTCTGGTCCTACTAATAATGTAATTTCTAATAATGAAATTGGGTTTAATGTGTATGGATTGGATCATGTTGGTATTGGATTGTACCACGATAGTTTAAATAATGAGATTATCGGGAATGAAATATTTTCACAAGAGAGGGGAATATGGATATGGGCAGATTCTCATAGCAATTCTATAACTGAGAATACACTCAGATTAAATCAACAGCCTTTGTTAATACATGATAGCAAGTATAATAGAGTTTTTGGAAATTGGTTCTTGGATAACGAGTATTCTTTGAGCTTTGGTTCTAGGGTCATCAATAATCTGATATATAATAATTATTTTAAAAATTATCATGATCCATATTTAGTTTCTTCTGGTGTTAACTTATTCAATATTGGGAGAACTAATGGAAAAAATATAATCGGCGGACAAGTTCTTGGAGGAAACTACTGGGCGAATCCCTATGGAACGGGATTCAGTGAAACTTGCTCAGACGGAGATAAGGATGGATTCTGTGACGATATCAAGAATTTAGGCGGAGATAACATAGATTATTTGCCTTTATCTAAATTTCAGTTGCAAACATTCATTCCAAAATCTCCTTAGATTTCTGAAAGAGTTAAATTTTTAAACCTCCTAATTAAGAGATTCATACTATGTCAAATATTTACGCCTCAGCAGTAAAAAGAATTCAAGATAATGGAATCAAAAGAATTTCAGAAGTTCTTGGTTATGACGGGATAAAGGTAGTGGACACAGGTTTTATTACTTCTAAGCCTGAACACAAGATGGGTACAACATTGCCTAGTATAGTTAGTCGTTTTTATCATAAACTTGTTGAAGATGTTCTTCCTTATGCTAATGATCAACTTGTTACATTTCCAGCTGAGATGAGAACTGAATTTGCAAGATATCTTGAAAACCAGAGGGAAGGATTAAGGAGAGCAAGGGAATCTGGAAATGAGGGTCGTGCTAGGATTCTCGGAGGTCTCGTTGGAAAATTGGATTCGTTTGCACAAGGAATAAATATTTTACCAACAGAGCAATATCTTGAAGGGAAAGAACATGTTTTAGAACTAATTCAAATAGTTACTAGAAAAATAGCATTAAGTAATGGAACTGGGAATGGACTTAAAGAGCATATGTTACATGATGCAGATATCTTTGCAAAAGCTTTAACCTTGAGCGTTTATTCTCCTAAAAGAGTTTATCTCTTGACTAGAGATCCTCATATGAATGGAATAAAAAGGGCTATTCTTGAGAGAGATGGGGGCTTGGTTTCTCTTACAGATTCTTATTGGCTTCCATTAGATGAAAATGTTGTTAGAAAAGTAAATGTCGTTAGTGAATTACCAGAGTCCAAGGAAAGAATAGGTGAGATAAAAG
The DNA here is from genome assembly GCA_002763075.1 of Candidatus Pacearchaeota archaeon CG10_big_fil_rev_8_21_14_0_10_34_76. Taxonomy (GTDB): domain Archaea; phylum Nanobdellota; class Nanobdellia; order Pacearchaeales; family GW2011-AR1; genus 1-14-0-10-34-76. Next base: position 23,651 of record PFDB01000016.1, on the reverse strand, counting down.
CTCTAATTGATTGTGACCTTGCGATGAAGAAGGCTGCTTAAAAGTTAAGCTATGGAAAGATCTGCTAATAAGCTTTTAATGGAAAGAAAGTAATTTTTTATAATTTAGCGAATCTTGCCCAGGTTACAAACGCGCTTAATACAAAGATAAGTATTGCAAGACCGAAAAGAAGACCTTTATCGTTCATGACTTCTATACCTAGGATTGTTAGATGAAAGAAAATGGCCGGGAGTATTATTGCCATAGCCCCTATTGATGCGTACTTTGATGTTGTAGGGATTAATAAGAGAACTGCAATCGTTAGTTCTGCTGTTGCTATAAAATATCTTCCCCAAGGCTCTACACCAATTTTTGAGAATATAAATTTAGATTCTTCAGCTCCAGTAAATTTGAAGTAAAGAGTTTGGAGAAGAATTAATGCTATAATTATTTGAGCTATCCAGACAGTTATTAGGAAGTAGTTTGGCATGATATCAGATAAGGGTAGAATGTTTTAAATTTTTGTGTTAACAATAAATTGAATTTGCTTTTAAGGTTAATCTATTGTTAACTTGCCGATTTGCCAATCTTTTATTATCAACATAGCTGTGAATGTTTCGTCAATTATTCCGCCTTTTTTTAATGGGCTTCTTGATTCTCCAATTTTTACAAATATGTCATAATTGTCATCTTCCTCATTGATTTTTATTTTATATTTAAGTTCTAAATTTTTAGTTCCTTCTTTCATGAATAAATCTATTATTTTTATTGCTACAAGTTCTGGATTTTTCATTTTTTCGGGATTTTTTGCTCCCAAAATTCCTAATTTTACTTCATCATCTTCGAAAGGAATTACTCCTGGAGAATCTAATATTTTAATCTTTGAACCTCCTGCCCATTGAAGGCCCTTTGTGGTGCCTGCCTTTGATGAGACTTTTGTTTTTGCAGATCTGATTAAGACGTTTGTTAGGGCACTTTTTCCAACATTTGGATATCCTACCATCCCTACTTCCAAATTTTCTACATTTAGAGCCTTTCCAAGTTTTTGTAATTTTAATCTAAGAGAGCTTATTCCATTTTTACTTGTTGTTGAAACTAGAAAACAATTTTTGTTCTCTTTTTGTAATTTTCTTATCTTATTTGATGAAATCAGATCTATTTTATTGAAAACTACTAAGACTTCTTTTCCAGATTCCTTTAGTTTCTTTTCTAAATCCTTGTTTCTTGATATCTCTGGCATTCTTGCATCTAGAACAAAGATTACTACATCTGCATTTTTTATCGCTTGCATTGCTGCAGGCCAATATCCCATTATTAGTAGACGAATGAGATGTATTAAAGGGTTTAGGTTTTTCAGAATCGCATTTGTACAAATTTTCTGATGTTGCTAAAACCCATTCGGCGTTGGAGTTCTTCTTCACATGCGCGCTTTTTACTATTGAATAGGTCTTCTATATTCCCAATAGGATAACTTCCAATATCTGTTCCGTATTCTAAGATTTTTTCAGATACCGAGTAGATTTCTTTTTCAAATGATTTGACTTGAATTTCTGAGAAATTGTATGTTTTTGGAATATTAAGCTTGAGGTAGTGAAATACTGTCTTTGTTGGGAGAATGTTTTTTTTCTTGTGGACGAGATAGTTATAGAAAAGTGCTTGGCGTTCAAATTCCTTTCCCTGACTAACACTGTTGCTTGTTTTGTAGTCTATTATTACATTTTCACCAGTAGATTTTTCTGTAGCTTGAAGGTCAATTATTCCCTTTACTCCTATTTCCATTTTATCGTTTGATAGTGCAGGGAATTGTATTGTCTCTTCACATACATGATTTTCATGCTGGTCTACTATTTGTAATCCTTTGATAAGAGCTGAGAGATAATCTTGTGAGTTCAATGGCTGGTTTTTTATATCTGGATGGTAGTGCAGGTTTTTTTCCTGCCATTCAGACATTAAGAGCATGTATGCTTCATCTCTTGATATTTGTTTTTTAGAGTATTTTTCAAGACAATTGTGAACTATGTTTCCAGAAAGGCCATAACAAACAGGAACTTTTGTGTCATCTGGGACTTTTGCAATATATTTCAAATAGAATAATAAAGGGCTTTGGAAATATGTATTCAAGCTAGATGGAGAGAGATTAAATTTAATCTTCTTCTCTTTATTTATCACCATTATCTTGGTTAATATTAAGGTATTAAATAGTTTTACCTAAATTATTTGTTTGAAAGGTAAAATGCATATGACTAATGCAGACTAGAAATGTTTTAATAGGATATTTTGTAAGATAGATTATGGCAAGACCAACTGAATTTGTTGACCCCGAGTATGATAGGAAACTTGCAGAATACAAAGCCCTAAAAGAAAGGTTAAGAAGAGAAGGTGATTCTAGTTCTGAATCAAAGAAAGAATCCTATTAAACTGAGTTGCGAGAAGAATGCAATATAAATTTGATTAGGTAAATAGATAGTGTAATCTGAGGTATCCTTAATTTGGGCATAGTAAGAATTAGTCAATAACTTTTTGATTTGCGATGCTCTTAATTTTGTGAGTGTCTTCGATTCCCAGTTCTTGAAAATGGTCTAGATCCTCTATCTCTGCTGTTATGACTATCTCTTCTGCCGTTGCTTCCACCATAACTGCTACCCTGTCTTCGGTCTCTGTTTCCAGCATAGCCGTTTCCAGATTGAAACCTTTGTCTATTCGGATTGTAAGTTCTTTCACCTTTGTAGAATCTTTTATTTCCACCAATTTTTCCATATCCTTGATCTTTAAAACTTGGAGCAAGCTTCTCCACATCATTTGGGAACTCAATTCTCTCTATTTTAAATGAGTCATTCATCATTACCCTTCTGAAGTTATCATAATCTTTATCTGTGACTATGTTGACTGCCATCCCTTCTTTTCCTGCTCTTGCTGTTCTTCCGATGCGATGGATATATTCATCTGCTTTTCCGGGGATATCATAATTATAGACGTGTGTGACTCCCTTTAAATCGAGTCCACGGGCAGCAACATCAGTACATACTAATATCTCTGCTTCATCCTTACGGAATTTATCCATTACAAAATTTCTTTTGCTTTGAGTCAATCCCCCATGGATTGCGTGTGCTGGAAGCCCAAATCTTTTTAGGTTTGCAACAATAAGATCAACATTTTTTCTAGTGTTACAAAAGACCATTACAATGCCTGATTTCTCTTTTTTCAAAAGGTGAACTAAAAGAGAGAATTTCATATAGCTTGGAGAATCATAATAACATTGCTGGAGCTTTGAAGAATCGACATATTGGGTGACTGTCACAACAGTTGGACTTTTCATATATCTACTCTCTATGTATTGTACATCAGGAGAAGTTGTTGCTGAAAACAAAAGTGTTTGTCTTTTTATTGGGCATTGTTTGATTATTCTTTCTACATCTGGAAGAAATCCCATGTCTACCATTCTATCTGCTTCATCCAAGACAAGAATTTTAAGTTCAAATAATTCCATAGTCCTTCTTTCTAAATGATCTAAAACTCTTCCTGGAGTGCCTATTATGACATCTGCTTTTCCTAGTTTCTTTATCTGGTTCTCAATCGAGACACCCCCGTATACTTCTTGTATATTAAGGCCAGTATTTGTTGCGAATTTTTTTGTTACTCCAGTTATCTGTTCTGCAAGCTCTCTTGTTGGAGTTAAAACTAGGGCTTGGATGCCTGCACCAGGCGTTAAATTTTGGACTATTGCAGATGCAAATGCAAGTGTTTTTCCAGAACCTGTTGATGCATTTCCTATAACATCTTTTCCTGCTAGAACAAGAGGAATTGTTTGTTCTTGGATTTCACTTGGTTCTGTGAATTTTAGCTCTTCAAGTACGGAAATCATTTTCTTATTCAGTCCAAGTGCTTTAAATTTTTCCATTTTTAAGAAACAGATATAGCTCTGTCAGAATTGAAAGAAAATGGCAGTTTTTAAATCTGTGTGTACTAAAATTAATTGCGAATATTATATAAATTACTGTCTGCTTGATATTTTATGGCTGAGCGGAAAGAATCTCCTGGAAGGGTGAGATTTATTGTTATAAATATCATTAGAGTTATGCTCGTTCTTGCCTTTTTTGGAGCAATATATGAGCAGAGAATACTTGTTATGTATATTTCTCTTGTAGGATTTACATTGACTTTTCTTCCATATGTTCTTGAAAAATGGTTTAATATGGAAGTTCCTGCAAAATATGAGATATTGATATTATTTTTCATATACGGGGTTCTTTATCTCGGAGAAGTAAGAGGCCTTTTTGATGAATTTTGGTGGTGGGATATTCTACTAAATTTTGTCTCTGCAATTGCGTTGGGTTTTATAGGGCTTACACTTATGTATGTGCTTTACAAGGATGATAAGATAAACGCCAGTCCGATGATTATAGTATTTTTTGCATTTGCATTTGCTGTTGCTATTGGAAGTGTGTGGGAGATATTTGAATATGGATTAGATAGTATCTTTGGGTTTAATCTCCAAAAATCAATGCCTTCAGACACAATGGGTGATCTGATATTTAATAGTCTTGGAGCATTTCTTGTTTCAGTTGCAGGATACTTTTATATAAAAAATGGAAGAATGAATGTTGTTAGTACGTTTATTACGAAACTAGTTGAAGGGAATTCAAGATTTTTTAATCCGGATAGGGCAGATTCTTCTGAAATGGTGATGAATATGATAAAAAAAGGTGAAAGCGAGATTCTGGAGTTTAAATCTACATTGAGAGTTAATTTACATACTAATGAGGTAGATAGAAAGGTAGAACATTCGGCTCTTAAGACCATTACAGCATATTTGAATTCAAGAGGAGGAGTCTTATTGATAGGAGTATCTGATGATAAAGAATTGATTGGAATAGAAAAAGATAATTTTTCAAGTCAAGACAAGCTTGTCCTGCATTTCACAAACCTTATAAAAAGAGATATAGGTAGTGAGTATCTGCCTTTTATAAAATTCGAGATAGTTCAAGTGCACGAAATGTCTGTTCTGAAGGTTGAATGTAAAAGTAGTAGGAGGCCAGTTTTCTTGAGGGGAGCGAACGAAGAAGAGTTCTATGTGAGAAATGGTCCTTCAAGTACAAGGCTTTCAGGGAGTTCTCTTGTATCCTACATTAGTCACCATTTTAGGAATAATTGATTAGGAAGGGTACATAATTTTGTTTATTTTGTCTTTTTCTTCTGGAGATAGTTTCCTAGTTGCTTGCAGGTCTTCTAAGGTTATAATGTCTTTTTCAAAATATCTTTTTAGGACAACCTCAGGAAGATTCAGAACAGTTATTGGATAAATTTTATATTTTTCTATATTTTCTTCAAGACTATTTCCCTTAGGGTATTTCCAGCCCATTAATGAGAGATTAACGCCCTTTGCATATCGCATGACAGATGTTGAGAATCTTGTATTTGTAACAAGCATAGGTCTCGTAAAAGAATTATTGGTATCGAGGAAACGAGCATAGACATATAGTGCCGTTTGGATATCCGTTCCAAGCCAGGGTTTTCCATGGTGCTTTGCTTCAATCATTATCCTATCCTTATCTTTAATTGCTATAACATCAATTTCATGGGATATGTTTTTTCCTCTGACAATCTGATTTAATTTGACATCATATCCTTTTTTTTCAAAAAGCTTTCCCATAAATTTTTCAAAAACGAATCCTCCTTCAAATCCAAGAGAGATAATTGCCTGTTTTAGATTATATCTTGGAGAGCAGTTAGGACTACATTTGTTGAGCTCTTGGAAAATAAATTTGAAAAGTTTTTTTGTTTCAATACCATTATAAAGAATTGAATCAACTTTTGAAAGGATATCCTTAATTGTTTCTTTACTAGCTCCAGATTTTTTTAGAGAGCGACGTAGTTTGTTTTCATCATATGGCTGAAGTCTGCCATCCATCTTTTTTACATAAATCATACTCTTCATTCTATAAATCTTAGAAAATAGATTATTTAAATCTATAACTAGTTTTTTCTAAAATCAAGACAAGATGAGTTGATGCAATATCTTTTTCCAGTTTTGTCTTTTGGTCCATCATCAAAAATATGTCCTAAATGGGAGCCACATTTTGCACAGATTACTTCTATTCTTGTCATTCCGAGTTTATTGTCATCTTGAAATTTAATTGCCCCTGGTTTTGCATCATAAAATGAAGGCCATCCTGTTCCTGAATCAAATTTCACATCTGAATCGAATAGATGATTCCCACAGGCTGCACAGAGATACATGCCCCCTTCTTTATTATTCAAAAGCTTTCCCGAGAAAGGTGGTTCTGTACCCTTTTCTCTTAGTAAAAAATATTGTTCAGGGGTTAATTTATTTTTCCAGATTTTTCCAGATTCTTCTTCTTTCATGATATTTTTAATTGAGTAGATTATATAATTTTTTCCTTTAGGGATAAATTATTAAATGAATTATTCGTATCTTATGTAGGTGAAAATAGGGTGAAAAATTTTGTTAGAGTTCCTTTGAAATTTAGCGAAGTGACAAAGATGTTTGAAGTTAAATCTGTTGAGCTAATTGAAAATAGCAAAATTTTAAAATGAATTTAATTCAATATAATACAATAGCATCAAATATATTTGAGGAGGATATTGGACGTATAGTAAGATAAGATGAATATTAAAGGAAATTTATTGTTAAAACCTGAGGATTTTAAGCCAAGTCTAAAGAACTGGAGCGTTACAGGTATTTTGAATCCTGCCGCCATTAGGATGCCTAATGGGAAAATCATGCTCTATGTTCGAGTTGCAGAAAATGCAAGCCATAAACATGGGAAAAAACTTGTGTGTCCCATCATGGTTCATGATAGGGGGAGTAGGAATATAAAATATCAGGAGATTCATGAGAAGGATATTACTAGAAAAGGTGTAGAAGGAGAAGTCTTTCTTAAGGAAGGGTTATGCAGGTTACCGACAATTTCCCATTTTAGGAGAGTTATATTGAGTAAGAGTGGACTTAAGGTAGAGAAAATTGACCAAAGGGCTGCTTTTTTAGGTAGGAAGAACGATGGAGATTTTGGAGTTGAAGACCCAAGAATAGTCAAAATAGGAGATAGGTATTATATGACTTATGTTGGTGTTTCGATGTTTGAAGGTATTTCTACTTATCTTGCTGTTTCTAATGATCTTGAAAAATGGGAAAGAAGGGGATTGATATTCAGGGAGCAGAATAAGGATGTGGCTTTGTTTCCGGAGATTGTAAATGGAGAATATGTTGCATTAAATAGGCCAGAAAGCACAATGCATTTTACAAAACCAGGTATATGGATATCTTATTCCAAGGATTTGGTATATTGGGGGAAAGACAAGAATTTGATGAGACCTCGAGAGAATTCTTGGGAGGGTGAAAGGATTGGAGGAGGATGCCCGCCTATAAAACTTAAGGAAGGATGGCTTATGATTTATCATGGAGTGAAATCTGAAAAAAATGAGGAATCTGGTGAGGATGAAAACATATATAGTGCAGGGGCTGTGCTTCTGGACTTGAAAAATCCTGAGAAAATAATTGCGAGATCTCCAAAGGACACGCCATTGATGAAACCTGAAGCAAAGTTGGAAAAGTTTGGATTCATTAATAATGTTGTATTCCCGACGGGAGTTGTTCCAGATGGGAGGGATAATCTGCTTGTTTATTATGGTGGAGCAGATAGCTATATATTTGTCAGGAAGTTCTCAATAAAGAGCATTTTGAAGCATATGAAATTCTATTGAGAAAAATCTCTTTAATTGTTATTGTTTTTCTAATTTCCGTTCAGTTCCGCAAGAGAAAGATTTGCCAGAAGGTAAGAGATAGTTGACTCTGCTCCCTGGTTTAGATTTATAGTCTCTTTGCCGAGTCCATCATGGCATCCGCCTGTATATTCGTTATATATAACTTGATTTAAAGAGTTTTTTCCAAGGAACCAGTTAAATGCGTTCAGGGCTAGTTTCTTGTAGCGTTCGTTTTTAGTTATTTTATGTGCTAAAATAAGTGTTTGTACCATGTCTGCGACGTCTAATGGTTGCTGGTCGTAATATGCGCGCTCTTTTCCTTTAATGTACCATCCATCTTGTCCAATTGGGACAAAATTTCCATTTTCAAATGTGTTTCTTACCAAGAATTTGAGAGAGCACATAGCGGTGTTGAGGTATTCGGGATTGTTTGTGGAGAGATGAGCATACAACAAAGCTTCTGAGATCTTGCTATTTGAATAAGTCAAATATTGTTCAAACCATTTCCATTCTGTAGAACTGCTTGCCTTGAAAAGCCTTACAAGATGATCTGCAAGAGAAGTTATTCTTTGATAAGATTCAGTAGAGGGTTTGTAGGCATTATAATGGTAAAGTCCATTTATTGTAAATGCAACAGCGCGAGGAGACTTCATTCCCTCCACGACATTTAGCGATTTAAGTAGTATCTCTTCTGCGTCTCTTTTGAAATCTAATGGAATATTTTCCGAGGCTATGAGATAACTAAGCGCCCAAATAGCTCTTCCGTGTGCATCTTCGCTCCATTGATCGAGCTCTATTTTAAGGTCTTTATCTACAAAGTTGTAAATTCTTCCATCTTCCTTTTGAACATACTTTATAAAATTCAGGTATGTCTTGATGAGATTAAGCTGGTTATATTCCTTGAATCTTTCATAGTGTTTTGTGCAGACAAGCATCGCTCGGGCATTATCATCTAAAGTATATCCTGAAGATATCTGTGGGTCTGACTGGATAGAAAACTGGATTATTCCGAAGTTATCAGTCATCTTAACTAGGTGGCTTGTATTGATTTTAGGCAGATTTTCTATGTTTGAATCAGGTAAGTTCATATGTTTTCTGAATAACTTACTATAGGAATATGCAACGTTTGGCCAAGTCATATTTCTAGTTTGATGGTAAGAGTTTAATTCCATCCCTTTTTTTGTATCTGGATTATCAAGTATCTTAAATAATGCATCTTCAAATGATTTTGAATCTCGGAAATTAACAAGAATGCCTTTATCAGGAGTTATTGCATCTTGCGCATGCAAGAATGGAGTAGAAATTACTGCCCTTCCACATCCCATAGCATAAGACAATGTCCCTGAAGTTATTTGATTGGGATTGACACATGGAGAGATGTAAATATCTGTAGCCTTGAGATATTGAATTATCTCTGAGAGCATCACGTATTTGTTGTAGAATTTGACATTTTTTTCTAAACCAAGCTCTTTGATTTTTTTTATAAGAAAATTTCGATATTCTTCTCCAGATTCTCTTCTAACGATTGGGTGTGTTTCTCCAATTATTAAATATATTAAGTTTGGATACTTCTCTACTACCTTTGGAAGAGCTTCTATGACTTGTTCATAGCCTTTGTCTTTACTCATGAGGCCGAATGAAGATATAATCAGGTTCTTTTCATATCCAAGTTCTTTTTTTGCTTCTGTCTGATCTTCGAACTTAACAGTTGGGATTCCATGAGGGATTACACTTATAGGAGTGTTAACGTTGTACTCTTTTCTAAGTATTGTGACTGCTTTCTTGTTCATGACAACAATTTCTGTTGATCTCTTGGCAATATTCTGCACGACGCGCATTAATTTTTCATCTGGATTTGGCAAGACGCTATGGAAGTTGACGATAACAGGTTTATTCAATAATTCAAGGAATGTCAGAAGATAATCTCCCCATTCACCTCCAAATAATCCAAATTCATGCTGGACATTGACGAGTTTGATTTCTGAATCTTCATTTATTTTTTTCGCGGCCTCAATGTAAGAATTCATATCTGTATCGCTTACTTGTTGAGAAACAATCTTGGGATAGTTGTAAGTGTTAACGCCATTGCTATTCATCGCAAGAATCCTATAGCTTATTTTATTAGATATGCGATTATTAATTGCCTTAGTCAGGTCTCTTGTGAATGTTGCGATCCCACATTCTCTTGGGGGATAGGTTCCTATGTAAAGGATTGATGGCCGTGCCTCTTTTTGCATGGCTATTAGAAGAAGCTAGAGATTAAAAATCTTTTGCTAGATTAATCTTAAATAGAACAGATGATTAGAGTTGTCATGAAAGAGGATGTGCTGGATGATTAAGGTTGAAGTAGTTGATTCAAGACAGAAAGCTGTGTCTAAGGCAGCTGAAATTGTCATTGAGCAGATTAAGGTTAAGCCAAATTCAGTCTTAGGATTAGCCACTGGAGAGACTATGAAACCATTTTATAAATATCTTGTAGATGCATATAGAAAAAAAAGAGTTAGTTTTTCCGAGGTGAAAAGTTTTAATCTGGATGAGTATGTTGGATTAGAGAGCAAAGATAAAAGAAGTTTTAGGTTTTTTATGGAAAAAGAATTATTTTCTAAGGTAGATATTGATAGAAGGAATATTAATTTTCTTGATGGAGGTGCTAAGGATTTCAAGAAGGAATGTGTCGAATATGAAAAGAAAATAAGGAAGTCAGGGGGATTGGATTTGCAAATTTTAGGTATCGGTGTGAACGGACATATAGGATTTAACGAGCCAGGGTCTTCATTCAGGAGCAGAACAAGAAATGTCAAGCTTTCTGCGAGCACAAGGAAGATCAATTCAAATAATTTCAGTTCAATTGATGATGTTCCTAAGTGTGCATTGACAATCGGACTCTCAACAATAATGAAATCAAAAAAAATAATTCTTATTGCTACAGGAAATGACAAGGCTAATGCAGTATTTTATTCTGTATATTGCAGGCCAAGTAGAGAAGTTCCTGCAAGCATATTACAAAAACATGGGGAGACATTATTTATTCTGGACAAATTTGCTGCGCGTAGAGCAACAAAAAAGTTTAAATAAAAAATTTTACATCCTTGATCATGATTAATGCATTGTGCGTGGTTGCTCATCCAGATGACGAGACGATTTGGATGGGAGGAATGATACTTAAGAACCCTAATTGGAATTGGACAATCTTCTCTCTTTGCAGACAGAATGATTCTGATAGAATGCCTAAGTTTAAGAAAGTGTGTAAGCACTATGGTGCAAAGGCAATGATTTCTGATTTGGAAGACGATAAACTACATCCGATCTCTCTTTTAGATCTGAAAAATAAAATCATGAAAAAATTGAAGAGAAAAGATTTTGATTATATCTTTACACACGGTAAAAATGGAGAGTATGGTCATATAAGGCATATTGAAATACATAATGCTGTGAACGAGCTTGTAAATGAAGGAAAACTGAGTTGCAAGAAGGCATATTGCTTTTCTTATAGGCCTGGAAAGGTGAAGGCTCCACACAACTCGGGGTTAAAAATTCCAGTGCCTAGCAAAGATGCAAATAGCAAGATAAATCTGAATGCAGAAGAATATATGGAAAAAATAAAAATTATAAGGGATATTTATGGATTTAGGGAGGGTATTTTCGAAACTTTAAGTTGCAATCAGATTGAAAGTTTTGTTGAATTAAAATGAAGGCACTTGTTTTATATCCTTATCCAGTAGAACCCGATGGACTTAGTTTGCAAGGACATTATCTTGCTAAAGGACTTGAAGAAAATGGATGGATTGTCGAGAGATGTTCTAGAGAAGATAATGATAAAAAAGAAGAGATATACAAAAATTTTAAGCCTGACGTCGTAATAGGGATTGGATTTTGGGGGGATACTCCTGATCTGATAAAACATCCGTTAGAACATAATATGAGGCCTGTTCCATGGTTCAATGCAAATGGATGGATAGCTAATTATCATGATTTGTTGAATGATTTGCCTTTATTGGTTGCAACAAGCAATTGGGTGAGGTCAACATATATTAGGGATGGTGTTAAGGGTGAGAACATAAAAGTTTGCTCTATAGGTTATGATCCAGAGATATTTTATCCGAGGATGAAGGATGATGAAGATGTCAAGAAAATGAGAGATGAATTAGGAATAAAAGATGATGAGGTGATGATATTGACTGCTGGAGGGGATGTGACAAGCAAGGGAGCTCAGGAAATGTTCAAAGCACTTGCGAAGATAAAAGATAAAGTTGGAAATTGGAAATATGTGTTGAAGACATATCCAAGTTTCTCTGCAAGAAATCATGGAAAGGAAGAAAAGAAATTAATAGAGGAGTTGGGGCTTGATGAGGAGAGATTTATTTATCTTAGCGGACAATATCCCTCTGATTTAATGTCTAAGCTAATAAACGCGTGCGATATATATGCAGCACCTTCTCGTCTTGAAGGATTTGGAATGATACAATTAGAGGCACAGGCATGTGGGAAGCCAGTTATAACTATAAATGTTGGAGGGCCGAAAGATGTTGTAAAACAAGGAGAAACAGGTTTTCTTGCAGATGTCGAGCACGAGATAAAACTCGACAAGGAATGGGTATACAAGGACATGGGATTTGACAAGAAGATGCAGATTGAATTTCCAATACCTAAGACTTTTGCTTATAGGGCAAATATAGACCAACTTGCTGAATATACATTAAGACTTATTGAAGATTCAGATTTAAGAAAAAAGATGGGAGAGGCTGCAGCAAAACATGCTTTAAAGAATTTTCATTATAAGGTTATTGCCAAGAAAATGATTGACTTGATTGAGGAAAGTCTTTTAAAAAATTCTGATAAATAATCAATAAGAAAGGATTTTCTTTTTTCTTATAGGATAATAAATTATGCCAAACAGAATAATTATTACTCCTAACAATGCGGCACCGTATCCGGCTAAAACATATTTGATGTGTTCCTCAAAGAGTTTTATCAATGCAAGACCTAGGGCAAATGCTCCAAATCCAGTTCTTATATATGCAAGGCTGTTTCTTTCATTAGCGAGAATTGTTCTTTCCTGAGCTAATTTTTTGTGACTTGTTAAAGCAGTCTTTACTTTTTTATTTAGGTGGTTTGGCATCTTATCCTCTTTTTAACTGATTGTAATCTGTGGTTTAAATATTTGATGGAACTAAATTAATGACTTTTTTTTCTTGAGAGATTCATAAGCAAGGATATATGTTCCTGCATTCCAAGCTTGATAACTTTCAATGTCTTGAGTCTTTCCTATTTTCCCAGTCTGGCCGTGTAGCCATTCCGCAAAGTTGCCATTGTTCTGAAGATTTGCCTCTGCAAGATTTTGGAGCTGTATCTCAGCTTCCTTAAACCTATTTAGTTTTACAAGAGCACATACATAGAATCCTCCTATAAATGTCCAAATCCCTCCATTTAGATAATGGTGTGGTGAACGAGCTTCGCAATCCTCAAAATAGTCATACCAGTATTTGCTCTTTTTGTCAATAGGAGGGTGCATAGCTTTTATGGGATAGGGAGAGTCTATTTTTTCTTTTTTTATATAATCTAATATGCTTTCTGCCCTTTTTTTATCTGCAAGGTCAAAGAGTATCGCAAGAAGATTCCCCAAGGTATCGAACCAATCGCTGAACTCTTTATATTTATTATGGTTTTTCCATCTGAATGAATAATAGTATTTTCCATTCCATAGTCCATCCTCTTTGTCTTTATTGCATATCTCTTTGACTCTTTCTGCCTCTTTTTTGTTTCCTACAAGAGTGAGAGTTTTATACCAAAGGGCTTGAGTGTTTATTGTATGTCCATATCTGTGCGGAAATGCATCTTGCCAGTCGCTGGTTGGCTGCTGCTCTAAAAGATGGTCTTCCCCAGAATCTTGATACGAAAGCCATGTCATTCCAGAACGGATGTTTTTCTCGTATGTTTTAAGGAGAGATGAATCATTGTATCTTGATTTGAATAGATAATGCCCTATTATAAACCAGAGTGTAGAATCTATTGACTTATAGTCTACTTTTCCATTGTCTGAGCCGAATAAAACAGCATTAGGTATTTGCCCTTTAAGACTTTGATTTTTTCCAAGTGTTTTTAGGCTTTCTTTAAATGTGTCCTTGAATCTTTCTTCTATTAGTGATGCTCCTAGAGAAGTAATAACACTATCTCTACTCCAAACTCCTTGATATCCAGGATATGCAGCAAAGAATCCATTTGGAGTCTTGCACTTTTCTAGAACTTCTATTGCCCTATCGTATGCTTTTTCTGTTATCATTTTTTAACCTCGAGAATTCTGTCTATGAGTTGTTCTGCAGGAAGCATTTTTTTATTTAATTCGACATAGAAATCTCCTTTCACTCTGGAGGGGTCTGCTGAAATAGGTATGCCTGATTCTTTTAGCATATCTATATCGTTATAGTTATCTCCTATCGCCATTACATTTTCTTTTTTTAACTTTAAAATCTCTCTGAGGGATTTCAGGCCCCTTGATTTTATCTGAAGGTTTTTTATTCCAATATCATAAGCTTCATTGTTCCAGATATAATAAACCTCTTTGTACTTAGAAACTATTTTTTCTATTTCATTAACTCTTTTTTTGCAGTGTATTGTTATTATGAATTCTTTAGGTTCAAAACCTAAAATATCTTTATGTTTAACAAATCTTAGTTTTTCATAGAGGTGATGTAGTTTTGAAAAGCTATTAGCATGTTGATATATTTTTCCCTTATACCATGTTGCAGAACCATTTTCGTATGTAAGACTTATGAAATCCAAGATATCATGAAGCATGTGCTGAAGCATCCATAATCCACGTCCTGAGTTAACATTTATTTCAAAGCCTTTTTTAGAGAGCAGTCTAATTTTTTTTATTATACTAGGAGGTACTGTCTTTATCCCTAATTTTAAAATGTTGGCTCTTTCCTTTATCTTTGTGCCTCTTGGGACGAGAACACCGTCTAGATCGAGAACAATAAGTTTTAAATTTTTTATATCTTTTTCTGATAATTCTGTTATTGGTTTCATTTTCTTCCGTAAGCGTCTTCTATGCGAACTATGTCTTTCTCATTGAATTTTCCAAAAGAAATCTCTAATACTCTCACTGGTTTTGAGAAGGCTTCAATCCTATGATTTGTTTTTCTTTCTATTATGAACTCATCTCCCATCTTTGCCTTGAATGTCTTTTTTCCAACTGTGACTTTAGCTGGATTGTCCAGAAATCTCCAGAATTCTTTTCTGCTTTTATGGTATTGTAATGAGAACTTTTGTTTTGGCTTGATTGTTAGTATTTTAATTGTAGATATTTCATTTAGAGTGAACTGCTCGAACATTCCCCATGGCCTTTTTTCTAAACACCTCTTCATAAGACTTATAAGGAATAGTTGTTTATATTGTTTGTGTTCAAAGAGGGAAGATGGGAAAACTAAAATGGGGAAAACTTTTGAAAAAAGGGAAAGCCTTGTACCTTGCGTATGACCAGGGATTAGAGCATGGGCCTGAGAAGGATTTTAATGATAAGAATGCGAATCCATTGCATATTTTAGATATTGCAAAACGGGGGGGTTATACAGGGGTTGTTTTTCAAAAAGGGATTGTTGAAAAATATAATAAAGAAATAAGGAATTCAGGAGTTCCATTGATAATGAAGTTAAATGGTAGAACATCTCTTAACGGGGGAGACCCAATTTCTGCACAGATTGGTGATGTGAATGAGGCTGTGAAGTTAGGAGCGTCAGCAGTGGGTTATACTATCTATATTGGTAGTTCTCATGAGAGTAAGATGATAGAACAATTTGAGAAAATTGAAAGGGAAGCACATAAAATTGGAATGCCAGTCATTACATGGATATATCCCCGTGGGAAAAAAGTTAAGAATGATGTTTCAAGAGAGATGATTTCATATGCTGCGCGCACTGGCTTAGAAATAGGATCAGACATGGTGAAGTTAAAATATGGAAATAAACCATCTGATTTAAAATGGGCAGTTAAGGTTGCTGGAAGAACAAAAATAGTTGTTGCTGGAGGGGCAAAGGCAGATGAAAAAGCATTTTTGAAGCAAGCCAGAGACATAATGAAATCAGGCGCAACAGGACTTGCAGTTGGAAGAAATGTATGGCAGAGTAAAAATCCAATAGAGATTAGTCAAAAGTTAAGGAGGATTGTGTTTGGATGATAGTAATCAATTTCAAGAGTTATAAATTTGGTAAGGAGGCTGTTAAACTTGCTGGAATGATAAGGAGACATCTCCCTAATGCTATTGTGTGTGTAAATTTTGTTGATATTATTTCTGTTGGAGAGGTAAACAAGAAAGTTTATTCTCAACACGTTAATTACAATAGAGATGGAAGAGGGACTGGATATGTTTATTCTAATGCGTTGAAATCTGTTGGGACGAAAGGGACTTTATTGAATCATTCAGAGCATAGGATTTCTCTTGATAAGATAAAGGATAGGCTGGTTGAATGCAAAAAATCAGGTTTGGAAGTTATTTTGTGTGCTGCTAACATGCGAGAAGTGAAGATTTTTTCTAAATTAAATTTGAAGCCATACGCAATTGCATTTGAAGATCCTAAATTAATAGGAAGTGGAAAGTCAATCACGGAGCATAAAAGCAAAGATATTGTGAAGTTTGTAAGAATCTTGAAAGATAGTGGAATTAAATCATTATGTGGGGCAGGAATAAGTTCTGCTTTAGATGTGGAAAAAGCTAGAGAGCTTGGGTGTGATGGAATTTTAATTGCTTCCGCCATTGCTAAAGTTAAAAACCCTGAAAAGCTATTAGTTGAGTTAAGAAAATTTGATAAAAAATGGTGAGAATAAGAATAAAGAAGGGATTAGGACACAAGCATTTTCATGTTACTATATTTGGTTCTTCAAGAATCAAGAGGAATGATAAATATTACAAGGAAGTTTATAAGCTTGCGAAAATGATTGGGGAGAAAGGTATTGATGTTGTTACAGGAGGAGGACCTGGAATAATGGAAGCTGCAAATACTGGGCATGAAGCTGGAGCAAAACAGAATGGCTCCCATTCTATTGGATTAGGTATTGTTTTGCCACATGAACAGGATTTTAACAAGGGGGTTGGTTTGTATAGCAAGTTTGATAAATTTTCAAGCAGACTTGATAATTTTATGTTACTTTCAAACGCAGTGGTTATTGCCCCTGGAGGAATAGGAACAATGCTTGAGTTCTTTTATACATGGCAGTTAGTGCAAGTTAAGCACATTTGTGACATTCCAATAATATTGCTTGGAGATACATGGAAAGATCTTGTAAGATGGCTTGAGAGGGAGCCATTGAAAAGAGGATTTTTTGATAAAAAAGAAATGAGTTTGATATTCCATGCAAAAAATGCGGAAGAGGCAATGAATATAATTAACGAGTCAAATGAAGCCTTTAAAAAGGGTGGGAAGAACTTTTGTTTGAATTATAAGAAATATAGGTTAGATGGAATTTAAAGAATTTTACAAAAAATTTACTGAAGAAACAATTCTACCTGGATTTTAGCGATAGGGACTTTATTCTTTCTGGAATCACATCATATTTGACTTTTTTTACAAAGCCAGTTTAACAATAAGATATAAAAACAATATTCTGTTTTTAGATTAGTAAAAAATGAAAATATATCTTGGAGCAGATCATGCCGGTTTTGATACAAAAGAAAAGATAAGAAAATTTTTAGAGAAGAGAGAAATATCATATGAGGATTTTAGTAACATTAACAAAAAAGAGGAGGATGATTATCCAGATTATGCATTCAAGGTTGCAGAGAAGGTTGTTAAAAATAAAGGTTCAAGGGGAATATTAATATGTGGGACTGGGACTGGAATGGTCATAGCAGCTAATAAGGTCAGGGGAGTGAGGGCTGCGTGTGCTTATGACAATTATTCTGCAAAAATGGCTAAAAAAGATAATGATGTTAATGTTTTGTGTTTGAGAGGAAGGAAATTTTCAAGCAGTAAGGCTGTGAGAATTATTGATTTATGGTTGAAAGAGGAATTTTCAGGAAAACCAAGACACAAGAGAAGAATAGATAAGATTTCTAAATACGAGAAAAAAAGATGAATCACGTCATACCTAGTATATTTGCAGAGAGTAAGGAAGAATTTGATGAAAAATTTTCTAATCTGGTGAAAATATCTAAAAAAATCCAAATTGATTTTATGGATGGAAAGTTTGTTTCGGCAAAGGGAATAAGAGCTTCTAATGTTCCGAATTTAAAAAAATACAAGAATGATTTTGAAGCACACTTGATGGTTTATAGACCTGAAAAATGGATATCTAAAATGAAAAAAAAAGGATTCAAAAAAATAATATTTCATTACGGGGCTATAAAAGATTCTAAAAAAATATTCAAATTGATAATGAGGATAAAGAAGAATAATATGGGTGCATGGGTAGCCTTCAATCCAAATGTTAAAATAAGAGAAATTTTGGAGAGCGTTGATAAAATAAAAAAGTTTGGAGCATCCGTCGATGGTATTATGTTCATGGGGGTATATCCTGGAAAAGAAGGGCAAAGACTAAATCCATTGGTTGTTGAGAATGTAATTGCTTTTAAGAGATTATATCCCGAAGTTATTGTGCAAGTTGATGGGGGGGTGAATGATAATAGTGTTCGGAAACTTGTCAAGGCAGGAGTTGATATTGTAAATTCAGGAAGTTTTATTTCAAATTCTGAAGATCCAAAAAAGGCATTAAAGGTATTGGAGAAAGAATTTAGATCAAAAAATCATTGAGTTGTTAAAATTTACATCTAAAAAGATTTATAAGTTCAGTTATGTTGTTTTGTAAGAGGAGAGGTGAGATGAAAGTAGCTATCAATGGATTTGGAAGAATAGGAAAAAATATCTTTAAGATAGCTTTAGAAAGGAAAATTCAGATTGTTGCTATAAATGATCTTCATGGAGCCGAAGATGCTGCATATGCTTTGAAATATGATTCTGTATATGGTAATTTTAAAGGAAGGGTTCATTCTTCTGGAGAAAATCTAATTGTTAATGGAAAGAAATATCCTGTGTTGTCTGAAATGGATCCAGAGAAACTTCCTTGGAAAAAACTCGGGGTTGATGTTGTGATTGAAGCTACTGGGGCATTCACAAAGAGAGATGGTGCTATGAAGCATATCAAGGCTGGGGCAAGGAGAGTCATAATAACCGCTCCAAGTGACGATGCAGATATTACATTGATAATGGGAGTCAATGAAAATGAACTTAAGAAGACTCATGAAATAATTTCTATAGCTTCATGCACTACAAACTGTCTTGCTCCCGTTGTGAAGGTCTTAAATGAAAAATTTGGAATAAAAGAATCATTTTTGACTACATTACATGCCTATACAGCAAGTCAGAATATTGTTGACGGATTTCACAAAAAAAGAAGAAGAGGAAGAACCGCAGGGTTGAATATTGTGCCCACAAGTACTGGGGCAACAGATGCTCTTTGCAAGGCAATGCCTGAGATGAGGGGCAAGATGTCTGGATTAGCAATGAGAGTACCAGTTGCTTCTGGGTCTATAATAGATTTTGTTGCCCATCTTAAAAAGAAGACAAGTGTTGATGAAGTGAATAAGGCATTTAAGGATGCAGCTACAAAAAAGATGAAAGGAATATTATATTATACAGAGGATGAGATTGTATCTAGTGATATAATTGGGAATATACATTCTTCTATCATTGATGGGTTGAGCACAATGGTACAAGGAGAGATGGTAAAAGTGCTAGCATGGTATGATAATGAACATGGATATTCATCAAGAGTTATAGATTCATTAAAGTTGCTTAGAGGTTGATTCTTATGGCTTATAAAAAATTCAAAACGCTGGATGATTTTATATTTAAAGGAAAGAATGTTTTGCTTAGAGTAGATATTAATTCAGAGGTTAAAAATGGAAAGATACGTGTTTCTGGAAGAATAAGAGAGCATGCTAAAACAATCAAGGAACTGAAAAAGAAAAATGCAAGGGTAATTATATTGGCCCATCAGGGAAGACCTGGAAGTGAGGATTTTATAGATTTAAAGCAACATGCAGCAGCATTGAGAAGATTTACAAATGTGAAGTTTGTTCCAGACGTTTGCGGGAAAAGAGCATTGAATGCTATTGATTCCTTAAGGGATGGAGAGGCGATATTATTAGATAATGTCAGAAAAATAAAAGATGAATTCTTTTTTGACAGAAATTCAAGGTATATCAGAGAACTTACAAAAAGGAGCGACATATATATCAATGATGCATTTTCTATTTCACATAGGAAGCAAGCAAGTATTATGGTATTTCCAAAATTGTTACCTTCAGGAATAGGGAGGGTATTGGAAGAAGAATTAAAGAATATCAATAAAATCCATCTTAAAGACACACTATTTATTTTGGGAGGGGCTAAAATAGAAGATAATATGCTTCTGATAAAGAAAAAAAATATTTTGTCTACAGGAGTTTTCTCTCTTGTTTGTCTGATTGCTAATGGAAATTCTCTTGGAGTAGAGAATAAAATATTGAGCAAATATAGAAATTTTATGATTGAGATAAAGAAAAACATTTCTAATATAAAAACTCCAATTGATCTTGCATTTGAAGTAAGAGGTAAGAGAGAAGAGCATGACATTAGTGAATTGCCCCTGAATGAGAGGGCTTTGGATATAGGTAGTAAAACAGTTGAAGAATATTCAAAAAGAATAATGAATGCAAGACAGATATTCTGGAAGGGGCCTGCAGGATATTATGAAAATAAAAAATTCTTAAAAGGAACAAAAGAATTATTGAAATCAATGGAGAAATCTGGAGCATTCTGTGTGATAGCTGGAGGACATAGTGAATCAATACTTGAGAGGTTGAATATTAATAGAAAGAAATTAGGATATGTGAGTTTGAGTGGTGGGGCATTATTACATTATATTGCTGGTGAAAAACTTCCAGGATTGGAAGCGTTAAAAATAAAAGCAAGGAAGAATTAATATTCAAGAGGTGATTAATGAAAAAATATGATGTTATCAGTTTTGGTAGTGGTCTTGTTGATGCATTCATATATACTGACATAGTTGAGGGTTCTGGAAAGTTATGTATTCCTTCTGGGACAAAGGTATTGGTAGATAAGGTTAATTTTTCTGTTGGGGGTGGAGGAATAAACACTTCTGTGTGCATTTCTAAAATTGGGTTGAAATCAGGATTTTTAGGTAAAATAGGACATGGATATAACTCTAAAATTATCCTTAGGGAATTAAAAAAAGCCAATGTTGATTTTTTGGGAGTGAATGGAAAAGAACATGCAGGATATTCATTTATTCTTGAGTCTAAAAGTCATCATAGGACAATTCTCACATATAAGGGAGCAAGTAATTTATTGAAATATGATGAGATAAAACTTGGGAAAATGAATTCTAAATGGGTGCATATAAGTTCTTTGGCAGGAGACTCATTTGCAAGTCAGAAAAAATTTGTTGATTTTGCAAAAAGAAATGGGATGAAGGTGTCATTTAATCCTAGCAGTTATCAAATAAGGAAAGGGATTGAGCCTTTGAGAAAAATGTTGAGAAATACAGATTTTTTGAGCTTGAATATGGAGGAGGCTGAGATGCTTGTTGGAAAGAATAACATTTATAAAAAAATCCATGAACTTGGTCCAAGTATTGTATGCATTACAGATGGAGCAAGACCAGGATACGTTTCTGATGGAATATATGTCTATAAGTACTCTCCAAAAAAAGTTGATGTCAAAGAGAAGACTGGTGCGGGAGATGTTTTTTCAAGCACTTTCATTGCAGGGTTGATAAAAACTGGGGATATAAAAGAATCAATTAAGGCTGCAGTGATTAATTCTGCATCTCTTGTTTCAACTCCAGGGTCTAGAAAGGGCTTGCTGAGTTGGAAAGAGATTAAGGGTAAGTCAGATAAAGAGAATATAATTATAAAGAGGGTAAATTTAAAATGAAAATAAGTTTTTTTGAGAGCAATAGAGATAATGAAATTTATCTAAAGTCTGGGTTGAAGAAAATCAGGGGTGTGAATGTTGAATTCTTTAAAACTCCCATAAATTCTTTGAATGCTATAAAAGCTAAGAATTCTGATGTGCTAGTGGTTTTTGTAGATTCGTGCGTTGATAAGGAGGTATTAGATAAAATGCCTAATCTGAACCATATTGTAACAATGTCAACAGGATATGATCACATTGATATTAATGAATGCAAGAAGAGAAAAATCTCTGTAAGTAACGTTCCACATTATGGAGAAAATACTGTGGCAGAACATACATTTGGCTTGATTTTATCTATTTCAAGGAAAATTCCCGTGGCTGTTGAAAGAACGAAGAAGGATGACTTTTCTCTTGAAGGACTTGAAGGGTTTGATTTAAGGGGAAAAACCCTTGGAGTTATAGGGCCTGGGAGCATAGGGCAGAGAGTCATAAAAATAGCTAAGGGGTTCGAGATGGAAGTTATAGCATTTGCAAAAACAAAAGATGTTAAGTTGAGTAAAGAATTAGGATTCAAGTATGTTGATTTTGATAGTCTTCTAATGAATTCTGATATAATAACTATTCATGTGCCTTTATTGCCTAGCACAAGAGGAATGATAAACATGAGCAATATAAGAAAAATAAAGAAAGGGTGTTTTATAATAAATGCGGCTAGAGGAGAGATAATAGATACTACTGCATTGCTTTACGGGCTTGAAAAGAAAATAATATCTGGGGCCGCACTTGACGTTTTAGAAGGAGAGGAGGATATTAAGGATGAAATGCAGATGTTCTCTGAGGAGTTCAATAAAGAAGATATGAAAATCTTTATGGAAAATCATAGACTTTTGAAGGAGAAGAATGTCATTGTTACTCCGCATATGGCTTTCTTCACAAGAGAGGCAATTCACAGGATTTTAGATACGACCATTGAGAATATTTTGTCTTTTAAGAAAGGCAGGATTGTAAATAGAGTAGATAAATAAGATGAAATCTGATAAAAAGAAAGGCGTTAAAGAGTTTTTCAGGCTGACTAAAAGAAAACTAATGTTGTCGGTTTTTATCCTAATATTTGTAACTGTGATTGTATATCTTTATAATTATTCATTCACTGGCTCTGATTACCAAACATATTCTGCATTATTGGGAGTTGTTGCATGGCCATTTATAATTGCAATAAAAATGGCTTTCCAGACTCAAATAAATCTTGGGATTTTAATAGCAGGAGCGATTATTCTAGAGGTTTTGTATATCTCTGTAGTTGCAAGCTTTATAGCATTCATTATTGATTGGATAATCATCCAAAAAGATGATGAGAAAGATTAATTAACCTTAATAACTTTGATTTTAAATGAGTAGATATAATAGAGAATGTATAAGTCCTCCTGCAGATGATTTGGTAGCAGATACAAGACAATTTTTCTTAAATCCTAGAGTTATGAGATGTTCAAAATCTATGGTAGATTTGGTAAAGGGAAGATTTGAGGATACATTGACTGAAGCAACATCTAATTATTCAGAAGGTAAGATTAATTCTGCACAATTTGTTGATACAATTAGAGATGAAATAGACCCATTAAGAAAGACATATGAATTTTGGAAGGCGAGATATTCTCCTGTATTAGATTATACCCTTGATTTCTAAATCAGTTATTATATTGAGGTTCCTTATGGCCTTTGTTATTTTAGAAGGGCATTCCTCTTCTGAAATTTCTGGGTTGTTAAACATATCATAGGCAATGCGTTTTGAATCTCCTAAAAATACTAAAAAACAGCAATCTGATTTTTTCAAGAGAACTTTTGAGGCAGTAATTCTTTCTTTAGGAGGTTTTGGAGAGTCTGTTATTGCAATGAATGATGAGGATTCTGAATTTATTTCTGGATGGCCTGGAAATAAAGAGGCTATATGTGAATCTTCACCAGCTCCAAGAATTATTATATCGAATTTTTCTCCTTTATTGTAAAACTTAGATGTGTAATCTATAGCAGAGTCATTCA